>CAMYIO010000020.1:3304-34906 GCA_947258515.1 uncultured Ectothiorhodospiraceae bacterium
TACCCGCAGCGGGGGCCAGTTCCTCGGCTACTGACGATGTGGCTTCTGCAGGTGCTGGCGCTTCTATTACGGGTGGCATTACCGCTGCAGGGGCTGGCGCCTCCATTACGGGTGGTATTACCGTTGCAGGGGCTGGCGCCTCCATTACGGGTGGTTTTACCGCTGCAGGGGCTGGTGCCTCCATTACGGGTGGTTTTACCGCTGCAGGGGCTGGCGCTTCTGTTACAGACGGAATGACTTCAGCTGGTGCAGCCTCCTTCGTTACTGCTACCGGCGCGGGTTCCAGCATTGTAGCGGCTTGGTCAGCAGCCGCGTCTTCCATCGTTGCCATTGTGTCATCAGATGGCTGAACCGTGCTGTCGTCGCTGCTCTCTTCGATGGTTGTTGCCGGTGCCGCCGCTACTGGAGAGCCGCTTTCATCAGTCGTCTCATCGCCCGTCTGTGCTGAGGCATCATCTGTCGTCTGAGCAGCGCTGTCATCGCGGTTTACCGGGGGGCTCATTGACGGTTCATCATCCGCCTCGACTGGAGGACTGTCGGTCGTGTGCCCCGTAGCACTGCCCTCATCCGGTTTGGCAACATCGGAAATGTCCGCTGCCGTCTCTCCGTCCGTTACCGGGGTGGTGTCAGACTCGGTGTCCGGCTCGCCACCAGCGGCTGGAATCCCCTCGCCAGATGGGACCTCGTCACCGGCAGTGGCCGCAGATGCGGGCGCCGCTGCTTCTTCAGGCGAGCCGGGTGATGCCAGTGGTGAAACAGCCGGCAGCTTCTCTTTATCGACCATACGGTCTACAGTCCCTGAATCAGCCTTGTCCGTAGCCCTGGGCTGGCCATTAATTGCGAGAAATTCAGGTAATTCCCATGCCGAAAACTCGCCACGGTACATTAAAACGATAATGATTGACGCAACGACGGCAAATGCAAAACCGTGACTGAGAATGCGTGCAAGAAGATTCATCATGCCTGCTCCTTGAGCCTGGATAGATCAGTGATTAACAACATCAGGATAAAGCGCCCGGGCCAGTGCGCGCAGCTCATCAGCTGCTTTGCCGCGCGGCCACATTTCGAATACCGTCAGACCCTCGCTGAGTGAGCGGCGAAAACTGGTTCTCATTCTTAATCTGTAAGGCAAAACAGCATCGATACCGGGTAACATTTTTAATGCTGCTTCGGTTTCATGTGTTTCACGTATGGATTTGTTCGTGTCGGCGCGGTTAACAAACGCCAGTGTTTTATGGATGCCGTTAACTTTTAATGCTTCAAGATCCGGGCCAATGATATGCAGGAAACGCTGCGTTGCCCACACATCCGCCTGGCTTGGCGGAACCGGAATGAGGATCCGGTCTGCTGCTGTCATGGCTTCCTTCATGGCGGCCATGTTGGCTGCGCCCACATCGATGATGACCTCTGCACCATCGTGTGACAACAGCTGTTCTTTCAGTACGGCACGTACGGGATGAATTTCAAGGTCAGGTTTATTGCCGATCTCCTTGCGCAACATCCCGAGATCGCTGAAGGTACATTGCGGGTCGAGATCATAGCCAACCACATGATGACCGTTGATTTCAAGCCACACAGCAAGATTGAATGCGACTGTACTCTTCCCGGAACCACCCTTGAGGTTAGCGATAACAGTAATCATTACCTGAATTTACCTGTTAGTCATTGAAAAACGTAAAACGAGCACAGCGCATTGCTGCGCCGGCCCGTTTACGATCAAGCCTGCTTACTGGGCAGCAGCCGGTGCTGCCGGTGCTACTGGTGCTGCGCCGTATGGAGCCACCGGATAACCACCACCGTATGGAGCACCATAGCCATAGCCAGGACCATAACCACCATAACCAGGACCGTAACCACCGTAACCGTAGCCACGGCCATAGTAATCGCCATAACCACGGCCATGACCACGGCCATAACCACGGCCGTGGCCGCGGCCGCTACCGCTCATGTTGAAGCCGAAGTCGCCGTCAAAATCGCCGTCGCCATAGCCATCACCCCAGCCATCACCCATCCAGTCATTACCACCGTAGCCACGGTCGCCGCCCCATGGACCCCAACCGCCCCACGCATGTGCGGATGTCATCGGAAGTGCAGCAAGACCGGCAATTGCGGCCACACACAGAGTTTTTGTTAGCATTTTCATACTTGAATACCTCATCATTATTTACAATGTACTTGCAGCTTAACCACAAGCGTCTACCCTCGCCAAACTACCAAGATCAGCAACTGCGAGGAGCTACTATCACTGATCACATCAGAATACCGGTATTCCGGTTCTAATCCAATGTTCTGTCGGCCCTGTACAGGGCCATATAGCCGATAGCGACCATATCTATCATCTTAAACGATCGCCAGCAGCCCTGTTGTCTGTTATATATGCGGCGCATTCTCCTCCAGGAGACATTACCAGTTGTAATCGTAATATACAGCTCCGGGTGCTATCTGGCCCGGTTGTCCTGCAGCTGTCCCACTCTGAAAGCTTCCCGTTTGCGGCATGCTCCACGGTGCAACATAGCCGCCTTGTGGCCAGGCATCAGTTGACCTGGTGGCCTTCTGACTGCTGTTTGGTGTCGTTATATTGCCCCAGGGTCGCGGGGCATACTGATACTGATACTGATACTGGGGAGCCATGGGTTGTTGGTAAGTGCCCCCGGGTTGCTGGCCTGCCCATACCGGAGGCTGTTGATATTGATTTGCCGGGGGTTGTGCCTGGTATACAAACTGAGGCGCGCTATACACAGGTTGCTGTGCCGCGGTACCCCACGGCTGTTGAAGGGTGCTCCCCTGGTAGGCTGAAGGTGCCATTACAGGTTGTTGCTGGGTTGCAGGGACAGGTGCATAAGCCGGTGGCCGCTGTCGGTATTTGGGCGCGGGATACCACTCCGTGACGGGCAATGGCGGATCTGAAGGTTCGGACTGTATTTCCGGCCTAATATTTTCTTCATTCTCACAGGCACTGTTTAACGCGACTGAAATCAATAGTAAGAATCTCAATATCCATGATGTGTTAAATGATACTGAGCGCTGAATCATAGCCGTTAATTATCTGGTGGAAGGGCTTCACCTCAAGGTGTCCCTTTTCCAGCCGGAGACTGATTCCTCATCATGGAATCATACAGGGGTGGTGGCGGTACCTGATGTTGTCCCTGTCTGTATGCCGGTGAACCATAGTAACCGTAGCCAGGTTGCGTCCGGTAGCCGGGATAAGCGGCAGGTGGTGCCGCTGGTGCAACAGAATGTGGCTGTGCCGGATAACGCGATGGCGCAGGATAGTAGTAGCCCTGTGGAGACGGCGCGGCGCGTTGTGTGCGGCCCGGGATTCCGGGTTGAGCTGTCCGTTGCCTGTTCAGGTCTGCAGCAGGTGTTTCTGCTGTCTGACGAGTGGCCGGTATCCCGGCAGCTGGCGCGTTAGCCATGGCTTCTGCGGGGATGACATTTTCAGCGGGGGGGCTAACGGCATCCATAGGCAGTGGCGGGATGGCATCTACGCCGGGCACGCGGGGATCAATATTGACCGCACGATAGGGGCCGGGTGGCGGCGGTGCGGAGACAACCGCCCAGTCATCCGTGTAGGTGAATTTAGTGTTCGGTACGGGTTCATCGGCAAGCACGGGGGCGGTCACCAGTATTAATGATAGTACAGCCATGCCACTCACAAATTCACATCGACGCTTCATTATCTGCTCCTGTTTCTTATGGCACCGGTTGTTTATTGGTCCTGTTATTACCAGCTTAGTCCAAATCCTGCTTCAAACGTATACCACGTCGTTTGCTACCGACAGCGCCGTTTGTATCTTCATCGGCATGTGTCTTGTCCACAGTAGCCGCTTCCTGTGACTCGCTGGTTGCAGTCGCCGATTTCCTGGGCGCAGGGGGCGGTGCCTCAACCTTCGCTGTCGGCGTCGTTTTCTCTGGCGCAGGGGGCGGTACCTCAACCTTCGCTGTCGGCGTCGTTTTCTCTGGCGCAGGGGCCGGCGCCTCAACCTTCGCGGCTGGCGGCATTTCCCGCGGTGGCGGGGGTGTGCCCTTGACCTCGCTCGGCGGAGCTTCCCGCGGTGGCGGGGGCGTACCCTTGACCTTGCTCGGCGGGGCCTCCCGTGGTGGCTGGGTTGCTGCTTTCGCCTCACTGGGCATTACTTCCCGTGGTGGCGGGGGCGTACCCCTGGCTTTGCTCGGGGGTGCCTGCCGTGGTGGGGGTGGCGTGCCGCCTCCCCTTGGCGGTGGCGGAGTCCCTCCTCCCGGTTGCCGCGGTGGGGGTGGTGTACTGCCACCCGAACGGCCAAACAGTGACTTGAATCCCATCCCGATCATGGTGAACATGGCCTTGATGATGAGAAATACCCACGAGAACACAGAGAATATGGCACCCCACAAACGCATAAACAGGGACGTGCCGCCAGACTTCTCGGCTTTCTTCGCTACGGCTTCATGTTCCACCATCGCGTATGCAGCGCTGACTTTTATCTGGCCATCATCGCTGGTTTCGACGTAGAACTGCCGCCGTGCACTGATACAACCCAGCGGGATAATCAGCAGGGCCATAATCGTCGCGACACCTGCACCAAACAACAGGCTGATTGCCATACCATTAAAGATCGGGTCTTGCAGAATGGCAAAGGCACCTGCCATCAGGGTCAGCGAAGTAATAAAGATAGGGCGCATGCGCAACTCCGCGCCTTTTACTGCCGCTTCCTTGACCTCATGACCCTTGGCGACTTCTATCTTCACGAACTCAACGATCAGAATGGATTGCCGCACGATAATGCCGCCCAGCGCGATCATGCCAATCATGGACGTAGCCGTGAACTCGGCACCCATGATCCAGTGGCCGGGGATGATGCCCATCATGGTGACGGGTATTGGCGACATAATCAGACCTGCGAGTGCGAAGTTCTTGAACTCCCAGACGATGAGGCCGTAAATCAGAATCAATGCCGCCATGAAAGCGCCACCCATATCACGGAAGGTCTCGTAGGTTACCGTCCATTCGCCGGTCCATTCATAAGCGGACACGGTGTCATCCGCAGGCGGACCAAACAGATTCCACGGCATGGTCCCCATCTTGACCCCGTCCGGTGTGGTGTATTCCTTCACCATGTCCTCGATATCGAGCATGCCGTAAATCGGGGCGCCAAGTCGACCTTGCATCTCGGCCGTCACGTATTCGACGCCACGCAGATCGATGGTATAGATAGTGGGGTCCTCGTAGCCCTTCTTGAATTCACCGAGTTCAGACAGCGGAATGGTCTTGCCATCGTTCGTCGGGATCGGCAAATCGCCGAGACGCGACACCTGGGAACGAACGGCCAGAGGGATCTTCATGACAATATAGGTCGGTTCGAGGACAGAACCCCGCTTGATATCCCCCAGCCTGAAACTGCCCATTGCCATGGCGAGACTGCCATTGATGGTGTCCACCGAAATACCGCGACGGACGGCCTTCTCGGTATCTACATCGAAACGCCAGTATTCATACGGGTCTGTCATGTAGGTATCGACATCCACCACGTCCTCAACGGCATCGAACATGGCCACCAGGTCGGCGGCAACCTGGCGTCGTGTTTCTGCGTCCGGGCCGTGCACCTCGGCAACAACCGTGTTCAGCACCGGTGGGCCGGGGGGCATTTCAACAACAGCAATACGTGCGCCCATCCGATCGGCAATGGGCTTGAGAATTGTACGTGCCTCAACGGCTATTTCGTGACTGCCACGTTCACGTTCGTCCTTGTCCTTCAACATGACCAGCAGATCGCCTTCCCAGGCACGCTCGCGGAGGTAATAGTGACGCACCATACCGTTGAAATTAAACGGCTGCGCGGTACCCGTGTAGGCCTGCACCGCGGTTACCTCCGGTATTGCCCGAACGGCCTCGGCTATTTGCAGGGTCACGTTCGCCGTATCCGGCATCGCCGTGCCTTCCGGCATGTTAACAATCACCGAAAACTCGGGCTTGTTATCAAAGGGCAGCATTTTTACAGCGACATGCTGTGTATAGAACGTGATACACAGGGCAGCGGTCATACCGATAATACTGAACAGAAAGAGCAGTCCCAGCTTGCGGTTGTTGACCAGTGGCATAATGATCGGCCGGTACCAGCGACTGATACGCTCATGCGCACGTTTTTCCTTTGCTTCTGCTTTCTTCAGGGCTTCCATCCTGGGCGCGACCTTTACGGCCATCCAGGGTGTGAAAACAAATGCGGCCAGCAGGGAGAAAAACATCGCCGAGGAACCCAGCACCGGTATCGGACGCATGTAGGGTCCCATCAGGCCACTCACCCAGCCCATGGGTAACAACGCGGAAATAATGGTAAAGGTTGCAAGAATGGTCGGGTTACCCACCTCACGAACCGCGTCTATAGCAAGTGCGACGCTGGTTTTGCCCTTTTCCAGCCAGTGCCTGAAGATGTTTTCGACCACCACGGTGGCATCATCGACGAGAATACCGATAGAGAAAATCAGCGCAAACAGGCTGACGCGATCGATGGTGTAGTCGATCATCATGGCCCACCAGATCGTCAACAGAATAACGACCGGGATAACGGCAATGACCACAAAGGCCGCGCGCGCACCCAGACCGACCAGGCATAATACTGAAACGATCACTGCTGCTTCCAGCATGGCCTGCAACAGTTCGTTTACCTTGTCATTAGCCGACTTGCCGTAGTCACGCGTCACGGTGATATTGACATTGGCGGGAATCAGGTCTCCCTTGAGTGCCTCAACCCGCTTCAGGATCGCCTGGGCTACCTTGACGCCATTGGTGCCTTCCTTCTTGGCAATGGCGACTGTAACCGCCGGGGCTCCGTCAGCACTCTCGGTATCTCCCTCGTAGGCCGGGCCGGTAAAAAAGGCAACCATCTGGTTAGGCTCTGAGGGCTCCTGGGAAACCCGCGCAACATCGCGCACATAGACAGGAGATCCTTGCCGGATGGCAATCACCAGACGGCCAATTTCCTTGGCACTGGTGAGGAATGATCCGGTGCGTACAGCGAATGACAAGCCGCCCGATTCGACGTCACCGGCCGTCTTTTCAGAATTGGCGGTCTGGATGGTTTGTGCAACCTGCTGCAGGCTGATGCCGTAGCCGGACAGGCGCTCGGGCATTACTTCAACCCTGACCTGGTCTTCCCGGCCACCAACAATAAATCCCTTGCCAACATTCTTGACTTCGCCCAGTCGCTGCAACAGGTCCAGCGAGAGTAACCGCAGGGCACCGTCATCCACGTCCTTTGACCACAGGGTCAGCGTCACCACCGGGACGTCGTCAACACCTACCGGCTTGACCAGGGGTTGAGAGACATCGGGCGGAATCTTGTCAATGTTGGACTGCAGTTTGTCATGGACCTTGACTATTGAGGCCCCCATCTCCTCACCTACCTTGAAACGTACCGTTACCATGGCACGGCCACGCTCTGTGGCTGTATAGGTATGGCGCACACCGGGTATTTCCATCAGGATGCGTTCCAGGGGCTCGGTTACCAGGCTGGCTACCTGCTCGGCAGAGGCACCCGGGTACTGGACGAACACGTCGATCATCGGCACCGAGATTTGCGGATCTTCCTGGCGGGGGGTGAACATCAGGCCGATCAGACCGACGAACAGTGACACGATCAGGATCATGGGTGTCACCGGGGAGGTGATAAATAACCGAGCTGTTCTACCCGCAATACCCAGTGAATGGGCGTCGTAATTCATAGGGGTAGAAAATTTCTTTTCTTGATCAGCCATACTTTTTTCCGCCTTCTAATATGCCTTGTTCAGTACAGTCGCTGTTTGTGATTGTTGTTATCCCGTACTGATTGCTATTTAAACTTATTCAGGGCCGTATCAGGTCTTCATACGGTTGCAGGCATCCTGCCATATCAGCTTACTGTTCCGGTTTATTTTATTGCCACGCGCTGTTCGGCTCGGCCGAGTCACTCCCCTTGACGATGACACGCTCACCTGCACGCAATCCGGACAGAATTGCCACGCCATCAGCACCCACATCATCGCCGGTCCTTACCAGTCGCAGCTCGCGCTGGTTTTTTTCATTCATGACATAGATACCTGGCAGGCTGCCGCGCCACACCAGTGCATTCCTCGGCACGACCGGCAGTTCACGTACCTTGGCATTGATGTCGTTGATCATGACCTCTGCATACATGCCGGGACCACCCGGTACCCCCTGCGGCAAATCCAGCTTCACGGTTACGGTATGGCGATCCGGGTCGGCAATCGGAAAGATCTGTTGAACGCGCGCCTGGATATCGACATCACCCACATCCAGACGGGCCGGAAAGACCATGCCTTTCTTGACGCCCGGCATCAGGCGCGCCGGGACTTCGACCTTGATCTGCAGCGTTGAAACATCGGCATATTCCAGCATTGGCTGGCCGGGTTGTACCGGGTCACCCACTTCGACCAGTTTCCTGGTGATGACACCGTCAAAGGGTGCCACCGATTTTGCATCACGAATCTTGGTGTCGATGGCATCAATCGATGAACGGGCAGAGACAATCTGTGAACGCGCCTGTTCCAGCTGTGTGCCAGACTGATAGCGCTGGGCGTAACGATCATAGCCGGGAGAAGAACCGCCACCCATGAAGCCTTGCATGGGGTTGGTGAAATTCTTCATCATGGAGCCCATGCCACCCATGGAGTCATTCGCTTCACCGCCATAGGGTGAAATTATCTCCCTGCTGTATTGCACACCGGCATTACGTAATGCCGCCTCGGCATTCGCCAGGTTTGCCCAGGCAGATCGGCGTTGTGCCAGCAGGTCATCAATGTTAATTGCGATTAATTCAGCGCTGGATTCGAAATGGTCTCCCTCTTCGCCAGCAATACTTTCAATACGGCCTGGAATCTGTGCAGAAAAGGTAACTTCCTTGTAGGGAACAACGGTTCCGCCGAGGGATACTGCCGCCCCAACGGGGATGCTTGGAACGGTAATAACGGATTCTTCAGGTGCCTGTGCCACTACACCGGAACTCATGAGGTATCCGGACAGAAGACTGTATATTGCCAGCTTTTTGATTAACATAGTTAATCCTCACACACATGACATAACTTGGACCGCTGGTCCTTTGAAGAATACGGCGCTGTCGAAACAGCGCCATCCTGAACATCGGCCAAGACTATTTGGTTATTAACGAATCCTCACGGGTTTCTTATGTACTCTTCAAGCGTTAGCGGAGAGCAATTACTTACTATTATTGTTATCCACAAACCCATCAAAAAAACGCACCAATCAGGCGCGCCCCATTACTGTAAAACTCTTGATAAATGGACCTGCCATACGCGGGTCCTTGATCATTGCACCATAATCACCCACGTTGAACTTGATTTTACGCGAGGTGTAGGCCATACCCAGCCCCATCATCCCCGGTGGCTTGACCAGCCACTTGTTCCAGTTATCAAAGGTCGCCCGAAGATCCCAGTTCATCTCCTGACCGTCATAAATACCCGCATCCTCAGCCTTGCCATTGACGACATTGATATAGCCGCGTGGCGTATCCTCACCATCAAAACCATATGCGATCACTGAATTAAAGTTGATTTTCGCAAGTGCATCCGAGAGTTCTGGCTCAGCATTCCACTGCTCCATGTAACTCTTCATCCATTCTTCAGAAAACAGATCTGCCATTTTTTTGTCTCCTCCGAGAGTAATACCGAAATGGTGATTAACTTAAATGTAACGTACGGTTTAACCAGAAAAAATAATATTCGTTATAGCCAACACTAAAATATCAAAATAAGTCACAGAAATACAGAAGAAATACTGATCTGTAATTGTTTATATATGCCATTCAACGGCAATCAGGAAAGCCTCAGGAACAAAATAACCTGGCGTTACCCGCTTGTGTACGGCCTCGCCTGACCACAAAGGCCCTTACCGGGGTCGGGCTTGCTACTCAGATTGGCTGCCTGGTCCTCGTTACCCGTCTATCGGGTTCTGGCCTGTCGTCAGAAGCGTGTCCGGGTAAACGTCTCTGGAAATACGAAACCATGACGATAGATACATGAATGATGGATGCAATAAATATAGTAATACAATTAATACAGTAGCTTACCCTTTAAAGCGCATATGGTTTCAAACTATGTACTTCAAGTGTGCTTGAATATAGTATGTTATATATATGTTGTCATACGGCGAACAAGGAATGCAAATGGTATTCATTCAAATACAGGTTCGGGGGGCGTTGCAGGGTGACGATTCATGAGTCAGCCTCCGGAAACAACGAACGAGCAGTCAACCGATCAGCGTCTGCAGGCGCGGCGCCAGCCTTCTCTGAAAACCGTGCTCGGCTCATTAAGGCACTATCGACGCCGACATTTACGACGCGATGATGACCAATTAAACAGTTACACTGACTGGTATGGACACTGGCCGTTCGCCGCCACCGTTATCATCATCCTGCTGTGTTTCGCAGATGCCTTCCTTACCATTGTCCTGCTGAGCAAGGGGGCCGTTGAGCTCAATGGCCTGATGGACTGGCTCATTCAGAAAGATACGCACATCTTCACGGTCGTGAAGATGTCAATGACCGGGGCGGCACTGATCGTTCTGGTGATGCACATCAACTTCCGGATATACAAGTATGTCGCTGTACGGTATCTGATTTATGCACTGGTGCCGCTCTATTCACTGCTCATCTTCCATGAGCTGACGATGCTGGCAAACATCTGATTCAGCAGGGTGTTTTCTGCACACCCTGCATGGTTTCTTTCAATTAATCAGGGTTCGCCGCGTGAATCGCGCAACCCAGTACAGCGATATCATCGGAGAGCAGATCGCTGCCACGCCAGGAAATAATCGACTGGAACAAACCGTCGAGACTCTTGACGAAAGGGTCTGTTGACGCAGCGCACAGTTCTGTTCGCATGCGATCGCGACCAAATTGCTCCCGTGTCCCGGGGTTTCGCTCTTCATACAATCCATCTGTATGAAGGTACAGGCGGTCGCCCTGCTGCAGTTCTATAAGCGTGTCTTCATATTCCGAATCCGGGAACATGCCGATGGGTACCGCGGGTACATCATGTATATCAGCGGATCCATCTGCATGCACCACCAGTGGCCCTGGGGCGCCGGCGCTGACAAAACAAAAGGTACGTTTTTTCACGTTGAGGACACCGTAGAGGAATGTGAAGTAGTGACGGCCGACCGCTTCCATGGGAAATAGTGTATTCAAATTACGCGCCAGCGATGCAGGACTGATGAGGTTTGAATCGCAGGATTCGTCATCAGCCGCAGATTGACGGTTTCTGATCATCTGCGACAAATGATGCGTCACCGATACTGATAACAATGCAGAGGCAACCCCGTGTCCCGACACATCCATCACGTACATGACAACGTGCTCATTGTCACGCTTGTATACATTCAATCCGTCACCGGCGAGTTCATCGCAGGGCCGGTACTGCCAGATAAACTCGGCACCCTTGATATCGATCGGCTCGCCGGGCAACAGTGATGCCTGCACCCGCGCCGCAGCTTCAAGGTCGCGGTTCATGCGTTCATTGGTCCGGGTCAGTTCGGCGACGGCCTGTGCGTAACCCAGTACATTCTCGACGCGCGCGCGCACGACCTTGAAATCCAGCGGTTTGGTGACATAGTCATTGGCGCCGAGAGACAAGGCCTCGGCTATGTCGCTGCCTTCATCCTTGGCCGTAGCCATGATGACCGGCAGTTCCGTTTTTGAATAGATTTCGCGTGTTCGCTTCAATACGGTCAGCCCGTCGATGTCCGGCATCATGATATCGAGCATGATCAGCTGGTAATCACCACTCACTATCCTCTCCAGTCCGGAGTGGCCGCCGTCAGCCGTGTCAACGGTAAAACCTGACCGTTCGAGTCGCCGCGCCAGCATGTCACGATTCAGTTCATTGTCATCGACAACCAGTATGCGGGCGTTCGTTATATCCATGCCTGACAAGCACTTTTCTCCTTGTTATGCATCTGGTCGTCGTGGCAGCATGTCACGGTTGATATCATTGTCGTCAACGAGTGGAAATTTTGACACAACCGCTTGCTGTTCACATGCAGGGCTCATAACTGGCCCGTTACGCCGATCGCATGCCGGATATGTTCAAGAATGCTTTCTGGCGACGTTTCGGCCTTCCTGATGACGGTTTCCACGTGCATGCTGAGGTCTGCCAGTTCGCGCTCGTCGAGTTCCATCGCCGTCAGCACGACGACAGGCACGCGTTGCCAGGCTTCAACCTTTCTGATGCTGTGCAGAAACTGAAAGCCGTCCATGACCGGCATCATCAGGTCCAGCATAATAACCGCGGGTAACGTCCTGGCCATCGCATCCAGCGCATCTTTTCCGTTTTCAGCTTCAGCGACGGACAAACCCTCGCCCTCCAGCATGCGGCAAAGTATTGTGCGATCTTCCGCATTATCATCGACCACCAGCACCGGACCGGTCGTTTCATGGTGTACATATTTTTCGAGCAGCGGCAACAGGCGGCTACGATCGACCGGCTTGGTCAGGTACTCGGCGGCGCCCAGCGAGTAACCCATGCCCTTGTCATCGATCATGGTCAGCATGATGACAGGTATGTGCATCAGCCCGGGATCGGCCTTCAGCGTACTCAGCAGGCTCCAGCCATCCATGCCCGGCATCATTACATCCAGGGTGATGGCATCCGGCTTGCACGCGCGTGCCTGCTGCAGTCCTTCCTCGGCCCCGGTGGCGACGACAACGGCGTAGCCCGCTTTTTCGATCGTCCGCCTGAGCATGTCACAGGTTGACTCATCATCATCAATGACCAGGATGGTTTGTGTGTCGGGTGATGCCTGCAGTGCAGCGCTTGTCACATCTGCAGTGCCCTGTTGCGGATCCTGCTTGCCCGTGGCACGGGCAGCCTCCAGCGCGCTGACCTCTGCCGGTAACCGGATGGTAAAGGTTGAACCCTCGCCAGGATGGCTCTCAACCGTGATATCCCCTCCCATCATTTGACAGAAGCGACGGGAAATCGAGAGGCCAAGTCCGGTGCCGCCATAATTACGCGTGGTTGAATCATCGGCCTGCGTGAAATCCTCAAACAGCTTGTTGACCTGGCCGGGCGCTATACCAATGCCACTATCCTTGACGGACAACACAATCCAGTCGCCCGCGGATTCATGTTCACGCCGCGCTATGAGTGCGATCGTGCCGTTGTGCGTAAACTTCGCCGCATTGCTCAGCAGGTTAAACAACGCCTGCCTGAGCTTGGTGAGATCAGCACGTATGGTGCCCAGGTCCTGCATTGCATCAAGTTCCAGCGTATTGTTGTTTTTCTCGACCAGCGGGGACACTGTGCTGACGATATCCGCGAGCGTTGACGACAAATCAAAGCGTTCCAGATACAGGTCCATGCGGCCCGCCTCGATTTTGGAGAGGTCGAGAATGTCATTGATCAGCGACAGCAGGTGCTTGCCGGCGGCATTTATTTTTTCGAGGTCAGGGATAAATTCCTGCTGACCGCACTCGACCGCATCTTCCTGCAACATTTCGCTATAGCCGATAATGGCATTCATCGGTGTCCGGAGTTCATGGCTCATATTGGCCAGGAAAGCACTCTTTGCACGATTAGCCTGCTCCGCCATGTCCCTGGATTTCCGCAATTCGGCTTCAGTGTGCTTGCGTTTGCTGAACTCCTTCAGGACAAGCCTGCCTGCCTCGTTGAAACTTCGCCCCAGTATAGCCAGTTCATCCGTGCCGCGCTCGTCAACCGGATGCACATAGCGGCCATCACCGAATTGTTTGGTGGCCCTGACGAGACGCTTGACGCGGCGCGATATGGAGTAGGCAATCGCGGTGCCGATAATAGCGGCCAGCAGCGCGGCAGCGAGGGCAATCAGGATGAACTTGCGCTGCAGTCGATAGATTGGCTTATAGATGTCCTCGCTATGGTATTCATGCAGCAATATCCACCCCAGTCCCGGTAATTCCCCGTAGGGTTGTGAAATCGCATAGGCCGATAGCAGGCTTTCCCCTGATTGCTGCTGCTCGCGTTCGGCGGTGAAAACAGCCACACCGGGCGGTATTTCCACGTCGGTGAAGAAGGCGGAACCATCATGATGATCAGCCGAGTCATGCATGTTGCTATGTATGATCCGGCGATCATCAGCAAACAGCACAAAGTTGAAGCGCTTCACCAGTCCATCGTCCATGCCTCGCTGCTCGATAATCGACTGAACCTCGACCAGGCTGACAACCACCATCATGACACCAAGCGGGTCGCCCGCCTCGTTGTCAATGCGGAATGAAACGTTTGTGGTGTGTATGCCGGTAGCTTCTTCGAGCTCGACATCACCGACGTAAATGCCGTTTTCCATCGCTTGCTGCCACCAGCTTTCATTATTTTGCCGGTAGTCCGGTGTGAGGTCGGTTAACGCCACATAGACACCGTAACGGTCTGTGATAAAGACTGCAGGATAAATCGATTGCCCGAATCCCTGGTTGAGCCTGTCACGCAGCCCGCGCAATGTCCGTGACATCCTGTGCTGGAGCAGTTTTTTCATCAAGGCTGTTGTCTTGCCTGCTGCCGCGGCTGCGCGCCAGTCGGCATCCCGGCGGTCGATTATGCTTTCAGCTATACCGTCAGTGTCTCCAAGGTCTTCAATTGCACGGTTTGCGTCAACCAGGTATTCCTGGATATCCTGGCCACTGGCATAGGCTTTCCAGCCGATAATTCGTGCATGCATCGCCCGGTCTATTTCATCCATGATGGCACTGACATAGGCAGCAGACGTATCGTTGATGACTGCGCGCATCGATTCCTGCCCGATGTTCAGCACATACATGCCGACAATCCCGATGACCAGGGCAGGCATCAGCATGCCGAGGATTAACTTGTGTGCGAGTTTCATTGTCTACTTTAATTCCCGGATACAGCATCCCGTGCCACAGGCGCTGGTCATTGCTTGAGGTTGCGGTTTGTTGTGTGTACAAATTCAATAAACTCTGCAGCAGGCATCGCCCGTGAAAAATACCAGCCCTGCGCATAATCAACCCCCCTGCTCAACAGGTAGTCTGCCTGCCGGGCTGTTTCCACACCTTCTGCAATGGTACGCAATCCCAGACGCCGGGCCATATCGATGATGGTGACGAGCATGCCGGTATTGAGTGCATCCACACCGACGGTGTCAACAAAGCGTTTGTCGATTTTCAGATAGTCGAGCGGAAATGTTTCGACATAACTGAGGCTGGAATAACCGGTACCGAAATCATCCAGGGCAATTCCGGATTTACGGCTTTGCAAGCGCCGCATGATGTCCTTCGCCTTGCCATCAGCATCATCAATCAGACCACGCTCGGTTATTTCATAGATAATCTGTTCCGGCAGGATGCCGCTGTTACCGAAAATACTGCTGGATGATTGCAAGATCCGGTCTGACTCGAAATGACCGGGACTTAGATTGATGGCGATATGCAGGGCACGGTCATCCTGCAACAACTGGCCGATTTCAGTGCGCAGTTTCTGCATCAGCCACACGGTCATCGGCTCGATGAGGCCGGTATCCTCCGCCAGCGGAATGAACAGGTCCGGTCGCACCCGCTTGCCGCCCGGCTGGCACCAGCAAATCAATGCCTCGGCCCCGACACAGCGCCCGCTGCCGAGTTCGATGACGGGCTGGTAATTGATCTCGAACTCGTCTTTGTGCAGGCTGCGTTCCAGTTCGCCCTGCAGCGACAGTCGGCGCTGCAATATGCCGACAATCAGGAACACCAGCAGCGCCGATGTACCGGCGCCAATGCCCCCCAGCAACACGGCCATGCGTTGCCAGTCATGCAGTATCCATTCATCAGCAGCAGCTACCACCGAATAGATCCCGGGAAAACCGTCCACCTCAACGGCGAACAGGGTTCGTTCCACGCCGTCCCTGAACAGCGCCCGTAACTGCGTGGAACCATCGCCCGCCTCTGCTTCAGAGGCGACCATCTCCATTTCAGGTACGTTACCTTCCCAGGCATACAAATGGGTGTCCTCGCGACGCAACAGTACCGCGAAACCGTGTTCGCCAAGATCGGCTCCCATATGGCCGATCAGTACGCTCGGGTGGATCAGGGCGACGATTTCAGAACCGTCCTCACGTTGCCTCATGGCAATCAGCCCGTAGCGCTTCATCAGGCGTATTTCCAGTGGCCCCAGCAGGCGAAAGCCGGCTTGCGGTGGCGGTAATTCGGGCTTTAATGGCGGCTTGATCGGTCCCCAGCCGGTACACACCAGCTCCCTGTCAGGACTGATCAGGCCAATCTCGCTGATGCCGGGGATATCATAGGACATGGTGTTCATGGCACTGACATCTTTTGCGCTGCATTTGTATGTCAGGTCGGTGAGCGCAATAAGGCCCTGGTTGATATTGTTCAGCAATTGCGAGGTGTCGGTGGCAATATCCTGTGCGATCGACCGCAGGTTATCCTCGGCATTGACCACGGTTGTCTTGTACGCCAGATAGATGGCATAACCCACCGGGGCCAGGCCCGCGACCAGGGCAACTGCGGTTGCCAGCAGCACGATCAGCCGCCGCCGCAGGGCGAAGGACATACCTGTTGTGCTTAACAGGTTAACTGCCATCTGTGGGTTCGACCCCGGGATTTGTGCTGAGCGCCATATCGCTTGTTGTTTCTATCACTTACAGCCGTAGACCAGGCCACGAATTATAAGGTATGCTGTTTCAATAGCTACACTATCATGCAGGTTTTCCGATGCCCGCATGAAGACTTTATTAAACGGCTGCTATCATCGCCACGCCTTTAAAAACCACGCTGACATTCAATACAGTGACCGGAGTCAACATGACGAGAATACTCATTACCTGTGTTTCGATTTTATTACTTGCCGCTTGCTCGCTACCGCAGATGAAAAACCCGTTGCCACCGATTAAATCACCGGATACGTCCTCACAGATATTCCTGAAACACGTCTTTCCGGCGGGACGCGATGTATATCAACTGACGTTCACACTGGATAATGTGCCGATTTACCGGTTCGGTGAAACGCGTCAATACGCATTTTATCTGGACACGGGTAATTACATGCTTGGCTTTACTAATGGCTCAAAAAACTGTGAAACCAGTGTATACATCAAGCCGAATGCCAATTATGTGTTCGAGCTCGGTCCCGAATGTCGCATTGAGATGATGACCGAATAGCATTAATCGCTGCTGGCAGCTGACCGGGTAGAGATGGATATGCAACATCCGGTTTGCCCCGGCGTTATGAATGCCTCAGTTGCCCGCCCGCGTAGGTAGTATGCAAGCGCTGATTAATTCGCAATTTCTGCAAAGGGCATTACCTGATCTCATAGCGCATGCCCTGTCAACTCGTGCATTATTTTACCTGCCTCAGTACTGTGAGCTTATCGTCACCGCGAACGGTATAATTGCCACATATGAAGAACAGCCATGTTGTGATGGCTTATTATCCTGCTTCCCTGATGTTATGATCTGCCATGTCCAATATGTCTGGATTATAAACACTATTGCATTGAAGTTGTGCGCGATACTCTGCAACAACACGGGAACATACCATGAGACAATTCATCCTGTTACTGGCACTCTGTGCCCTGCCACTCACCGGTCTGGCTGAAAAAGGCCAGTCCATCATGTTTGGTGACCCGGACCCGGTCTATTCAGAAACGGTAAAACAAGACCCGGCAAAGGAAAAGGCCGACTACTGCAACGAGCTTCGCAGGCAAATGGATGAACTGAAAGGAAAGCCCCAGCGGAGGAATGCGGTTGTACAGCGCTATCAACTGGAATGCCAGCAGCGCTAATCTGTCAGGTTGTCGTTATTAAACAGGTTCTGCCAGACCGGCTTTTTCTTCCTGGTCTTTTCCGCCTCATCAGTAAGCTTGTCAATATTCGTACAGCCTTCCCCGGCGTCATCGCCTTTGCTGACTGATAACCAGACTTTCTCCAGCATGCGTGATGACAAATAGATGGTTGGGCTGAGCGCAAGCATGCCGATTTCCTGGATTGCCGCCTTCGCTGGAACCGCCACAACCCTAGGCTTCCTGATCGGGCCGCTCAAACTGACCGGGTTGATTTGTGAAAACAGCCGTCTTTTCTGTTTTGGCAGCAATACGGCGTCAATTGTCTCGTCACGAAGATCCAGATCGACCCGTCCACCCAATGACAGGTTGGGGCCATCGGCGAGCAGCAGCTTGCTTTTTACTTCTCCGTTATCAGCAGTGAAATCCGCAATCACACAATTCAGGTTGACGTATTGTTTACCCGCGTAGGTATTTGACAAAGCCCAGCCAAATACATCAACGGATAGATATTGGGCATACAGTGCCGGTATCCTTGCATTTTCAAATTCAATATTGATTCTTCCGTTGAGACTCGATGCCAGTTGATGCGCGGAATGGCCGCTGCTTGTGAGGTCCAGAAGTACATTGGTGCGACCATCGATTGAGGTATTATTTTCAACCTGTGCGAGCATGGGGCCGAGGATTAAATCATCAGCAACGACCTTCAGTGTATAGGCAGGCATTTCAGTCGCCTGCAGATTAAAAATCATATCCATGTTGCCGCCGGCATAGACAAACCGCAAGGGATCAATCTTTAGTTGACCGTCCTTCAGGGTGATTTGTCCAACGATACTGTCGATGGAGGCTTTGCCGTAACTCTCGATCTCGTCTATGTTGATTTTCAAGTCAAGATCGAAGCCATTCAGAAAGTCGACAGGCAACGGCTCCCTGCTGAAGAGGTAGTCCTCTCCGGATGGCTCGCTCATCGTGAGCTTCTCTGCATCGGCCTCCTGCTCCAGCAGAAATCCAAAATCGGTTAGGTCGAGCACGTGGACGGAAAAATCGCCACTGAAGGCTGGCTTGTCTCTACGCGTGTGGCCATAGAGGGTCGTGGTGCTAGACGTTTTACCAACCGTCATCATGCCCTTGAAGGCAATGACATCATTATTGCTGGTGAGGTGACCCTGCCCTCGGTAGGTTTTCAGAGCGGGCAGATTGACACCCAGTGCGGTACCGAGGGCAGCCGGTTCATCGATCTCGAGGCTTACCTTTATATTGACCAGGTCACTGTTCTTCAGATCATCATAGCCACCCTGCATATCGATCTTGTAAAGGCTGGTCTGACTGGAAGCAAGATCAAACTTTTCGATCCCCCAGCTGCCATCAATATCGGATATTTCGGCACTTCCAGCGAGGCGTCCAAGGTAGCCGGGTGGTTTATCTGCATAGGCGGCAACAAGGTCGGCAACCGCCACGTCGTAGTCAATATGGACGCTGCTGCCCTTTTGTAACTGTGTGGTGACTTTCCCATGCAGGCGTATTGTGGGTTGATCAGGTCTGCCGATATCGACCTTCAACGCATCGAACACCAGCCTGGACTTATTTAATGTCATGGTGCTGCTCATCTCTGTCTGACCCAGCTTCGGCAGCTCGATTCCGACCAGTTCCGAGAGCGTGCTCAGGTCATTGGTATTGGCAGTCACATCGAATAATGCATTATCCAGACTCACCGACTTCCCGAGCACAACCCGGTTGACATTGCCCCTTGCCGTTATCTGTAGCCCATACTTGCCACCCGTGTGGATGTTGACGTCTTTCAGCGTCAGGTTGTCCAGATCGCCGCTCACTTTCATGCTGGCATCGCCGGAGCCAATCGCCGGCAAGCTGACATTCAGTTTCCCTGCCAGGGCTGCCACATCCGGTGACTGCACTGAAAGCCGCATATCAATTCCGCCCGCAATCGAAACTTCATGCAGCGGGATGTTCTTAATTTGTCCCTGCAGCCGGGCGGTACTGTCGCCCTTGCCACCGATTCTCAGGTCAGTGTCATAGAGGCCAATCGAATCGCTGCTGATGAGCAGTTTTGCGCTGCCTGAAACCGCTCCAAGCTCGGGTACACCGGCTGACTCAAACAGGTTCAGGGCGGCTGTTGTCGGTGCCGAAAATGTTGCATTTATACCGCTGTCCGTCTTTAGAAAAAGCTGCCCACCACCATAGATCTCGGTATTGCCTCGCACCTTTACAGACAGCCCTTTACGTGTGCTGGCAGCGGCATCAACAGCAGATAAATAAAAGTGCCCGTCTCTTTCATCGAGATCACCCTTGAATTCAAGTGACTTCAGCTGGTCCAGTTTGCCATACAACAGCCAGGAAGCCACATCGGGCTGTGTCGAGTGACCCTTGATAGACAGCGACATGCCTGTGCCACTGTAAATATCATCAACCGATCCGCTGACGTTGACATCCACCTCCGCACCTCGATGCAAATTCGCATCAATCGCCTCGAGTCGAGGTGCGGCATAGTCACCAAGCAGCCGGGCGTTAACACGTAATTCCCCAAGCTCGGGGATACCATCTTCCAGCCACTCCAGCAGTAAGCGGGTGTCTTGTAATGCAACATCCAGCTGCAGGTCCATGCCCTTGCCGTTCATGAGATCGGTAATCGTTCCGGCAATTTTTATATGTCCGCTTTCACCCGTGACTTCAAGCTCGACAGGTGCAGGTCTGTCGTGGTCAAGTGCATCCTCAATCGATGGTAATGACCCCCTGAGCCTGAAGGATTGACCTTCAAACTGACCATCTCCCTGGATGCTTATCGGGCCCTTGTCAGCGATATCATCCAGTCGTAGCTTATTCAGGGAAAAGCGGTGCAATGTGCCGGGTAATATTTCCTGGTATTCAAACACCAGTCCCTGGAAGTTTGCACTGGCGATAACGACGGGCAGGAGACGGGGGTCGAACGTATCGGAAGATTGCGTCGTTGATTCATTGATCCTCAGGAACAGCTGATTCACCTGCAGCTCGTTGAACCACACCGTTCCTGACAGCAATGGCCGCAGCTGTATAGCGGTTTTCAGTGTTTTACTGGAGAAATGATAGCTGTCATCGCGTGCGTCCAGCTGTACGTCGCCGACATTCAACTCGAGTGTTTCGCCAAGGTGAAGTGTCAACTCACCGTCGATGCGCAAGTCGCTATCGAGGAAGGTATCCGCCACCCAGACAGCCGCATGCGAGTAAGCAGCATTATCAAAAAATACCACGACGCCGACCAGGAACGCACTTAGACAAAGGAGTGTGCCGATAAGCAGGACCGCGATGCGTTTTATCCAGATCATTCGATTTCCCGGGTGCCGGAGGCTTCTAGAGCCTGGACATTTCGTTCATGCGCTGTGACATTCTCGCGATCTGTGCCCAGTCATGAGTCACAATATCCTGGGCATGCGACAGGTTATTGCGCAGTGACTCGAGGTTCTTGATGGCCTGCTTGCCGCTGCGCTTTGAATCGAAGCCGAATGTCTCGAGTATCTGCGGATGCTGGCAACGTCTTGCTGATGGTGTGCCATAACCTTTTTCACTTTTTCGCAGCGAGTGTTGATATCAAACGAGAACAGTGACTCTGCGATACTACGCTGGCGTTCCTGCTGCAACTGCTGTGCTTTCAGAAGTCGTTCACTCGAAATGACCGATTGCCAGCTGTCATCCGGATATTTTTTCTGAATCATCAGCACAATGCGTGTCTCAATGATGGTGATCAAGCCGAACAGCCACATTCTTACCATGGGCTTGTTGATGTCATCACGACAGATAACACCCGCGACCTCGCCGAGCATCGACACGAAGCAGTAATTATGTCGTGTCAGCACATGAATGACATCTGACAGGGTGGCATCACCGCCAATTACCTGGTCTGCGGTAAAATGTCGCATGCAGTCAGTACACGGCCCATCCTGTAAACGGGTATAGCGTACATACCCCTGCACGGTGCCCTTGCTGCGGATGCTGGCAACGTCTTGCTGATGGTGTGCCATAACCTTTTTCACTTTTTCGCAGCGAGTGTTGATATCAAACGAGAACAGTGACTCTGCGATATCAAACGAGAACAGTGACTCTGCGATATCCCGTGCCGTGAACAGCTCCATGAACATGCGCCTGAACTTCGGCCCTGTTAACCCTGACCATTGTTCGGCAAGGCTCTCCGGGGACAGCGTGTGTATCTGTGAGGGCTTCACGAGCCCGAGCTTTTCCACGCTCTTCGCATGGATGCGCTCTGCGTGCTTGAACAACTGTGGATTGCCGTCTGCCAGCACATCCAGCAGTTCATTCATTTCCTCGAGATACACTTGCGCAAAGCGCGGATCATGGCGGGTAATATCCTTGCAATTATCGATCAGGTCCGCCAGCTTGACGGTTTTTGCACGCCTGGATGCCTGTGACAAATGCAGGCGATCAATGCGTTTTCGTTCGGCGCGATTGCCGTCCCCCGGCTTGCTGATGTCGGTTAATTCCTCTACCAGTTCCGCGACCGGCATGCCGAAGACCTCCTCGATGTCCTCAAGCGTTGCCTGTGTGTCTTCGACGGTATCGTGCAGCCAGGCGGCGGCAATGACTTCCTCATTGTCCGTTACGGATGCCACCAGTTTCGCGACTGCACTCAAGTGAACATGGTAGGGCTCATTGTTATACTTGCGACGATGATTGATGCGCTGATGTGCCTCGGTCGCATAGATACGTGCACGGTCGACTGGATCCGGGATATTATCTGCCTGTGTCATATGCGCCACTGCTGGATTTAATGCTGTTGTTTTAGTCGCAGACTGCCTGCAGGTCGAAGTGTATCTTTACATTTGAAATTTCATTATTTACAGAGGCTTGATACTGAAACCGCAGGCACTGATTGTCAACAAACACATTTACTGAATACGTGTGACGCAATCTTCGCGCTTGACTCTCTCCTGGAAAACATATGAATTCATATAACCCGCTGATACTGGTTAGTCTGCTGCTTGTTCTTTGCGGTTGTACAACCACCGGCCGGATTACCAACACGCCTGTCAGTACACAGCTGGATACCAACCGGCAGCAGATAACCACCGGGGTAAAGGGCCAGCGTTCTGATAACGCCTTTTTCTTTATGAGCCTGTCAGGCGGCGGCACACGGGCTGCCGCGCTTTCCTACGGCGTGTTGAAGGAACTCAGGGATACGCACTACACCAACAACGGCAGGGAAGTACGCCTGCTCGACGAGGTTGACTACATAAGCTCTGTCTCTGGCGGCAGCTTCACGGCAGCCTACTATGGCCTCTACGGTGACGGGATATTCGAGGATTACGAATCGGTTTTCCTGCGCCAGAATGTCCAGAAAACACTGATTGGCAGTGTCTTCAACCCGGTTAACTGGCTGCGCGGACTATTCACCGGTTTCAATCGCACCGAGATGGCGATTAACTATTACGATTCGAATATTTTCCATGGGGGTACTTTCAACGACATTATCGAAAGGGATGGTCCGTACCTCGAAATCAATGCGACCGATCTGGGTATCGGTGCCCGTTTTTCATTCACACAGGAACGTTTTAACATGTTGTGCTCGGATGTCGGTACCTTCAAGGTGGCGCGCGCCGTCGCGGCCTCCTCCGCCGTTCCCGTCGCCTTTGCACCGATTACCCTGCAGAATTTTGACACCTGTCTCAATCAGGAACCCGACTGGTACCGTTCTGATCTTGATCACCTCAAGGACAATCCAAGACTGGCTGCACTGCTGGCTGCCTATCAATCCTACGAGGACAAGCAAGGCCGCCCCTTTATACACCTGGTTGACGGCGGCATTACTGATAATCTCGGTATCCGTTCGCTCTATGACAGAGTGGAATTACTGGGAGGGTCAAGAAATGCGGTAAACAACCTGAACAAGGTGCCGCGGTATATTGTCATTATCGTCGTCAACGCAGAAACCCGTCCCGAAAACCCGATGGACAGCCGCAGCAATACGCCCTCGAGCCTGCAGGTGGTTGACTCGGTGAGCAGTGCGCAAATAGGGCGCTACAATGTAGAGTCCCTGTCACTGCTTGAAGAAGGTTACAAAAGGTGGGCGGCCGATCTCTCCACAGCGGGGAACCCGGTGACCCCCTTCTTCATCAAACTGGACTTCCATAGCATAGGCAATAGAAAACAGCGCAATATATTCAACAATATGGCAACCAGCTTATCATTACCGGATGATGAAGTTGACAAGCTCATCGAGGCCGGCCGCGAGCTGTTACGCCAATCGCCGGCGTTCCAGGAGTTGCTGGAAATGATCAGGGAAGAAGAAAGAAAACAGGCGGCCATGTAGGAAAAGCGCTTGTTATCCACTCCCTTGATAGATATTCTTGGCGGCATAACCGGCAGCCAGTATCAGCATTAAAGAACCCCGTTCGCGGGGTTCTTTTTTTCCGCAGCCAGCCACAGGCGCGCGGCTCCACAGAGGACAGGAACATGAAAAAGTTGTTTATCGGCAATCTACCGCAGGATGCCACTGAAGATTCTGTGCGCGAGATGTTTTCCGCCTTCGGCACCGTGCGTTCCATCAGCGTCGCTTCGGATATCTTTAGCGGTCGCTGCAAGGGCTTCGGTTTCATAGAAATGGAAGGTCACGAGGCCCGCGCCGCGCAGGCGGCTCTGGACGGCAACCTGGTCGCCGACAGTGACCGGTCCCTGCGTGTACGTTTCGATGACCCGAAGGCCGCACGCGGACGCAAGCGCCGCTAGGCGTGCCGCGAAGCCCGCACCGGACGCCGGTTGCCTGCATTCCCTTTCGCCTGAGGCGGACGCCGGTTACCCGCCTGCGCCTGTCCCGGACGGCTGTTACGTGACTTCGTCTGGCCGCCCGGTCGCCCATTGCTGCGTTGCTTGATCGGCTCGGCACGGATGGACGGGTCCGGTTCGTAACCGGGAATGACGATCCTGGAAATATCACGCTTCAGCAAACGCTCGATATCGCCGAGCAGCTTGTGTTCATCCACACACACCAGCGACACCGCCTGTCCCTCGTTACCGGCACGACCGGTGCGGCCGATGCGATGCACATAGTCCTCTGCCACGTTCGGCAGTTCAAAGTTCACCACGTGCGGTAACTGATCGATATCGAGACCACGCGCCGCGATATCGGTAGCCACCAGTACCCGCACCTCGCCCCGCTTGAAGTCTGCCAGTGCACGTGTACGGGCACCCTGGCTCTTGTTGCCATGGATAGCCGCGCTACTGATACCATCTTTTTCCAGCTGCTGCGAGAGACGGTTGGCACCGTGCTTGGTGCGGGTAAATACCAGCACCTGGCGCCAGTTCTGCGAACCCACCATAAACGATAACAGCTCACGCTTGCGTTCCCGGTCCACCGGGTGGATCACCTGCGAGACCAGCTCGGTAGGGATATTGCGCAGCGCCACATCGATCAGCACCGGCGCATCCAGCAGCTTGTCGGCCAGTTGCCTGATCTCATTGGAATAGGTGGCGGAGAACAACAGGTTCTGGCGCCGCTTCGGCAGCAGGGCGAGAATCTTGCGTATATCGCGGATAAACCCCATATCCAGCATGCGGTCGGCCTCGTCCAGCACCAGGATCTCGACAGCAGAGAGGTCCAGCGTCTTTTGCGACACATGGTCCAGCAGCCGCCCCGGTGTCGCTACCACGATATCCACGCCCGTGCGCAGTCGCGCAATCTGCGGGTTGATCTTGACGCCGCCGAAAATCACCGTCGAGGTCAGTGACAGATGTCTGCCATAGGTGTTGACGCTTTCCGCCACCTGGGCAGCAAGCTCGCGTGTCGGCGTCAGGATAAGGGCGCGCACCGGGCGCCTGCCCTTGACTGGCGTCGCATCGCTGAGGCGCTGCAACATTGGCAGGGTGAAACCGGCAGTCTTGCCAGTACCGGTCTGTGCACCGGCGAGCAGGTCCTTCCCCTGAAGAATGACGGGGATCGCCTGGCGCTGCACTGGCGTAGGTTCACTGTAGCCCTGATCGGCGACAGCACGAAGGAGTTCGGCCGACAGGCCGAGGGTATCAAATGACATGTTGTGGAATGCTCCTGGATCGGCCTACCGGCGACAGTTGTCCCGGGACGGTCTAGGCGCAATACAATTGTTGATGTTCGAGGTTTGCCGGAAGTGGTTACCGCGAGGACTCAGGTGCAGACCGAAGTGCACCGGATTGGCGGGCACTATACCGGATGCAGCAGCAGAAAGCGAAGCTTCTACGTTTTTGTTTCAGTCGCGTTCTCAAACCAAATCATCCAGATCTACATTTAGTGCGTTTGCAAGATCTTTCAGCACTGACACCTTCCCTTCCCGTTTTCCGCCTTCAATCAGAGCAACCTGCCCTTGAGATATACCGGCCTGTTCGGCCAGTTGCTTCTGCGTCATGCCGCGAAATTCGCGCCACACCTTTAGTGGGCTCTCTTTGCCGCCAAGCAATCGCTTGGCGACTTCTGCAGGTACCCATTCATCCTGGCCAGCGTCCAGCTCATGCATCGCCTTGTCAAAAGCAGTCACATCATCGAGTTCCTCCGCCTTTTCAAGCAGCAGGTTGTACTCGTCAATGGGCACTACGGCAAACTCTGCCTTACCGTTCTTTTCAATAATCTGTGCGCTCATTTATAAATACCTCCGCGTGGGCCCGCATCAAGTACCAGAATGATCAATTGCTCACCGTCAATTGTGTATATCGCACGGTAACCTCCGATCCGTAACCGGTACCCTTCCCGGCTACTGAGTTTCTTCACATCCAACCCTTCTGCATCGTTTTCAGCCAACCTGTCAAACGCATTGAAAAATTGGCCGGCAGTCTTCCTGGGCATTTTATGCATGGCTTTCAATGCCTTCTTTTTGTAGACCACCTTAAACACGGCATTATTATTACATTTTGTAATATATTGTCAAGTATTTATATTACAGATAGCCTGTACAGGTGCTGGTCAGTTGGAGGTGGGCCTATGATTCTCCAAGCCCAAGGAAATCGAGCACCCTCTTCTCGACATACGGATAGAAAGGATTCCAGCGCAGTCGCAACATGTCGGCTGCAGGTATCTGCAGCACACCCCGTTCGCCGCGTAATGCAATATCACCCAGTTGAATGCCAGGGCTCTTGCCCTGCGGCTGCCCCCCGTAGAGCGAATCTTGCGGCGGGAATGGCAGCGCCACGTGTGCCAGCGAGTACAGATCCTCGGGCCACGACAGGCCGATATCCGAATCGGTTGGCCCCTGTTGACCGGGGCTCTGGCTGCGCACAATCACCTTATGGCTCTGCGGGTTCTCGTTGGTCACAAGGCTCAGGGTAAAGGTAGGATGCGGATTAGCTTGCAGCGCCTGGATGACCGCCGCCGGATCCCAGTTCATGAGCGGCTCAATTTCCGCCGTGCGGTTGATGTCGAACAGTACCAACTCTTGTCCAACGGCAGGCAGCTGCTGGAACAGGTTACTGACCAGGGCCGGGGTCGAAACGGTGGCATCCACGATGGACGAAAAGGCCAGGATGGGTGGCACCCCCTGCAGCTTGCCCTGCTCGCCCAGTGCAGCCAGACGTTGCTGGATTTCGTTGGTCAGCTGGTAGACGATATTGCCCGCGTTGACTGCGAAGGAGCCGTATTTGAAGGGGTCGTACTCCGGCAGGATATCGTTCCAGGCAAGCTTCTCGAGTCCCAGCAGGTGCCCGAGCCGCGCCTGCCAGACGGCCAGAACGGCCACCCGCGTTACACCGATGGCCGGCGACAGTACGACAATGCGCTCGATCGGTGGCAAGGTCTCATCATCGAGTGTGGCGAGTGCATAGTTCACCGCGAGGGCGGCACCGGTGGAGTAGCCGATGACATAGATCGGCAGACCTTCATTCTGTTGCGCCAGGTGACGCATTGCGATGGGTACCGCTGCGGCCATGTCCTGCCAGGTAATTTCTACCAGCCCAGAGGGTGCCGTACCATGACCGGGCATACGCAAGCCGAGCACGTTCGCCCCCGCGGCATGCAGACGTTCGCCGAGGTGGCGCAGGCTGTAAGGGGAGTCGGACATGCCATGCAACAGCAGTACCGCCGCTTTGGGTGATGCCGCGCTCAGCGTGAAACTGCGGTTCCAGTTCGGCGACCACCGCTCCGGGTCGGACAGGCTGCCGCGGTTGTAGCGGTTGATCTCCTGCTGCTGATCGGGCTCTATTTTCGCATAGACCAACTCGTCGAGTTGCCTGAACAGGCGCTCCTCGAGTGCCAGGTAATCCGTGAAGGTTTCAACCCCCGAGTCCGCCGTGAACTCCTCGTCGAGGTTTGCGAGGTGCCAGACGTGAAGGTCCGCGCGGCCGTTCATGTAGACGACGAAGACAGTGACCAGTACCACCAGCGCGCCGATAGTGCTGTAAGACACCGCCTTGAGCGTATGCTTGAGCGTATGTCCGGTCAGTCTGAGCAGACTACGTATCATGGGTTCGTAAAGGATGGTGTGCCAGGAAACGAGGCCCGTGCAGGTATGCAGGCCATGGCGGCCTGGAAGGCCCTGCGCAGTCCGTAACCTTTGCTCATGTCGATAGCGCCTGCCTCCCTTGTCGTGTAGATCTTAACCATTTCTGGCGGAAAAATCATTTCTGTGGGTGACTGGTCCTGAAGAGACATCCAGCGCCTGAATGAATGAGCCAATCGGCTGGATCATCCAGAACGTCGCCACACTGCCAATGCTATTAGGACAGCACATGCAGTTACCCACTATTATCCCCGGCCCCTCGCTTCGCTCTCCCCAATCCTCTCGGCAATTGCTCCATGCATTGCCCTAGCGCCTGCATCCATGCAGGTGTCCCGGAGGGAGAGGGTGTTATCGGGTCAGCAATGATATTATATGGAGTTCTTATGAAGACTCGACACTGCAAACCAGGTGGCTGCCAGCGGCTGCGATGGACTACCTGTCTGGTGCCGCTGATCGCCGCCATCCTGACTGCCGGCTGCACCCTGATTGGCCCTGACTTCAAAACCCCCGGGGCAACACTGCTCGACGAGTGGGTGCCCGATGATGTTCCGGGTATCAGCAGTCAACCAGCCGCTGACACGCAATGGTGGAAGGTCTTCGATGACCCGGTACTGGATAAACTGGTACAAACGGCCTATGAACAGAACCTGACCCTGCAGATCGCCGGCCTCAGGGTACTGGAGGCACGGGCACAGCTCGGCGTCGTCACCGGCAGCCTCTACCCGCAGAGCCAGGCGCTATCGGGTAACTACAGTTACAACCGCGGCAAGGAAAGCGCGCTATCGGACAGGTATTTCAACCAGGCAGGCCTTGGCTTTGATGCCGCCTGGGAACTGGACTTCTGGGGGAAGTTCCGCCGCGGCATAGAATCCGCGGATGCCAACCTGATGGCCAATATCGCCAGCTATGACGGTGTACTGGTCACTCTCAGCGCCGAGGTCGCCAGAAACTATGTCCTCATCAGGACACTGGAAGAGCGCATCAGGCTCGCCAGGGAAAACATCAAAATTCAGCAACGCTCGCTGGAACTGACCACCAACCAGTATGAAACCGGCTCTGTCACGGAACTGGACATGCAGCAGGCGACCACGCAGTTGCGCAACACCCAGGCGTCTGTCCCCAACCTGCTGATATCACTGGAGCAGGCACAGCATGCACTGAGCATATTGATGGGAATGCCACCGCAGGACCTGAACGCCATGCTTGGCAGTAACTACGGTATACCCACTGCCCCGGCCGAGGTGGTAATCGGCATACCGGCCGAGCTGCTGCGCCGGCGCCCGGATATCAAGCAGGCAGAACTGCAGGCAGCTGCACAGTCTGCACAGATCGGTATTGCGGATGCGGCGCTGCTGCCCAGCTTCACCCTGTTCGGTTCGATCGGCTGGAATGTCAATGATGCCGGTAATGACAATCTTGGCGACCTGTTCAATGCTAACAACCTGGCGTTCTCGACCGGCCCGTCTTTCCAGTGGAATGTATTCAACTATGGCAGACTGAAGAACCAGGTGCGCGTACAGGATGCCCGGCTGCAGCAGCTACTGATCAACTACGAGAATGTCGTGTTGAACGCGGAAGCTGAAGTAAAAAACGCCATCAGCGGTTTTCTGCACTCCAGGGTCGAGGCCGGATATCGCAAGCAGAGCGCCGATGCGGCGCAGCGTTCGGCCAATCTTTCCATGCTGCAGTACACGGAAGGTGTCAGTCTCTACCAGAGTGTGCTCGATGCCACCCGCTCGCTGGCCTCGCAGCAGGATACCTATGCATCGACCCGGGGTAATATTGCGACCAACCTGATTGCCCTTTACAAGGCATTGGGCGGCGGCTGGGAAGTGCGGCTTGGCAATGATTTCGTGCCGACCGGTGTGCGTGATGAAATGAGAGATAGAACGGACTGGGGTGAACTGCTGGATACAATCAATAGTGAACCCCCTGCCCTTGAACCGGATGCAGACCTGTGGAGAAGCCCTGACTGGTAAACAGTCGGGAACGACATGAATACGGCAAACATACCCATGGAAATATCGATTGGTGGAATCTACTTCCCGCCGATCATGTTTGCCGTCCTGCTGGGTGTATTACTGGCCGGCGTTATTGCAAAACTGCTGAACCGGTTCAACCTGACCCGTTTCATCTGGCATCCACCGCTGTTTTTTATTGCGCTGGCCGTGGCGTGTACGCGCTTTGTGGACATTTATATTATCCCTGTATAAATGGACAATTAAATGATGTATACCCGCTTCTATCGAGAGACCTGGCGCAAATCTGAGTGTCACCTCTGCCGTCGGGACGCCTGCATCGATGTAGGCGGTAGGGCAATGCATGGAGCAATTGCCGAGAGGGACAGGGAGAGGGATCGAGGCCTGACCAAACCAGCAAGTTATGTGATAGAAATAAATTGGAAAAACTATGGGTAAAAGTATAACGAGTATCCTGCGCTATCTCGTCACGCTCGCTGCAGTCATTGTTGCCGGGATGGTGCTTGCCAACATGTACCAGGAGTACCTGTTCCATCCGTGGACCCGGGACGGTCATGTACGCGCACAGGTTATCAAGATTACTCCGCGGGTTGGCGGACCCATCGTTGATCTGCCCGTCCAGGATAACCAGGCGGTCACAAAAGGCGACCTGCTCTTCAAAATTGATCCCCGCACCTATGAACTGGCCGTGGAACAGGCAGAGGCCAAACTCAAGCAGGCGCTGGCATCTGAAATGGTCAAGGAAGACCAGGCCAAACGCGCCAGGGACCTGAGCAGGAAAGACAAGGGCGCCATTTCTGAACAGTCTCTGGTCAGGAAAGAGAACGACCTGCTGGTCGCCAGGGCTGACGTCGAGGTCGCCGAGGCCAATCTGAATTCAGCAAAGCTGGACCTGGAGTTTACCGAGGTACGTGCCCCGGTCGATGGCTATGTGACCAACCTGCTGCTGCGCTATGGCAGCCAAACCGTTGCCAACCAGCCGGCACTGGCCCTGATTGATACCAGCAGCTTCTGGGTGCATGGCTTTTTCAAGGAAACCCAGATAGAACATATCCGCCCGGGCAACAAGGTGGTCGTCAAACTGATGAGCTATCCGGATGCAGCACTCCAGGGCATTGTGGAGAACATGGGTTGGGGTATCGCGCAGCAGGACGGTGCGCCGGCGGCTGACCTGCTGCCGTCGATCAACCCCAGCTTTGACTGGATCCGTCTGGCACAGCGCATCCCGGTACGTATTCGTTTGACCCATGTGCCTGAAGAGGTAGACCTGCGCGTCGGCACCACGGCCTCCGTGTTTGTCACGACCGAGTAACGCAGGGAATCTCTGATTAATATAACGAACCCTTGTAGGGTGCGCCGTGCGCACCGAAAAGAACATGCAAGCGGTTAATCCATGGTGCGCACGGCGCACCCT
>CAMYIO010000021.1:0-27465 GCA_947258515.1 uncultured Ectothiorhodospiraceae bacterium
TGAGATCATGTGCCTGGTAACCGTGCCGGCCACCTACAAGACGATCAGCAAGCAGGTCCTGGATTCGCCGGCTGCTACGCAGGAAATTAAAACGCCGGCAGAGTACAAGACGGTGACAAAGCGGGTCATGAAAACACCCCCGTCCACTCGCAAGATCGTTATCCCTGCCGAATACGGCACGGTGCGGGTACGCAAGCTGGTCGAGACGGCAAAAACCAACCGTACGCCCATACCGGCCACATACGGTACGGTGAGCAAGCGTGAACTGGTCACCGACGGCCATATGGAATGGCGGCCTGTTTTGTGCAAGACCAATATGACGTCAGACATTATCATGCGCCTCCAGACGGCCTTGAAAAAAGCCGGCCATTATTCGGGGCCGATTGATGGCGTTATCGGTCAGGGAACGATGGCGGCAGTCAAGAGCTATCAGGTTTCCAAGGGGCTGGCGACCGGCGGTATTACGTTGCGGACAATTGAATCGCTGGGTGTGAAAATCTAGTACAACTGACAGCGCCCGGGTCGCGGTGGCCCGGGTGTTATTGACGAATCTACAGGTAACTTAAGCAGAGGAAATTACAATGTTGGAAGAGTTCAAGAAATTTGCCATGCGCGGTAATGTTGTCGACATGGCTGTGGGTATCATTATCGGTGCTGCATTCGGCAAGATCGTCAGTTCACTGGTAAGTGACGTGATCATGCCGCCCATCGGCAAGTTGATGGGCAATGTGGATTTCAGCAGCCTGTTCCTCAACCTGGGTGCCGTTCCCTATGAAACACTGGCAGCTGCCCAGGAGGCGGGTGCACCGACCATCAATTACGGCACCTTTATCAACACCGTGATCAATTTTCTGATTGTCGCCTTTGCTATCTTCATGGTGATCAAGGGCATGAACTCCCTGAAAAAGACCGAAGAAGAAGCACCGGCCGAAGCGACGACCAAAGAATGCCCGGAATGTCTTTCCGAAATACCGATTGCTGCCAAGCGTTGCAAGCATTGTGCGTCTGCCCTGGTATCTGGCTAGTTTGCCGTCTGTCTGGCAGTTATAAAATCAGCTAGGAGAAAGATATGGCACGTGGAATTCACTCGATTGAAGGCGTTGGACCCCGCTATGCCGAGATTCTGAAGGACGCGGGAATTTCCAATATAGAGAAACTATTGCTCGCCGGCGCGACCAGCAGGGGACGTCAGGAACTGGCGCGCAAAACCGGACTCAGCAGCAAGCTTATCCTCAAGTGGGTGAACATGTGCGACCTGTTCCGGGTTCGCGGCGTGGCCAGCCAGTATGCAGAACTGCTCGAGGCGGCGGGTGTCGACACGGTCAAGGAGTTGCGTAACCGCAATTCGGAGAATCTGGTCGCGGCCATGAGCAGGGTGAATGCCGAGAAGCAACTGGTACGCACGTTACCCAACAGCAAGCGGGTCGGTGACTGGATTGAGCATGCCAGGAGCCTGCCGCCAGTCGTTACCTACTAGGCTTTTCAGACTGTTTGCAGAGGTGTCACTATGAAAAAATTACATTGCTTAATCGCCGCTAGCGCCATGATTGTTGCCGGTTGCGGTGACAAGGGGGCGACGACGCTGTCCGCTGAAAACACAGCTCAGTCAGCTCCACAGGAATCGGCAGAGAGGGTCAGCAGCGGTGTTACTGAAATTTCAGGTGAGACAGCTGACCAGGCTGCGATCGCTGACATGGTGGCTGCTGAAACGGCAGGCAGTGCCATAACCGGGGATGTGGAACCGGTGGCTGCTGCACATGATACGACCAGTCAAGGTGCGAGTGATGTTGCTGCGGCTGTCGCCGCGGCAACCGCGAAGAAGCTTGAGGTGAAAGCGCCGGCAGCAATACCCGGGCCCGCTGCTGACGGGGTGGCGAATGTCGACCTGACCCTGGGCAAGGATATCTATGTCAGGAGCTGTTACGCCTGTCATGGTACCGGCGCGGCCGGTTCACCGAAACTGGGTGACACGGAGAGCTGGACACCACGGATCGCGCAAGGGATGGAGGTGATGGTCGGGCATGCCATCAATGGTTTCCGTGGTAGCAGCGGTTATATGCCGGCAAAAGGCGGTGCCAGTACATTAACGGACGAAGACGTCACAGCGGCGGTTGCCTATATGGTATCGGTCATCAAAATGGCAAGTTCAAGCCACTGATTAGCGGCAGGAAAGCAGCCGGCTGACCGGGTCAGGGCTGTGCCGGCAGCACCAGGCAAAAACGTGAACCCTGGCCCTCACGGCTCTGTACCTCGACGCGGCCGCTGTGTGCCCTGGCGACGGCGTGAACAAAGGCCAGCCCAAGGCCGGCACCTGCCTGCGCCGGCCGGTTCTTGCGATGCACGCGCTGGAAGCGATCGAACAGGCGCGGTAGCTCGGCGGCGGCGATGCCTTCTCCCTCATCGCTGACACAGCAGTGCCATTCATCCCTGTGCCGGAAGAGTTGCAGTTGCACGCTACTGTTCGGTGCACTGTATTTGATCGCATTGCCCAGCAGGTTGACCAGTGCGCGTTCCAGCAGGCTGCCTTCCCCCTGCAGCCAGGCTTCTTCAGGTGTGATGTCGTTGCCGAGTCGTATGGATTTTAGCCGCGCATGCTCCCACACCTGTTCCATCGCATTCATGGCGACTGCCACAAGATCGAGTTCCGTCATTTGTAACTGACTGGTGCTTTCGATGCGTGCCAGCTGCAGGAATTGTTCGGCCAGCTCCAGGGTTTTTCCGGCGTGTCTTTGCATGCGTGTCAGCAGCTCCCGGACTGCCTCGCCGGTTTCCTTCTTTTTCGCGAGTTCCAGCAGTGCCAGCATGGATACCAGCGGCGACCGCAGGTCATGGGAAAGAAAGTTGAGCAGTTCGTTGCGCTTGTTTTCACTGGCCTTGAGCGCGGTGATGTCGGAGAAATTCAGAATAAGCCCCTCGAGCTGCAGCGTGTCCCGCGACAGGGGTGCGATTTGTACCAGCAACTGGCGACCCTTGTGGTGTCTTACATCAACCTGGATACGTGCATTTCCAAGCAGCGAGCGGCGCAGCAGCTCTACCCAGTTATCGGTATCCTGTATTTGCAGATCCTTGAGCAGCGTCATAAGCGGCAGTCCTTCCAGGCTGGCGTTGTCCTGACCGCGGAGATACCAGCCGGCGCGTGCATTGGCGAGTATTATTTCTCCCAGTGCATTGGTAACCAGCACACCATCCGCCATGTTCGAAAGGCTGTCGTCGACCAGGCGGCGCAACTCGCGCAATTGAGCCGTGGCCTGCTGCACCTGCTGGATGCGGGCCTGCACCACCTCGTAGGTTCCGCGCACAGTGGTTTCTCCGGATAACACAAACTTCAGTCGCAACTGCTCGAGTATGGTCTGTTGTTGTGCGTCTGGTGGCAGGGGTGACTCCCAGTGCAGTCCCAGGTACGTGTTCTGGCCCCGATGGTTGAGGGTCGTCCAGAGGTCATGGTCAGCACTGACCCACCGGTCCGCGGGTATCCCGGTTGCGGTTATCTGCGGTACCGTGCCGGAGTGGTTTTCAATGCGGCCATCCTGGCTGACAAGGCTCCAGCCTTGCAGCGGCAGTATGTCCTGCAGGAATTCAAGACTGTGCTCGAGCGAGGGAGTTTGCTTGATGGCGAGTTGTGCCTGCTGCTCCTTCAGCTGGTCCAGTTCCTGGGTCAGGTAGCGCATCGCCTGTTCAAGTCTTCGCCAGCTCCAGAGTGGATAGCTTAAGGCGATCGCAAGCAGGGCGGCGGTGGGCGGAAACCAGAATTGCAGGGTGACCAGCAGCACACCGGTGGCGGCGAGGGTGGCAAGCAGCAGGCTGAAGGTGACCAGCAGATTGGTGCGCGGTGCCATGTAGGGGAACATCAGCAAGGGCAACAATGCCAGCAGCCCCGTTAATGCCAGTTGCCAACCCGTGGCAAGCGGGGTTAGATAAATTCCCTTGAGCAGGGCATCGAGAACATTGGCGTTGATTTCGACGCCGCTCATCGAGTGGCTGAACCCGGATACCGGCGTGGGCAAGGCATCACCCAGCCCGGTTGCGGTCGCACCAATCAGCACATATTTGTCAGTGAAAGTGCCGGGCGAGTAGTTTCCCTGCATGACCTGTGCGAAGGATATCTGCCGGAAATGCCCTGGCGGTCCGGCAAAGGGTATCAACAGGGGCTGTGAGCGCGCCCACACCATCATGGATTCCGCTGTCTCAACAGTCGCGTCTGTCACGGGCGCCGGCAATGCCGGCGGCTGAGCGGCGATTTCCATCAGTGCAATGCCCAGGTGTGGCCAGTGCGGGGAACCCAGTCCTTCCCGCAGGTACAACCGGCGTGCAATGCCGTCAGGGTCGAGTTCCACGTGTACATGTCCGAGTGCGGCAGCCTGCTTGCCCAGTAGCGGCAGTGGCGTGATTTCGAGGGGGGTGGCCCCGAGGCGCGGTTGCTCCATGAATACCGGGAGTGCCACGCGTCCGCTGTCACGGATTTCGTTGGCAAACCGTGTATCTCCCTGCGGGTCGCCGAGGTCGGGTTCGGCAAAGATAATGTCGTAGGCGACAGCGCGTGGCCTGTCTTCCGAAATCTTTCTCAACAGGTGGGCATGTACCTGGCGTGGCCACGGCCAGCGGCCGAACTGTGACAGGCTGTCCTCGTCAATGGCAATGATGATGATATTTTCCGCGGCCGGTCGTGACCAGAAGCGCAGCTGCGCGTCATAAATATTCTGGTCCCAGCGCCATAGCCAGCCCTGCTGCTGGCACAGCAGGGCGAGACCTACCAGTAGTAACGCGAGCGTGATGTGCTCGGGTAGCGCCCGCTTGCGTTTGCTGCGCGGCATTACAACAGCTGGGGAATAAACACGAACAGAAATGGCCGGTAGTCGACAGGCGGTACGCTGATTAAATAGGTCATGCTATAGGGCCAGGTGGTGGTATGTACATCCACGATTTGTGCGCGAAAGTAATACTGTCCCCTCGCCGGTCTTGGAATCACCGCATGCGGTGTCGTGACCGTCCCTTCGCTGACAATGTCGTCAAAATCCGTATCGCTGGCCAGCTGGTAATGATAACGTGCGGCACCGCCGACGGTTTGCCAGTGGAAGGCCATTTCATGCTCATTAATCAGCAGCGGGTCCGGTTCCGGGTCTTCCGGCACGGGGCGCAGACGGAAATGCTGCGCATCGCTGAAAGGACCCCGACCGCTGTCTCCGTGGTAGGCAGCGACGCGCCAGAAATAATCGCCTTCGGGTAACGGCTGTTCAGGCCGGAATTGCGGCTCGCGCAGATCAGCCAGATCAAAGACCGGTTCATCGAAGCCGGCATTGTGTGCCAGCTGGAAATACCAGGCGCTATCGGCAGGCGTTGTCGACCAGCTGAAACCGGGTTGCAAGTCCTGGACAAGCATACCGTCGCGCATGCCGACAGGCACCGGCGGTTGCGGACGGACGTCGACCGTGAAGGCATGCAGGGCATCGAGTCCCTCCAGCCTGTCTTTGTCGATGGCACGTATACGCAAGACATATTCACCGTTCGGCAGGTCCATCGTGGTGGCTGCCTGCGTTGTGGTGCTGTCTGCCAGCAGCCGGTCGAACTGGCTGTTGGCGGCCACCTGGAAGCGGTAGCTTGCGGCATTCTCGACCGTTATCCATTGAAACTGCAGGGGTGGGCGGTCAAGCAGGGTGGGCAGGGTGCTCAGGTCCGGGGCCGCCAGTAATTTTCGCGGTGGCTGCGGCGGTTGACCGGCCTCGGCAATGATTCCGAAACCGCCGGGCACCAGTTGGCTGGCACCTGCACCGCTGACGCTGACCTTGCCTTCGAGGACCTCGCTGCGCGCAATCGGCTTGTCCGTTTCTGCACTGACGCGGAACTGTGTGCCACGCACGGCGGCTACGGCAGCCGGGGTAATGATGTTGTAACGGCTTCCCGGTCCCTGGCCGGGCTTTACCCGGGTGTCGACACGTCCACCCTGCAGACGAATGCGGGTATCGACCATGCCGGTTGTGCCATAGGCGCTGAGACTGTCCATTTCGACGCTACTGTCGGACAGCACCAGTAATTCAGAGCCGTCGGCAAAGCGAATGCTCAGGTTGCTGTCAGGCCCGGTCACGATCCGGTCCCCGGTATGCAGGGGTGTATTGACTGTCAGTGGCCGGGTGCTGCCGTCGAGCGCACTGATCAGGCTGGCCTCACCCTGGAGGCTGACAACCGCGGCGGTAGCCGGCTGGTGTTTGAGCCAGGCGACAGGAAACTTCAGACGGGTGCCCGGTGGAATCTGCTGTGGATCAGTAATATTGTTATGCCGTTGCAGCGCGTCCAGGTACTTCATGCTGCTGAGGTGGGTTTCGCTCAGCGTCCAGAGCGTGTCGCCGGGACGAACCGTGTAGATCCAGTCATTGGCCACTGCTGCAGCATGCAACAGCACCAGCAGTGCTGCTGCCAACAGCGTCGCCGTGTATTTCCTCAGTTGCTGCTGTGCCGCGTTATTTTTATGTGTCATACCACACCTCACTGTGGGTCCGCCATCGTGTAGCAGGGTATCCTGGCTGTCATGCCATTTTGGTGGCGGGTAGAATCTCCAGACGGTAACCATGGTTGTAAATGGCATTCAGACGTACGCCGTTATCGGGGTGGATGCCGAGCTTGTTGCGTATCCGGCTGATATGGGTGTCGACCGTGCGGGTGCTCAGCTCGCCACTGGTACCCCAGATGTTCTCTAGCAGGTAACTGCGTGACAGCAAGCGTCCCTGATTACGAAACAGCAGCAGTGCGAGTTCAAACTCCTTGTTGGTCAGTTGCACGCTATCCGCGCCGATCATGACCTGGCGGTTGTTGATGTCGAATTCGAAAAGTCCCTGTCTCAGTGTGTTTTCCTGTTCAGCCGATGGCTGGCTGCGGCGCCCGAGGGCTGAAATGCGCGCCAGGGTTTCCTGTTGCTTGACCGGCTTTGTCATGTAGTCGTCTGCGCCGTGTCGCAGCGCATAGACAATGTCTTCCTCATGGTCCCGGCTGGTTACGAACAGCACCGGGATACGCCAGTCGAGATGTTCGCGCACCCATGACAGAGCCTCCGGGCCCGTGGTGTCCGGCAGGTTCCAGTCAACGACCAGCAAGTCAAAGGTTTCGCGCTTCAGGGCCGTCCTGAATTCGCTGCCGGAACCAAAGACCCGGCAATCATGGTCGACCTCGGTTAACCATGTCTGCATGAGTTCGACCTGGTCTGTATCATCTTCCAGAACGGCTATGCGCACGGCTCCCCCTTGGTAGAAGTATTTATCATCATATAACGATATTTCCACAGATGATGCCTTGAGAACAGTGAAATTTGTGAACAATTGTGACCTGGGGATACGAAAGGTCTTCATTTGGCTTAAAATAGACCCGGTAAAAGCGGGCAGGAGGTCGTGGTGGCTTTACGAACGAACGGGTCGCCGTGGCAATGCGCATTCTAGACTGAAACTCGGGTGCAATGTGTGTTGTTCTCCTATAATGGTGCTGTGCCGACTGCCGACTGCCGGGTAACAGGTGGCCCGGTTGCCTGTGCTTTTTAAACTTTCGTGTATTGCCCAAGAGGGTGTTGAGGATGAAAATAATTAATTTAATCGTAGCCGCGGGTGCCTTGTGGCTGGCAGGCAGTGCAGTGCTGGCGGCCGACTGGTCAAAATATCTCGACACCATCAAGGGGGCCGCGGATACGGCGGGCGTGTCCACGACGGATGTGGATCTGACAAATACAGAAATGGTTGCGGGCCTTAAGGAGGCGCTGGACAAGGGGACGCAGTTTGCCGTGGATAAACTGGGCAAGCCGGGCGGTTTTCTTAATAACAAGGAGGTCCGTATTCCCATGCCGGAGAGCCTCTCCTGGGTGGAGTCGTCGTTGCGTACCCTGGGCCAGGATGAACTGGCCGATGAATTTGTGACCACCATGAACGAGGCGGCCGAGCAGGCAGTGCCCGAGGCGGCGGATATTTTCGGTGAGGCCATCCAGAACATGAGCGTGGAAGATGCGCAGGCTATATTGACCGGTCCGGATGATGCCGCGACAGAATACTTTCGTACCCACACGGAAACCGCGCTGACCGACAAAATGCGGCCTATTGTGGAAACGGCAACGGCGCGTACCAGTGTGACGGCCGCCTATAAAAACATGACGGACAAAGCCGGTGGTCTGACCAGTATGCTGCCAGGCAGCACGACCGATATTGACGGCTACGTCACCGGCAAGACCCTGGATGGCCTGTTCCTGATGATAGCCAGGGAAGAGCGCAAGATTCGTACGAACCCGGTGGCGCGCAGTACCGAGCTGATGCAGAAAGTCTTCGGGGCCTATAACTAGCGCGAACAGGTAGCTCGTAGCAAAAGAAGCCAGCACCTGCAGGTGGAGCTGATGGTTATTTGCGCGCTATCGGCGCATGGTCGCGCACGCATTGCGCGACTGCAGGTGTGACCCTTGGCGCAGGAGCGCATCGCATGCACGATTTACGGTGCAGGATTATTTCTGTTTTCAGCGGTGTAGTAATCGCGGCATTCGAGTTCGCGTCCCCTGACAACACGTTGCCCTGTCAAGGGGCCGCGTGTCTCGGTCACTACCGTGCACTGCCCCTCCTGGTGATGGTCATTATAGAAGTACACCACCACCCAGTCGTGGGTACGCTTTAGTTCATGGGCACGCGCCGTGTTGGAATACAGCAGGGTGTAATGCCAGTCGTCCCGGTGGCTATGCAGTACCGGCAGCCACGCCATGCCGTCCGGGTTGAAGCGCCTGGGCGCGATCAGTGGCAGGGACCCTTGCTTCGCCTGCCGGCGATATTCCGCATCGACTTCAAGTATTGTGATGACGGGCGGTTCCATTCCTGCCGCCAGCCGCGGCGGGCGGCGTGTCTTGCCGAGTAACGCGGTCAGTGCATTGCGTATGCCGGTGATGCGGCGTCCCCCCATGCCCCGCACCGTCTCCAGGCGCCCGCCCCACGCGGCCGCCTCGAGGGCCTCGAGTGTGTCGATATGCAGGGCCTCGTGGATTTGTTCTGCTATCTTTGGCCCGATGCCGGGTACTGTCTGGAACAGCTGCACCGGGTCGAGCGTGCCGCGCAAACGCTCCAGCTGCGCCCAGCTGCCGGTGGTCAGTAATTCCTGTATGGCGCTGGCAATGCCCTTGCCGATATTCGGCAGTTTTATCAAACCCGCACTGCCTTCTGTCCCGGCCAGTTCCCGGATGTCCCGTGAAAGTCTTGAGACCGTTTCGCTCGCGCGGCGATAGGCCGTGACACGAAACGGGCTGGCCCCCTGTTGCTCCAGCAGGTCGGCTGCCTGTGCAAGTTTCATGGCGATCTGCTGGTTCGTTGTTGCTGGCATCTTGTATAAAAGTCTAGCAGCTAAAGGGTGAGCTGGTTCTATGTTATGCCCATTGTTATCCTGATGATTGCATAAATCCCGGCCTGAAAGCTGGTTTCGCCACATGATTTACAGGATGAAATGAATATTTCATTTTGATCCTGGAGTTCACCCCCCGTGAGGTTCTGGATCAGTGCGTTAGCAGCGCCGTCCCCGCATCATGTATTAACAGCTTGCCCGCTATTTCGTCAGCTCGTCGATCAGATGCTGTGAGCGTGCATGGTGACTGCCCTGCCAGTAGATTTGGCCGCAGTCGGGACAGCGCATGAAGGAGTCGAAATATTTCCGCGTCTTCGGTTCCAGCCGCTCCTCGATGGTTTGCTTGTCAACCGCCTGCAGGACGCCATTACAGCGAGTGCAGCGCTTGAACGGCGCAACCAGCCGGAACAGGTCGAACCGGGCCAGCACCTCCTTCACCTGAAGCCTTGGCCGTACCGCACGAACAAAATAGCCGCGGGTAATGATCCTGCGTTGCAGCAGGGCCCGGTCCCGCGTCAATACGGTGCGTTGTTCCCTGTGCGCAATCGTGGCGACGGTCGCATCGTCATAATCATTCTGATAGAGACAATCAAAGCCCAGCAGCCGCAGGTAACGTGCCAGCCGGCCAAGATTGGTGTCCAGCACAAAGGCGGGTGAGCGCAGCGGTGCCGGTCGCAGGCGTAGCAGCGGGCTTACATCGAGACTCTCGAACATCGGGTAGACGCTGACGCGGTCGCCGTCCTGCACGATGTAAGAGAAATCCACCGATTGGCCGTTTACCAGGATGATGTCCACTTCCGTGTGCGGTACGCCAAAGGACTCGATCACATCCTTGACCGAGGCGCGCCGGTCATAGGCATGCGGGATGTCGACCTTGCGCAGTGCAGGCGCCAGAAAATCATTCAGCTCCTCGTAGAATCGCAACTGTACCCGGGACATACTTTACTCTAGCGCGCAACAGCGCCACGAACAAAACGCAATCATGAATTAGTCAGACACCTGAACGCTATGCGGGCTAAACTATTAAGGAACCTCTTGTTAATTCAAAGACCCTGCAGACATTGCCATACCTGGATGTCAGGATTTTGCGAATTAATCAGAGCTTCCTTAGAATCAATGCTGACGAGGGAGTAGATCATGCCTGTAAACAGTAATGACCCCGCGCGTGCGGGTGATCCGGAAATACCACCGGGCAATCCGCCCGAGGCGCCGCCAGCGGATGTGCCGCCAGGCATTCCGCCACAAGGGCCACCCGAGACCACGCCGGAACCGCCCGTGGAGATACCCCCCGGGCAACCCGTTGAAGTACCGTCAGACGTGCCCAACGAGATCTGAGGCGCTCATGTCACGAAGGGCACCTGTTGCAGGTGTGTCTGGCATGTGCGATTCGGTTCAGGGTCACGGTGCGCGGCGTTCGATCGACCAGCCGTCCTCGTTTATTGTGTACACAAAGCGGTCGTGCAGACGACTTTCGCGGGCCTGCCAGAACTCGATTTCAAACGGTGTTACGCGGTAGCCACCCCAGAAGGAGGGCAACGGTATCTCACCCCTGGAGAACTTGCGCTTGATCTCGTCGACCTTGGCGTCCAGCAGCGAGCGAGACGAGATGATCTGGCTCTGCGGCGAGGCCCAGGCGCCAATCTGGCTGCCACGGGGGCGCGAGGCAAAGTATTTCATTGATTCCGCGGTCGGTATCTTCCTGGCGATGCCGCTGATCTTGACCTGCCGGCCCAGCGCGACCCACGGAAACAGCAGTCCAACCTTGCGATTGGCCTCCATCTGTTGCGCCTTGGCGCTTTCGTAGTTAGTGAAGAAGACGAAGCCGGCCTTGTCATAGAGTTTCAGCAGCACGGTACGTATCCAGGGCTGACCATCGGTATCCACCGTGGCCAGGCTCATGGCATTGGGTTCGGGGATCTCCGCGTCGATGGCCTGCTTGTACCAGAGCTCGAATTGCATGATCGGATCCGGGTTGAGTGCGTCGCGCGCAAGTCCTTGCGACATCCATTGCTTGCATAGCTTTTCGTGGTTAGTGGTCATGGGGAAACAATACTTGGAAGAGCGGGATGAATAAAGGGTTCAGTGCCATGGGTGCCAGAGTCACGATAGTTTAAGAGTATTTAACCAGTTAGGAAAATAGAGTATGTGATTAATGGTGCTTACTTAAGCACTTTCATGAATACATTAAAGTACAATTGGCCACGGAAGCACACGGAAGCACACGGAAAAACACGGAAAAATAAATTATCTTAGCGAAAATAGTTCCGTGACCTTCCGTGTGTTTCCATGGCAGAGTTCTTGAGTCAGTGCCATGCGGGGCTGTCATCATTTAGCCCGGGACTGTCGATTTCTGGCATCATTCGAATACCATGGCCGAGTTTATCAAACCCTCCCGGATGCTGGCGTCACTTGCCGGTCGTGCGATTGCGGATTTCAGCATGATCCGTGACGGTGACCGGATACTGCTCGGGCTCTCGGGTGGCAAGGACTCGCTGTCGCTGCTGCATATCCTGCATTACCTGCAACAACGCGCGCCGGTAAAATTCGACCTGGCGGCAATGACGGTGGACCCCATGGCAGGGGATTTTGATCCGTCGACGATGATCCCGTACCTGGATGAACTCGGTGTTGAGTACCACTATGTGCGCAAGCCCATCCTGGACATGGCAAAGCAGCACATGGGCAGAAAATCCTACTGCGCCTTCTGCTCGCGCCTGAAGCGCGGTTTCATGTACCAGACGGCGCGTGACCATGGCTACAACGTGATTGCGCTGGCCCAGCACCTTGATGACCTGGCGGAGAGTTTCCTGATGTCGGCCTTCCACGGCGGCAGACTGCAGACCATGAAGGCGCATTACGTCAACGATGATGGCGATCTGCGCATCATTCGGCCGCTGGTCTATGTGCGTGAACGGCAGACGCGTGATTTCGCACAGCATAACGGTCTGCCGGTGATCGCCGACTCCTGTCCGGCCTGTTTTTCCATGCCGACGCAGCGCCAGCATATGAAGACATTACTGGCCGCTGAAGAGCTGCAAAACAAATTGTTGTTCAAGTCGTTGCTGACCACGCTCAGGCCGTTGATGAGTGACGGTCTCGCCGGTGCACGGGCGGAAACAGGTACACAGTAACCGATCATCACGATTTCCATTACAAGAGACACTATGGATATACCCGCCGACCTGTTGCCCGGCAGTTACCTGTGGAGTACGGCAGCCATCTACGTGCTGTTCCTGCTTGTTGCCGTGCTGACGGCCCCCTGGTCGAAAATCATCGACAACGAGGCATCGCATGTCTATTTCGGTGCCATTATCCTGCTCATTGTGTTGTGGATCATGCGTGGCGGTATCCAGCGTGGCTTTGACTATCATTTGCTCGGAGTGACGTTCCTTTGCCTCATGTTCGAATGGCAGTTCGCGCTGTTTGCGGTCACTATCGTGCTGGCCATCACGACCTGGCAGGGCCCGGCCGGGTGGCAGGCCTTTGGCATCAATGCGCTCATCATGGCTGTCGTGCCGGTCCTGTTCACCCGTGTGTTCCTGTATGTGTGCCAGCGCAAGCTGCCACACAATTTCTTTATCTATGTGTTCGTGAATGCGTTTCTGGCGGGTGCACTGTCAATCCTGCTGGCCGGTCTCGCCAGCGCATTCATCCAGCATCAGGCCGGTGTACATCCGGTTGACAGCATCAGCAATAATTTTTTGTTGATCCTGCCGATGTTAATGTTCGGCGAGGGGTTCCTGAACGGCGCGCTGATCTCGCTGGCGGTGGCCTTCAAGCCCCGCTGGGTGGCGACGTTCCACGATCACTGGTACCTGCAGGGCAAGTAGTTACCCGCAAGTCAGACTCCTAGATTCCGCTTTCAATCCACTTGCGGATACGGTTGGAATCGCCGAAGGGTGTCAGCTTGCCGAAGGAGTTGAGTAGTACGATAGTGAGTGGTTGATCGGCAATCTCCGTGTGCATCACGAGGCAGCGACCGGCCTCGTTAAGATAACCGGTCTTGCTCAACTGGATGTCCCAGTCCTTGTTTTTCAGCAGGCGGTTGGTATTGCTGAAACGCAGTTCGCCGCGTCCCTTGTAGGGGTAGACGCTGGCCGAACGGGTCGTGGTGGCCTTGCGAATCAGCGGGTAGCTCATGGCGGCACGCACCATCTTGCCCAAATCGCGGGCGGAGGCGACATTCCCGGCATCCAGTCCGGCGGGATCATTGAAGTGGCTGGAATGCATGCCAAGCGAGTCGGCCTTTTTGTTCATGGCCTCGACAAATGCCGCCTTGCCCCGCGGCCAGGTGCGGGCGAGGGCAGCGGCAGCCCTGTTTTCAGAGGACATCAACGCCAGCTGCAACATCTGCCCGCGCGTCAGGGTGGCACCGTACTGCAGGCGTGATCCGGTCAACTGGATGAGGTCACGGTCTTCCTTGGTGATGGTGATCTTCTCCTGCATATCCAGTTCACTATCGAGGATAACCATGGCGGTCATCAGCTTGGTGATCGAGGCGATTGGTTGCGCCTCGCTTGTCTGCTTTGCATAGACGGCATCACCTTGCTCGTCCAGTATCAGTGCGGCGCTCGATTTGAGTTGCAGTTTTTTCGGATTCAGTGATTCCCAGGGTGACTGTGCAGCGTTTTGGCCGCTTGCGGGGCCGGTCTCCAGCTTTGCCAGCCGGGTGGCTTTTTCCGCGGCCATGCCTGAACCGGCAATAAGGGCAAGCGATAGACAACAGGGTAGGAGAAATTTTTTCATGATCCACATCACCATCGGCCGATATGGGTGCGTACTTTGACCGAAACGTGTGTTGAATGCAATTAGAAGTTTATTGAGCATGTGACCGCAAGTCTGTGTCTGCTATCCCGTTTTGAAAGATCGAACGTGCCTCCCGGGGCGGCCAGGGTGCCATTTCGACCGGGTGGTGTTGAATGCGAGGCCCCGGTTGTGATGCAATGGGGCGGTATGCACAAGCTGAAACAACAATTACAACAGCTGGCAATCATTCTTTCAGGACTGGGTGTACTTGGCGCCTGTACTGTTCAGCCTGCGCGAATCCCGTCTGGCAGCATCCCCATGCCTGCTTCACCCACCGTGCTCGTGGAGGAGCACGTAGACGAGGTGGTCGATGATCTGAGCGAGGATTACGCGCTTGATGACAGCAGCCGGCAATACTATGAATTACTGCACCTGTTGTCACAAATGGCGACGGCATCAGGAACCCGTCCAGATGACTGGCAGGTTTACCTGTTCGATGCGCCCGATATTGCTGATATACGTGCCATCCAGGGCAACACGATCCTGGTCTGGTCGGGTATCTTTGATGTCGTCGATGATCAGGACGAGTTCGCCGGATTGCTGGCCTGTGAAATGGCCCATGGACTGGCGCGCCACACGGACCCTGTTGCATTCAACCTGGGCTCGGAGCTGATGTTTGGCGTGACCGATATTGCCGCCAGCGTCGGCATCATGGTCCTCACGCAGGGTATGGTGGCGGTCAGCGGCACCGGTATGACACGCTGGTTGTATGTTGAAGCTGCTGATCTCGATGAGCTTGACCGCGTCTACGGCGAGCAGCAGGTCGAGGAGATGGCTGAAATTGCGCTGCTGATCCTCGCGAGTTCGGAGTATGCACCCGCAGGTCTGCTGCAGTTCTGGCGGCGTGCCGAGTCGGATCCCGATTTGAGAGTCCGTCTGCAGCGACTGAGCCGTGAACGATCACCCGGGGAGCATGTCGCGGTACTGGAATCGGCCATGGCGGTGTTGCCTGCAGACGATGATGAAAATGTCCCGGGCGACGAGTTTGCCAGCCTGTCCATTGAGTAGCACAGCATCCCCCCCTGCCGGGTGAGACCCGCTGCGGGCGCGCTACCTGACTATAGTCCCTGGCTCTGGATCAGTGTCCACTGCATCAACTGGGTGATCATGGCCTCTGCATCCTGTTCCTGGTGACGGTACCTCAGCCACTCAACTGCCCAGCGGTGCCCCCATGCACTGGCATTGCTGTCACTCGGGTTGTCTGGCACCTGCCGCGTGCCGGCGAGGTACAGAAACAGTGGCCGGGCGAGGCCGTGTACCGTGGCAACCATCCTGTCGGGATAGCGCCACCTGCACAGGCCGCGTGTTGTGTAGCGGTCCGGGATGCTGCGCCGCCTGATGGGGCGTGGCGGGATGCGTCCCCAGTTACTCTCCTCTGCGGGATAGTCATTGCCTTGCCAGACATTGACCTTGATGCGGTATTTGTGCCGTGGCAGGGGTGGGTCGCTGGCCGTGGACGTGTCGCGTGGCTTCCAGCAGGTACTCAGTGTGACGGGTGGACACTCACCGCTGAGTTGTGACTGGTGCTGTGCGTCCGTCATCGGGTAGAGGCGTACCCAGTCGAGTAACTGCAGGTCGTAGCCGGACAGTTTGCCGCGTACGAAATCGACAGCCGCATCTGCATCGGTCCTGTCGGTGACGGCGAAGTCGGTATGTTCCATGCCAGAATAGTAGATGACAGTTTGCGTTTTAACCAGTGATGCCGGCGATGTGAAGTATGGCGGGATGCACTGTTAACCGCGTAAGATTAAAGTATAGTGTTTGCTTGTACTTGTTGCAGCAACGGACCAGGGAATGCCGGTTCCCTGCAAGGGCAATGCCCGTGCAGCAGGATAGACGTGACTGATATAATGAAAGGGCAGCGCAACGTGCTGCAAATACGAGTGACAAGGTGGTAATTATGAACGACGGTGTGTTTGGACGACTTGCAAAAATCAGTAGCAGTGCCACTTACTGGGTGCTGCTGGTGGTGATTGGCCTGTGTTTCGAGGGTGTGGCACTTTATTATCAACACGTGCTGGAGCTGCAACCCTGTGTGATGTGTATTCAGGTACGTATCTGGGTGATGGCATTGATTTTCGTATCCCTGGCGGCCGTCTGGATCCGGCGCAACGTGTTCATGAACCTGCTGGCACATATGCTGACCGTTGTGATTGCGATTGGCCTGCTGGAGCGGTCTTACGAGTTGCTGGGCACGGAACGCGGTTTTACATTCAGTGATTGCGGTCTTGACCTTGGTATGCCGGCATGGTTTGCCCTCGATACGTGGTTTCCGGCCATGTTCAAGGTGCAGACCTCGTGTGGCTACACGCCGGAACTATTGTTCGGCGTTACCATGGCCGAGGCGCTGATCGTGTCGTCAGCCATCTTTCTGCTGGTGAGTGCCGCCATGGTCGTGTCGGTATTGCTGGGTTTTCTGTCAGGCCGGGATGGCGACAGGACATCCTGAATGGTTTCCTCACGTTGCTGACTCGATTCCGGGTCCTGCCGGAGATTCTTTTCTGTATTCCAGTACGTTACGGGTCGTCAGCCTGACGACGACCGTTGCTTGTGCCTGCTGGCCGGATGCGACTGGCCGGATTTTTCTAAAGCTATCCTGAAGTCCCGCGATATCCTTGTATACACCTTAAAACAGGCTGTCCCCTGGCGGGCAGCCGGCTCTTGCGGGGAGTCAGTAACGATGAATAAAGATCAATCCATTGCGAGGCGTCTGGGGTACAACGAGAATCGCAAGGCAAGGAACCTGCTGCTGAAGCCCGGGCTGCAACTGAAACTGGCCCTCTACACCCTGCTGCTGTCGCTGGGTTTTCTGTTTATCACCGTTCTGTTTGGCAAATTGTACTTCGAGCAAACCTATATCACCCTGGTCGAGAATACGACCCAGGCTGAATATGTCCAGGCAATTCTCAACCAACAGTTGCACGACTTCAAATCCATGTCGCTGCTATTACTGGCGGGATACATCGTCATGATGGTGGTGCTGGTCGCGGTGTATACCCACCGCATGATCGGACCCGTCTTGCCGATCATGCGCCACGTCAAGGCATTGCAAGAAGGCTTCTACAGTCATCGGGTAAAACTTCGTCGCTATGACAGTTTTCAGGAGCTGGCCGATGAGTTGAATGCACTGGCCGAAACGCTCGAAAAACGAAACTAACAATTACCTGGCCTTGTCCCTTGCTGTGAAGTGGCACTGCGCGGCCGGTTTACTTGGTCAGCACAATCTTTCCCTGTACATGTCCCGACTCGATTAACCCGTGCGCCCTGGCGGCTTCTTCAAGCGGCAGGCTCACGGACAGCCGCGCTGCCAGCTTCCCCTCTGATATCAGTTGTGCGCAGCGATTCAGGATGTCGCCCGGGAGTGCTGCGCAAGCGTGACTGAATATCGCACGGCCGGTGGTGTCGGTTGAACGCGTGCATAGAATGTATCCGGCAGGGATGCAAAAGAATTGCTGAAGCGCAGGGTATGCAGCGATCATTTCACCAGAAATAATCAATATTCCGCAGTGCTTGGTATAAAATATGTAGTCTGGAATGCCCCTGGTCAGTCTGTAACACTGCAATCCGTGAGAGATACTGTATGACGTATTCGTTGGCTGTTCTGAAAGACATGATTATACCTGCTGCGCAAGAGGAGCTGTTGCCGCGTTTTGCCCGGGTGGAACGCCAGCACAAACGTGATGGCAGCGTACTCACCGAGGCGGATCTGGCGGTACAGTCCCGTATCGCCACACAGCTACTGCAACAGTGGCCGGATACGGTATTTCTTGGCGAAGAAATGTCGGCTGCCGAGCAGGCGCAGCTGCTGGCCAGCGGGCAACCGGTGTGGTGCCTGGATCCGCTGGATGGCACCAGCAACTTTGCAGCGGGTATACCTTACTTCTGCGTATCGCTGGCGTTGTTGCAGCAGGGCGAGGTATTGCTCGGGATAGTCTATGACCCGGTGCGTGGTGAATGTTTCACTGCCAGTGGTGGGCAGGATGCCCGCTTGAATGGTGAGCCGCTACGGGTGGAGCAGACCGGGCTTGAACTGGGTCAGACAACGGCGCTGATTGATTTCAAACGCCTTGAGAAGGACCTTGCCACCCGCCTGGTGACACAGATACCGTACGCCTCGCAGCGCAGTTTTGGTTCGGTCGCGCTGGACTGGTGCTGGCTGGCCGCCGGGCGCTGCCATATTTATCTGCATGGCCGCTCCAATATCTGGGACTATGCGGCCGGTAACACTATCTTTCATGCCGCCGGTGGCTATTCGTCTACCCTGGACGGTGAAGCCATCTTTACCCACGCATTGACGCCGCGTTCTTCAGTCGCTGCTGTTGATCAGTCGCTGTTTGAAGCCTGGACGGAGTGGCTGGGGATTACGGTCGGGTGATATGTAAAACCGGCGGTAGATGACCTGGATAATCGCGGATGCGATCCGCTCCTGCACCGCAGGAGAATGTCAGGCTGACCAGGCCGTTAAAAATGTTAATCGACGCCGATCGCAGGTACAGCGTCTCATCGGCCATGCGTAACTGACGCATACCGTTTAATACCTTGACGACATCCTTGCGTGGAATAACGGCTTCCTCCGGGTAAGGCGTTCGTGGATACAAAAGGCAGATATCCGGGTCACTCAGTGCCTCGTGGTCAAGGATGCGGTAGCGATACGGGTCCTCCATGAACCAGACGGTGGTCCGGCTGCTGGAGAAATGAATCACCGCCTGAAACAGGCCGCGATCGGTAAACAGTTCTTTAAGGATGGCGCAGGCCGGCTCCATGTTCCGGTCCATCACGCTCTCGGTGCGATATTGCTGGAATACGGTGCCGCGGATCGACGGGTCGCCCTTGATCTGACGCCAGTCAACAGGCTCTTCGTAGCGCTCGGTCGTGGCGGGCAGGTCGCGCAGGTCAAAGTCGGCGCCGATAAAGCCAAGCATCTTGTCGTCGCGGCGCACGACCTGCAGGGCCGTCAGCGATGGCCGGTTAACCCGCAGGCTCAGGTAGGCATCGGAGAGCAGGAATCCCCAGGGTGGTACCGGTTCACGCATATACGGACGACCCGAGCGGTCACGACCAAAGTGCTCGGGGAGGAGTCCGCCGATGCCGACATTGTCGCTGATCTGGATGCCGTTGTTATCCATGGCATACAGAAACAGGCAATGCGGGACTGAGCGGAAACCGTCAGTCAGAACGATGTCCAGGTCTTCGCGTGAATCCCATACATCCACACACTGCTGTGCCAGTTCGGCCAGTGGAGGTGACAGCATGCCGGCCAGAGCGACACGCTGATGATGTATGGCCGTCTTCAGTATCTCGTTCATGCGCGTCAGTGTATACGTAGTTTTATTACAGCGCTATGACCATGATATTAATATTTTGTTCGCGGTCATTCCATCCCTGGCTCGCGGCGCGCCATCCCTGGCAGCGGTCTAAACGGGCCCAGTGGTTCGCGTTGCCACCAGTTGCCGGTTTGTTTGCGTTGTTCACTGTCGGTGAAATGATATTCCCAGGCATCAACGCGAAGGTATCGCGGCGCTTCATCCGCAAAGGGGTTGTGCTGCAGCAGCGCAGTAACAGTGGGGGAGTTGTCCAGCAGTGCCTCCAGGAAGTGGCCAAACCAGGGAACATGACGCGGGTGCAGCGTCACGAACCACATCTGCCAGTCCAGGCGTGGCTGGTGCGGGATGATGAACTGCGGGCGTTGCTCCAGCCGGTCAGGCTTGTATTTGAAACGATACGTTTGCCAGTCGAGGCCGTCATGTGAGCCCTGCACCTCCAGCTCTATCCGTCGCGTCGTCATGGTAGGAAACACATGGTACGCGTTGGTAATGCTGTAGGCAGACGACAATCTCATTGTGTCACCGATCCAGCCGTTTATGCGTTCACCGGTCGCCAGTTCATACGTTTTCAGGGTGCCGATGCTGAGGACAAAAAACGCGAGGATAGCGACGGCATATTGCTTGACGGGGTGGGCGCGAACCGTGGTTGATGCGCTCCATCCCAATAGTGCCGGCAAGCGTCCGGGCAACACACGGCGCAGGGCCCTGTCATCGAACAGGAACAGGCACAGGATGATGGTCAGGAAGTTGATCCAGTTGTGATTACTGGTGAGGATGATGAGTACCTGCCAGAAAATGGTGATCCAGGCGGCGGCAAAGCGCCAGCGCCGCGGCAGAAACATCATGAAGGGCACCAGTATCTCGATAACCAGCGTGGCGAAGGTGCCGAAGCGCAGTAACCACTCCGGGAACTGGTGCATGTACCAGGCAATCGGGTTGGGTAATGGTTGCACCTCAAAATAGGTATCCAGTGCAGTCAGATTGGCCCACTGCAGGTCGCCGCTGGAGAGTTTTGAAATTCCCGACATGAAACGCAGCCGGAACAGCAACCAGCGGAATAACAGGATGACGACCCGGGAATTCGGTGTCAGGAAAATGGCCAGAAACCCGGTTTCCAGCAAGAGGGCGTCCCACTGGAAGTTCAGAAACGGGTAGCAGGCATAGAATAGCGACAGGTAGAGGACATACGCGACAATGAGCGCCACTCGCGAGGAGCGCTGCCATGTGATGAACAAGGCGGCGATGCAACCGGCGATGGTGGCACCGTACAGGGCGGCATCACTGGCATTCAGCCAGAACAGTGTTGGCAGCCTGAAAAAGCGGTCATAGCCGTAGTCGGCGCTGAATTCCAGCAGCCGCTCGCTGATGGGCAGGATGCCCTGGCTGCCTGCAAGTCCCTCGATCTGCACGCCAATCGAGGCAAAGGCGATCAGGTAGATGACGCCCAGCAGGCGCAGGAATACACCCGAGACCAGGCGATAGCCGTTGTCCATGTCAGCACTCATCTTGGGAGCCTGTCGGACTTGGGATTAATCTACTGCGCTGATGGGAGAGCGGCCCAAATGTCCACAATTCCTCGTTGCGTAGGTTAACTATGCGCCTTAAAATCGTGACCATTTGTTCTCGCTCTCCCAGCATGCTCGCTACGATCACCTAAGTCCGACAGGCTCCTGATAGCATAGACGAGATAGTGCGAATATTTAAGCTGGTCGAAATTGAATGATAATGCTTTAATGCCGGTTTAATATTCCGGCAGCGCCATGACCGTTAACCCCATCAACCCGTCACAGCAGGATCAGGTTATCACTGCGACCCGTGAATGCATTCAGCGGGCAGAGCAGTTGTTCGAGCGTGACTTCCCGCTGCCGCGTATCCGCTTTGACCTGAGCGGTCGCATAGCAGGGATGTTCCGGTTGCGCCGGCAGCAGCAGGAGATCCGCTACAATCCGTACCTGTTCGGTAAATACTTTGACGACAATCTCGCCAACACGGTACCGCATGAGGTCGCACATTATCTGGTGTCCGAATTGTACGGATGGCGCAATGTTCGACCACACGGTGCAGAATGGAAAGCTATCATGTGCCGGCTGGGTGCCAAGCCGACAGTGACCTGCCGCTACGACCTGAGTGGCGTGCCGCAGCGGCGCCAGCGGCGCTTTAACTATTCATGTGAGTGTACTACGCATGCACTCAGTGCCATCAGGCACAACCGCGTGCAACGCGGGCAGGGCTATTACACCTGCAGGCAATGCCGACAGCCGCTGGTTTTCAAGGGTTGATCCAATTCTTATGCAGGAGCGGATCGCATCCGCGATTCAGGTGGACGACCTTCGGACACCGGGGTAGTGATACAAGAATTGTAGGAGCGCTTCGCAAGCGCGATTAGAATAGCCACGGAAATCGCAAATGCGATCCGCTCCTGCAGTCTATGCGTCACTACCCCGGTATCCGGATATCGTCCACCAGTTGCTGGATGTGTGCCGGAGGAGGTGACGTGTTGCGTGCCACAATCGTGGCAACGATAAAGTTGAGTGCCATGCCAATAACCCCTGCGCCTTCAGGTGAGATGCCGAGTATCCAGTTCGCGGGAATGTTCTCGGCAAACGGCGCCACGAATACGCCTTTGAAATAGATGATATAGCCCAGCGTGAAGCACAGGCCGGTGAGCATGCCGGAGATGGCGCCCCACTTGTTCATGCGCTTGTTAAAAATCCCCATCAGTATGACCGGGAACAGCGAGGAGGCGGCCAGTCCAAAGGCAAAGGCCACCACCTGTGCCACAAATGCCGGGGGATGCAGGCCAAGGTAACCGGCAATGGCGATCGCAACACCGGCGGCCAGTCGTCCGGCCATCAGTTCCTGCTTTTCACTGATGTTCCTTGCAAAGGTGCTTTTCAGCAGGTCATGCGAGACACTGGATGAAATCACCAGTAACAGCCCTGCGGCCGTGGACAGGGCCGCGGCAATGCCGCCGGCAGCAATCAGGGCAATGACCCAGTTTGGCAGGCCGGCAATCTCCGGATTTGCCAGTACCATGATGTCGCGATCAACATAGAGTTCGTTGGCGAAGGGGGCATTGCCGACGATGTCACCCTCGCCGGGGTTGGTGGTCAGACGCTCGCGGTGGCTGCCGCGCTGGTCACCGGCAAAGTCAGGTCTGCCATCGCCGCTGAACGCCTTGCCCGCCGCGTACTGGACCTTGTGGTCATCATTATGGTCATGCCAGGCCAGCAGGCCGGAGTCTTCCCAGGTCTTGAACCAGTCGGGCATGATGGCATATTCCGTACCGCTGCCGTCTGTACCGTTCACGGTGGCAATCAGGTTCAGGCGCGACAGGGCACCCACGGCCGGTGCAGTGGTATACAGCAGTGCAATGAATAACAGTGCCCAGCCGGCGGAGATGCGGGCATCGCGTACTCTCGGTACGGTAAAAAAACGCACAATCACATGCGGCAGGCCGGCGGTGCCGACCATCAGCGCGAGCGTGATGGCGCAGACATCAATCATGGACTTGTCGTTAAAGGGTGTGGTGTAGGCGCCAAAGCCGAGGTCCACCAGGGTATGGTCGAGTTTCTCCAGCAGGTAACCGGAGCCATCGACCAGTTCGCTGCCGAGTGCGACCTGGGGCAGGGGTGTGCCAGTGACGTTGATTGCAATAAACACCGCCGGTACGGTGTAGGCGAAGATCAGCACGCAGTACTGCGCGACCTGGGTATAGGTGATGCCTTTCATGCCACCGAGCACGGCATAGATAAACACGACCCCCATGCCGATATACAGGCCGGTGTCGATGGGGACTTCCATGAAACGGGAAAACACGATGCCGACACCGCGCATCTGGCCCGCAATGTAGGTAAAAGAGATGAAGATCAGGCAAATGACGGCGACCACCCGTGCCAGCTGTGAATAGTAGCGGTCACCGATGAATTCCGGCACGGTGAATTTCCCGAACTTGCGCAGGTAGGGCGCCAGCAGCATGGCCAGCAGCACATAACCGCCGGTCCAGCCCATCAGGTACATGCCGCCTTCATAGCCGAGAAAGCCGATGAGCCCGGCCATGGAGATAAACGAGGCCGCGGACATCCAGTCAGCGGCGGTGGCCATGCCGTTGGCAACCGGGTGGACATGCTTGCCGGCGACATAAAAGTCACCGGTGCTGGAGGCACGCGAGACAATCGCGATGCCGATATACAGGACAAAGGTCAGGCCGATGGTGAGGTAGGTCAGTGTTTGCAGATCCATGAGCCCGCCCTGTGGTCAGTCTTCGTTGACGCCGTAGCGGCGGTCCAGTGCGTTCATGCGACAGGCATAGAAGAAGACAAGCACAAGAAAGGTGAATATCGAGCCCTGCTGGGAGAACCAGAAACCCAGCTTGTAACCGCCGACCTGGAACTGGTTGAAGAACTCCACCAGTAAAATGCCACAGCCGAATGAGACGCCGAACCAGACCAGCAGGCAGCCACTAACCAGCCGAATATTTGCCCGCCAGTATTCTTTTCTTTGATTGCCCATGTCTTGCTCCCCCCTGTGATGTGCTGGCTGACGGCCTGAACACGCTAACGCTGTCCGACGGGTTGCCGCTGCTGGCGGGACATCAACCGCAGCACTTCTTGTATTTCTTGCCACTGCCGCAGGGGCAGGGTTCGTTTCTGCCAATCTTGGGTGTTTCACGCCTCACCTGTCCGGGGCCGACCATCTTGCCATCGAAGAAATACCAGACGCCGTTGGTCTTGCGGAACTCGGCAAGTTCGTGATGTTCAAGCTTTTCATTGTTGCGGCGGTAATGCGCCCTGAATTCAACCGTGCCGGTCGTGTCTGTTTCCGGGTCGCCGGTGACGTTGACGATTTCCAGCCCGCTCCAGTCGGATTCCCGTGCCCAGACGGTGGCACCTGCCTCGTCATAATCGCTGCGCTGGCCGGGATGCAGTGTTTCCCGCAGATACGGCATCTCTTCCATGGCAAAGGCGGAATAGCGTGCGCGCATCAGGGCTTCCGGGCTGGACGCGGGGCGAGTACCCTTGATCAGGGGTTCGCAACAGCTGTCATAGTTCAGGCCTGACTGGCAGGGGCAGGCAATGGCGTCATTCATACGGGATCCTGTCGGGAATGATTATATGTTGCTGTAGTTTAAATCACTGCAGTACTTGTAGGTAGCAAGCAGGGATTTTAATTGCGTTTATCAATTTGTCCAGTTGGCCTGTAGCGGGATATGAGAATAACAGACGAAGAACGGGACGCACTCATCCTGAAATGGCGGGATAAGGCGCGCCGTGCCGGAAAAAAGAAAAAGCCGCGCAATCTTTATGTCATCACGCTGGACCCGGAGGTGCTGTGGCGCCGCGAATTTCGCCATGAAAATCCCGGCTATATCGAGGGTATGCCCTGTGTGTATGTCGGCATGACCATCCATGAACCGGGTGACCGCTTTCAGCAACACAAGCTCGGTTACAGGAGCAGTAAATACCCGCGGCAGTACGGTATCGAGCTGGCACTGGAACTGATCGACGGCTTTGACGGTGCGGGACTCAGCGACGAGCAACGGGAAGCCGCCCTGGCCGACTGGCTGCGTGGCCAGGGAATGGCGGTATGGCAGAACTGAGTCTGCAGGAACTGCCGATCGATATTCTGCTGCCTGAACTGCGGCAGATACTCATGCAACAGTGCAATGCCGTTCTGCAGGCGGCACCCGGTGCCGGCAAGACCACGCGTGTGCCGCTGGCCCTGCTGGATGCGCCGTGGCTGCAGCACAGGAAAATCATCATGCTGGAGCCACGCCGGCTGGCTGCCCGCGCCGCCGCGCGCTACATGGCGGCTTCACTCGGGGAGCGCGTCGGTGAGACAGTGGGGTATCGTGTGCGACTCGATAACAGGGTGGGGCCGGCGACACGCGTTGAGGTCGTGACCGAGGGTATCCTTGCGCGCATGCTGCAACAGGACCCGTCGCTTGAGGCGGCCGGCCTGGTGATCTTCGATGAATTTCATGAACGCAGCCTTGCGGGCGATCTCGGACTGGCACTGTGCCTCGATAGCCAGTCGGCGTTGCGCGAAGATCTGCGACTGCTGCTGATGTCCGCCACGCTGGACGGTGACGCGGTTGCGCAGTTGCTGGGTGATGCGCCGCTGCTGAGCAGTGCCGGGCGCAGCTTCCCGGTGACGCAACATTACCGGCCCGTGCGGGTACATTTTGCACGCGAGCGCCGGGCGTTCTGTCACGAGGTCGCCCGCCAGGTGCTGGCTGCAGTGCGTGACGAGGAGGGCAGTATCCTGGTGTTCCTGCCGGGAGCCGGCGAGATTCGGCTGGTGCAATCGCTGTTACAGGCCGCGTCGCTGGATGACTCCGTACTGCTGGCACCGCTGTATGGTCAACTGCCTGCACGGGCACAGGACGCGGCCATCCAGCCGGTGGCTGCAGGCGGCCGCAAGATTGTGCTGGCAACCACTATTGCCGAAACCAGCCTGACCATCGAGGGTATTCGCGTGGTGATCGATGCCGGTCTGACGCGCCAGTTACGTTTTGACCCCAACACGGGGTTAAGCCAGCTGGTAACCGTGCCGGTATCGCAGGCATCGGCCGAGCAGGTGCTGGAACTGTCACAGTGGGGTGTGCATGATGTGACGCAGCTGCGCTGGCTGGATGAGCCGCCCGCCGCGCACCTGGCGCAGGCGACGGCGTTGCTGCAGCAGCTCGGTGCACTCGATACAGCAGCCCGTAGTACACGCCATGGCAGTGACATGTTGCGCTTCGGTACCCATCCCCGGCTGGCGCACATGATGCTCAAGGGACAGTCACTGGGTGCTGGTGCACTGGCCTGTGAGCTGGCGGCATTGCTGGGTGAACGAGATCCAATGACAGCGTCCGGTGGCCGTGACACGGATATCACGCTGCGGGTTGAACTGCTGCGTGGTATCGGCAGGACAACGGCTGCGAATGCCGGGCTGCTCAAACAGATTCGTGCCACCGCGGCACAGTGGCAACGGCAACTTCGCTGCGCGCCGTACCCGCCGGATCATTCTGACATCTCAATGGCCGGCGTATTGCTGGCCTTTGCTTATCCGGACCGCATCGCGCGGCGACGAGCGGGCAGTGATAACCGTTTTATCATGAGTAATGGCCGCGGTGCGCTGTTCTTCGAGGCCGAACCTCTGGCGGCCGAGGACATGATCGTGGCGGCGCATCTTGACGGCAGCCGCGAGGCACGTATCTTTCTGGCCGCACGCGTGCAGGCTGAACAGCTGCGTGATACGCATGCCGCACTGTTGACAACCGTGACGCACGTCGAGTGGGACGAGCGCGAGGGCTGCGTGCAGGCACGCCGGCAAGTCCGTATAGGCGAGGTCGTGCTTGATGACGAACCGTGGAAAGAGGCGGATCCACAGGCCGTGGCGCAGGCGTTGTTGAAGGGTATACGCAGGCAGGGAGTCGCGGTGCTGCCGTGGAATGCCGCGTCGCGCGAGCTACAGGCACGCCTGTCTTTTATGCAGGGTCTGGAGCCACAGTCCTGGCCGGATGTCAGTGATGATGCACTGCTGGCGACACTGGAATCGTGGTTACTGCCCTATATAACGGGGCTATCGCGTTTGCTGCATTTGAAACGCCTGGATTTGCCTGCCATCCTGCTGGCACGGCTCGACTGGTTGGCACGGCAACGACTGGATGAACAGGCGCCCACACACCTGCAGGTGCCGAGTGGCTCGCGGGTGCGGCTGGATTACAGCCAGGCGACCCCGGTGCTGGCGGTTCGCCTGCAGGAAATGTTTGGTTTGACGGAGACGCCGTGCATTGCCGCCGGGCGCGTACCGGTGCTGTTGCACCTGTTGTCACCGGCGCGCCGGCCGGTACAGGTCACACAGGATCTCGCCGCCTTCTGGCAAGGCAGTTATCATGATGTCAGGAAAGAACTCAAGGGGCGCTATCCAAAACATCACTGGCCGGATGATCCGCAGCTTGCACGGGCCACGACGCGTACCCGGCGCAAGCCGGCAAACTAGCGGTGTG
>CAMYIO010000021.1:27478-48373 GCA_947258515.1 uncultured Ectothiorhodospiraceae bacterium
GCAAGCCAGCGAGCTAGCGGTATACACCAGGCAGGGTTATTGAGGTTCACAGCATGGAGACAATCAAGCGGTTTCAGCCCGCTACCGAGACCTACGTCGAGGAAGGGTGTTATATCGTGGAACTGCATAACAGCGCAGCGGATGCCGACTGCTCGATTGCACGGGCCCGCGTGGCGCCAGGTATGACAACACGGTTGCACTCTCTCGGCGGGATCCTGGAGCGTTACGTCATCATCGAGGGGCAGGGTGAGGTGACCGTGGGCAATCAGCCACCGCAGTCGGTGCATGCACTGGATGTCGTTAATATCCCCGCGGGTTTGCCGCAAAGAATATGCAATACAGGGCATGCAGACCTGATATTCTTGTGCATCTGTACACCGCGATTTGTCGTGGAGAACTACCGGGATCTTGGGCAGTAAGGGTAATTACATGATGCAGCATGCAGCTATACGCAGGGCAGATACGGTCGTGGTGCTCGACTTTGAAACCACCGGCATGGCGCCCGACCGGGGTGACCGTACCATCGAGGTGGGTGCCGTCAAAATCGAGGCCGGGCAGGTGACAGGCCGCTTCCAGTCGCTCATGAATCCCGGTGTCCGCATCAATTCATTTATCGAAAACTTCACCGGTATCAGCAATCACATGGTGCGCGAGGCACCCTGTTGTGAATCCGTCATGCGCGAATTCTCGGCTTTCATCGACGGCCATGACCTGGTGGCACACAATGCCTCGTTTGACCGCCGCTTTCTCGATGCCGAATTCAGCCGAATCGGGCGCCGTTACAACGGCGGATTCGCCTGCTCCATGCTGGCTGCACGGCGTGTCTACCCGGAGGCACCCAACCACAAACTCGGTACCCTGGTTGAGTACCGGGATATCCCCACCGACGGTACCTTTCACCGCGCGCTGGCCGATGCTGAAATGACAGCCGGTCTCTGGCTCGGTATGCTCGATGAACTGCGTGATCGCTATGAGCTCGAGAATATCGCGTTTCCCGTGATGCAGGCGCTGACGCGGGTATCGCGTGCTGAAGTTGCCGCTTTTCTCGGCAGCGAACTGCAGCGCAGGGTGCGCCGTGCGTGAACATTTACACAGCTGGAGAAGACACAAACACTTATGGAATATGACGTAATCGACGCGCGGATTTCTCCTGCAGGGCGCATGGAGATCCTTTCAAAAGCAGAAGTCAATGAACTTCTCGATACCAGTCAGGGGGGTTTGTACAAGTTATTCCGGAATTGTTCACTGGCGGTGCTCAACAGTGGCAGTCAGCTGGACGATGGCAAGGAACTGCTGGAACGTTACTGGTCGTTTGATATTCGTGTCATCCAGAAGGAACGTGGCATCAAGCTGGAGGTCACCGGAGCGCCGGCACACGCCTTCGTTGACGGCAAGATGATCAAGGGGATTAACGAACACCTGTTTGCGGTGTTGCGGGATGTGATCTATGTCAGCGACGAGATCAGGAATAACCCCAAGTTTGACCAGGCCAGTCCGGGTGGCGTCACCAACGCCGTGTTCCATATCCTGCGTAACGCCAATATCCTGCGGCCAATGACCCATCCGAACATGGTGGTCTGCTGGGGAGGGCATTCAATAACGCGTGATGAATATGACTACACCAAGGAAGTTGGCTATCGACTGGGCTTGCGGGGCGAGAATATCTGTACCGGCTGTGGCCCGGGTGCGATGAAGGGTCCCATGAAAGGCGCCGCCATCGGCCATGCAAAACAACGTATCAGTAACGGACAATATCTCGGGATCACCGAGCCCGGCATCATTGCCGCTGAATCGCCCAACCCGATAGTGAACGCCCTGGTGATTATGCCGGATATTGAAAAGCGTCTGGAGGCCTTTGTGCGTGCCGGCCACGGTATCGTGGTCTTTCCCGGTGGTGCCGGTACCGCGGAAGAAATCCTGTATATACTGGGTATCCTGCTGCATCCCGATAACAGTGATATACCGTTCCCGCTGATCCTGACCGGTCCCGCGTGCGCTGAAGATTATTTCAGGCAGGTTAACCAGTTTATTGCAGATACCCTTGGTATCGAGGCGCAACAACGCTACAAGATCATCATCGATGACCCCGACCGGGTGTCACGGGAAATGCACATCGGTCTAAGGCAGGTGCGTGAGTATCGTACCGAACACGATGATGCCTATTACTTTAACTGGTTGCTGAAGGTCGACCCGGAATTCCAGAAGCCTTTTGAACCGTCGCATGAAAACATGCGCAACCTCGAGTTGCGCCAGGACCAGCCAGGCCATTCGCTGGCCGCTAACCTGCGGCGCGCGTTTTCGGGGGTGGTGGCCGGCAATGTCAAGGATGAAGGCATCCGCGCGATTGAAAAACACGGCCACTTCGAGATCCGTGGTGATGCCAGTATCATGGAACCGATGGACGCCCTGCTGGCCTCGTTTGTTGAGCAGCAGCGCATGAAATTACCCGGCAAGGAATACGTTCCCTGTTACCGGATTATCAAGTAGCTTTCTGTCTGCAATACTTCATTACAGTCAAATGACCGTCAGTGTGTTACATCAACCGGACAAGCAGCGTTTTGTGACAGAACTGTACGGCCAGGAGTCCGTGCTGGAATACCGGCTGTTGCCGCATCAGGGTATCGACTTTACCCATACTTTTGTTCCCGTTGCGCTCCGCGGGCATGGCATTGCCGAGAAACTGGTGCGTACCGGTCTTGACTGGGCGCGGCAACAGGGGTTTGAAATAACCTCCAGTTGCTGGTACGTCAGCCGCTTTCTGAAGCGCCGCAACCGGCCCTGAATACCCTGTTCCGGCAGGTCAGCCTGCGGCGACAGCTGACTGCTGTTAACGCTTCAGTTCACCCTCCCGGTAATGGGCATCGACCCAGCAGCGTGGCAGTGGCTCGTCGGAGAGGAAGCACAGGTCCGACTTGTTGAATTTTTCCGGGTCTTGCAGCTCTTCTCCATGCTGGTAGCGGCCAATCAACTGCGTGCAGAAAGGGTCGAACAGGTCCTTCAGTGTCAAGACTTCAACCAGATCCTGATTGGTATTGTTTTTCAGAAACATGCTGCTCTCCTTGTACTGTTTTTACGGTAAAAACGATTGTTCCCGCAGACGGGCGATTAATTATTTCCTGTTACTAGTATAGTCTTAAACAGGGTGGCAGTTGAAGGACGGAGGCGCTCTTTCTATGTACGCCAGGAATCCCGGATTAATATAACGAACCCTCGCAGGGTGCACCATGCGCACCATGGATCAACAGCTTGGATGTTCTTTTCGGCACGCATGGCGCACCCTGCAGACAGTGCAAAACATGAATACCACAAAATTGCGAATTAAGAGCTTCCCCTGGCTGGCACCACGGCAACCCGGGAGTGTCAGGTCATGGTCTTCGAGATAAACGGCGATACCACCGAGCCACGCAAGCTAACCCGGTCCGTATTGCAGATTGTTGCCTTGCTGGATATGTACCAGGCGGAGCTGGCACGGGTGTTGCGTGTGAAGTGCAGCGACATCGGTGAGCTGGCATCCGCGCAGCGCTGCCTCGAAACGGGTACCGGGCACTGGCAGCAGGCGCTGCTGTTTGTGCAATTCTACCGTCTGTTGTACGACAGGATGAACGGTGACGGGGTGGCCATGCGTCACTGGTTGCGGGTGGAGAACGCGGGGCTGGGTGGTATACCGCATTTGATGATCGTCGATGATGATCGCCTGGCGGATGTGGTCAGATACCTGGAGACTGCTGAATAGCTTTTATTAATATGGATCTGTTTACGTTGCCACTAGCACGCGTAGCGCGTCCAGTCGCAATGTCGCCGAGTCCAGTGCAGCCGTCAACGCCTCGCGTTGCAGTTCCATGAATTCGATTTCCTCGGCCCGGACATTCGGGTTGACCAGCGCCAGTGCCTTGAGACGATCGACTTCTTTTGTCAGTGCTTGTGTTGACAGCTCCCGGGCGGCCGTAATGATTTCCGGTGCCTGCCGGTTTGCGAGGTCTTCGCAGCGTGTCAGCAGCTCGCGTAGCGGTTGTGAATAGCTGCGGATGACCTTGATGGCCGTTTGCGGCGGGATTGTTTCCCGTGTTGCGATGATCTGCGCGTGCGTGAGCGCCTCGCTGTGATCCTTTCCGTACTGGTCGGCAACCACCCGTATGGTGGTAGGCGGCAGGTAACGGCTGGTTTGCAGTACCTCGCTGCTCACCGTATCCAGCGTAAACAGGCATTCCAGCAGCAGCGTGCCGGCACTGACACCCTTGTATTTAACGGCCGTCATGGCGGTGTTGCCGGTCTCGCTGGCAGGCAACATTTCCATGGCGGCGGTTATCAGTGGATGTTCCCAGCTGAGAAACTCGCGATCTTCATTGGCGAGTGCAATGGTGCGATCGCAGGTAAAGGTCATGCCCTCATCATGCAGGCCCGGGAAGTGGCTGTGCATGTGTTCACCGGGACGGAGTATATGGCTGCCTGCTGAATGCGGCTCCAGATCGAGACTGTAGCAGTCAACCAGTTGTTCAAGGTAGGTATACAGGCGCGTGTCATTATCACGGGCCTCGACCTGTTCCCTGAGGGCATTGGCAATGTGGGGCCGGCAGGAATTGTATTCCAGCAGCCGGTCACGGCCGCGATGTAATGCCGCGTTGAGTGACGCGTGTCGGCTGCGGGTCGCCTCGATCAAGGTAGACGGGTCCGTCTGCTGACACAGCACATCCAGCAACTGGCTCTCGACCTCTGCGAACACGGTCTGTCCTGCCGGGCAGACATGCTCGAATGCATCAAGGCCCTCGTGATACCACTGCAGCATCACCGCCTGGGGTGTGTCCTCCAGGCAGGGCACATGTACCTTGATATTTTCAAGCTGGCCGATCCGGTCCAGCCGGCCAATACGTTGTTCCAGCAGGTCAGGGTTCAGTGGCAGATCAAACAGCACCAGGTGGTGGGCAAACTGGAAGTTACGGCCCTCACTGCCGATCTCGGAACAAATCAGTACCTGCGTCCCGAATTCACGGTCGGCAAAATAGGCGGCGGCGCGATCACGTTCAATAATGCTCAGGCCTTCATGAAACACGGCGGCATGAATGCCCTTTTTGCTGTGCAGCCATTCCGCCAGGTCCATGGTGGTATTCGCGCTGGCGGCAATCACCAGTACCTTGTGTGGGCGCAGTGCCCGGAGTCGTTCACTCAGCCAGTCGACGCGCGGATCAAACTCCGTCCAGCGTGTCTGCCCGTTAGCGTCAATGCTCTGGTAGAGCAGTTCCGGGCAGAGCAGCAGCTGCGGATCTGTTACGCCCTCTGCCCGGGCGTTTGCCAGTGCCTCGGTATAGACGCGAGGCGCGGACAGCGGATAACGGAGCAGCGTTCGTTCAGGAAAGCCCTTGACTGCACTGCGGGTGTTGCGGAACAGCACACGGCCGGTGCCGTGGCGATCGAGCAGCTGCTCAACCAGTTGTGTCCGCGCCCTGGATTGCTGCACAGCGCCGGCGTCAGCATCCAGCAGGCAGTCAAGCTGCGTTTCACTGTCCGCATCATGCAACAGTGAATGCAGTGCCTCGATGGATGCTGCATCCAGAGGCTGGTCATCGAGTAATGCCTGTACCGCATTGGCAACCGGTTCGTAGGCGGACTCTTCCTCTATGAAGGCATCGAAAGAGGGGAAGCGGTCCGGGTCAAGCAGTCGCAGACGGGCGAAGTGGCTTTCCTTGCCGAGTTGCTCGGGTGTTGCCGTCAACAGCAGTACCCCGGCCGTTGCCCGGGCCAGCTGTTCGATCAGGCGGTATTCGGGGCTGACGTTGCCGGGAGCCCACTGCAGGTGATGGGCCTCGTCCACCACCAGCAGGTCCCAGTCGCCGCCAACGGCCTGTTGATGACTTTCCGGATTGGCGAGGAAAAACTCCAGCGTGCATAACACCTGCTGTTCGGTGTGAAACGGATTCTCCTGCCCGGTGCTCTCCGCGATGGCGCGACAACGCTGTTCGTCAAGGATGCTGAACGGCAGGTTGAAGCGGCGCAGCATCTCGACCAGCCACTGGTGCAGCAGGCTCTCCGGCACCACGATCAGGACGCGTTGCGCGCGTTCGGTCAACAGCTGTTGATGCAGGATCAGGCCGGCCTCGATGGTCTTGCCCAGACCCACCTCGTCGGCCAGCAACACCCGCGGTGCATGGCGGTTGGCCACCTCGTGGGCAATGTAGAGCTGGTGCGGAATCAAACTGGTACGCCCGCCGGTGAGGCCGCGTAGTTCGGAATGTGCCAGCCGGTTGAGGTGTTGCAGTGTCTGGTAACGCAGCTCAAACCACCGGTCCTGGTCAACCTGTCCGGTGAACAGGCGTTCTGCAGGCCGATTCAACTGCAGGTGGCTGTCGAGCTTGCCTTCGGGCAGATCGATACTGTCGCCGGCTTCGTTGTTGCCGCTGTAGGTCAGCAGGCCATCCTGTTCCCTGACATGCGCAACCGTGAATGACCAGCCTTCGTGACTGCGAATTGTGTCACCCGGGGCGAACACAACACGCGTAAGCGGTGCTGTCTGCATGGAGTAGATGCGGGTCTCGCCGCTGGCGAGAAACAGCAGCGTCACGGTACGCTGGTCGACAGACAGCACGGTGCCGAGCCCGAGCTGCAATTCGGCATAATTGACCCAGCGTTGTCCCGGAATGAAGTCGTGCATCCGTCCGTCTCGATAAAAACAGGGGGCGTCATGGTAGTGGATTTTCGGGGAAAAATCCTGCCTGTTGAGTCTGGCCGGATGTATCGAGAAATGATGGCTATACAGGTACAATCAGAGTAATGAACACACAAACACCGGATGAAATCGTGAGCGCCCTGCTTGACGCCTTTGAGGCGCGGGACTTCGAGCTGGCGCGCACTTACCTGTCAGATGATGCGTTTTCCTATCTGAGCCCCATTGAGTCCTTCAGCAATGCAGACACATTCATCAGTAATATTTCACGCGTCGGCCCGATTCTGGAGCGCATCGAACGCTGCAAGACCTTCGTAAACGGTGATGAGGTCTGCAGTGTGTTGAAGACACATACCACCATGGATACACTGAATGCCGTACCGGTTGTGCAGCTGTCAACAGTGGTTGACGGCAAGATCACCGCTATAGAGGCGATTTTCGATGCCACTGAATACAACAGGATGATTGGTCCCCACGACTAGCAGGCCGCGGCACCGCTGCTTCCCAAGAAATCCTGCAGTCACAGTGCTTGCCGACAACCACGATCCTCCGGATACAGAACCAATCTGAATACCTGCAACTGATCATGCAATGACCTGCTACCAACGGGCTGACACCGAAGTCTCTGATGCCCTTTGAACTGCTGGTACCCAAGGAGTGTGAATGTGTTCCTAAAACTGATGATAACTGTCTTCATGACGCTCTGCTTATCGGCTTGCGCAGTATTTGCACCCGTCGTGGAGGACAGTGGTGTCGCTGAACAGCTTGCGGCAGAACCCGGCACCCTGCCCGAAGGAGAAGGGTGGTGGTATGCGCGCTTCCATATCGACTGGCCTGAAGGTGAGGAAGCCCGCTGGTATATGGGAACGCTGATTGGCGGTGAAGTGATAGCACCGGTCTTTGATGATTACTACCAGGACGTCTATATCTGGCGAGTACACCGGCGTGCAAGCCGCGATGGCCACGGGCACGTCTTCAGTTTTATTTTCTACAGTACCCCGCAAGGTGCGCAACGTATTTACAATGGCATCGAGAACAACACGGTGGTGCAATCCATGCTGGAAAACGGGCAGTTGATCAGGGTGGAAGTTGATGATGTCACCAGGATCACCCGGCCGGATATAGAAGATACCAGTGACGATCACTGGCCGGAGTCTGTGCAGAAAACCTGGCCTGCCATGATCATGGGCGTCAGCCGCATGTGGCTCGACCTCGTCTCGGAGCTGGCAGCTGAAGAGCGCGCGTTTGGCGGGCTCGAGGCGAAATATAAAAACGTGCAGGAGTCGGTTACCGGGATCTGGAGGGAGCAGGGCCAGCATGTCATGCTGCATCATCTGAATGCAGTCTACGCCTACCAGCCGCTGCTGATCCGTTACTAGCAAAATTCACAAGCAGAAGGCTATTTCAGGAGCGGATCACAACCGCGATCGCGCCTGTACGACGCGCCTGCAGGTTAACCGTCAGCGCATCGTGCTTGACTGTTACGCTGTGTTTAAATAGTCAACGCGTTGCAAAAAGCATACTGGCAACGATCAGGCGTACCTCTCCTGCAGGTACGCAATAATATCGGATGATTCATACATCCACGTGGCGTTGCCCTGTTCATCGGTGATCCTCAGGCAGGGTACCTTGATCTTGCCGCCACCCTGGAGCAATTCTTCACGGCTGGTTTCTTCCCTGAGCGCGTCACGGGACTCGATGTTGAGTGACAGGCGCTTGACCGCACGTTTGACCCTAACGGAGAACGGACACATCCTGAAATGGTACAGGACCAGGTTGCGGGTGTTGGCATCGACCTGTTGCTGTGCCTCGGCCGCACGTACCATGCCCTGCGGTGGCACAAGGGCATCCAGCAACAGGATGATCGGGCCAATGATGTAATGCGCGGCCTTGAAAAAGTATTTGAAGAATAGTCTCATTGCCCTGTCCTGAAATTGATAAACTTGGTTCGTGGTAGCACATGCATTTCCGGATTAACGCGACCTGCACAGCCTGGCTTGCGGGCGGGTAATATTACAGTAATCTGGCAAGATGACGCGACAGGAGAGCGCTGCAGATGAAATGGCTGGACAGGATCCCCTATATGTTACTGGCGCCACTGGCGATTTTTCTGGCATTGGCGCCGTTCTCACCGGAGCCGCATCTCTGGGAAAAGCTGAAAATGCTGTTTGCCGGCACGCTGCTGCGTCCGATCGATATCTTTGACCTGTTTCTGCATGGCATGCCCCTGCTCATCCTGCTGCTGAAGGCCTCCCTTGATGTATCGCGCAAGGCATGAGGCCGGTGCTTGCCATTTGAAGGCGCGCCTGACTTCACACTGTCTGACATGGACGGCGAGTCTTATGCATTGCAGGATTTCCGCGGCAAGGTAGTACTGATTAACTTCTGGGCCACGTGGTGTCCGCCGTGCCGCAAGGAAATGCCGGCGCTGGAAGCGCTCTACAAGAAGCTGGGTGATGAATCATTCGCGGTGCTGGCGGTGAACCAGTGGGAAGACGCCGACCATGTCTTCGCCTATACCGGTGAATTGAACGTGTTCCCGACCTTCCCGGTCCTGTTCGACCCGGAAAGCGCCATCTCGGAGGACTATGTTGTTAAGGGATTGCCGACATCATTTCTGATCGATAAAAAGGGGAGGCTGGCCTACCGTGCAGTCGGTGGTCGTGACTTTGATCACCCGGAGGTCGAGCGATTGTTCAGGGAGTTGCAGACGGAACAGTAATCTGCCTGCTTCAGGGGGCTAGTAGTATCTGTTGTATCAGCAACAAGTCTGCTGCATTGATGTTTGAATCACCGTTGATATCTCCAAGTGCGGACTCCAGCGCCGTCGGAGTAATAACACCGGTAACCAGTCGTGTGAGTACCACCAGGTCACCGGTATCCAGTAGGTAATCTGGATCACCTCGGGGTGCGATGTCGCCAATTAAATTTGTTGTGAGAGGATCGGTGCCAGTGTCCTGCTCACCGTCAATGAAGCCGTCGCCATCAGAGTCAATTCCATTGAGCAGTGCGGCGACAGGAACAATGCCTCCAGCACCATCAGCCAGTCCGTCGCCATCGGTATCCGGGTTCAGGGCATTGGTACCAAGCTGTATTTCGGCAACGTTGCTCAAACCGTCACTGTCCGAATCAATGAGCGGCAACTGCAACTTTCCGGCACCGAACACGGTGTCCGGTCCTGCCGCACCGACATCAATTGCCCCGGCCAGCAGACGATTACCAAGAGTACCGGCATCCTGCAACAGGTCTTCCTGCAGCAGCAGCGCCGCCGCTCCCGCAACCGTCGGGGCACTGAACGAGGTACCGCTGGCCACAGAATAGGTGAGACTTGCGGTGCCATCGGGCGCGACCAGTTCGGGTTTCAACCGGCCGTCGTTGGTAGGACCCTGGCTCGAGTATGAGCGTATCGGTGGACTGGTCTGGGTCCAGCTTGCCTGTTTGACGGCGCCGACGCTGAAGGCACCGTGTGCATTGGCCGGGTCCATCAGGCTGGACGCAGCCACTTTATGTTCAAAGTTGTGGTTAAAACTGAACAGCGTGATATCTAGCCCGGTGGCATTACCCCCGGCACGTACAACCTTGATGCTGTACGGTGCCTGACTGGCCTGGTAACTGAAGCTCACGGCCTCGGCAGGATCGTTGAATCTGCTTTGTGGAATGGTACTGCTTTCAATCGTGGTACCGGCACTGTTCACCACATACAGGTCCAGGTCAGCCTTATTAATGATGCCGTACTGATTCCAGTTCAGAAACACGGCAATCGTGCCAGCGGTTCCGGTCAGCGCCATGAGTTCATCGCCTGCAGCAAATTCCAGCCAGTCATCGCTGTCGGCATCCGCCCAGGTACCGCGCCAGTGGCGCTGCGCATCGTTTCCTGCGGCAACCGTCCAGAACACGCCATCGTTATCGTGAGAGGTATTAATAATATCGTTGATTAAACCGGTATCGTCGTAATAGCTCGCCAGCACCCAGCCAACGGAATGATTAGCGATCGCGATGTTGTGGTTGTACAGGTAGTCGGCGGCATTCTGCAGGTCGACTTCGTCACCGACCTTAAGACAATACAACTCTGCTCCTGGTGCCATGTCGGCGACGTGCTCGGCGACACCGGTGCCGTGTTTCGTTCCGGATGTCAGTCCGGTGCCGGTAAAATCCTGGCTGTGTGCGGCATCGCAGGCTGTGGGCGGCAGATCGCCACTGGTTTTCGCATTGCTGAGTTGTGCGAATCCCAAGTCAACCACAGCCACCTTCGTGCCGCTGCCATTGAGGCTGCCGGCCTGATAGCCGTCGGCCGCAGTCAGGGTCACACTTTCTGACAGATTCGGCCCCACGCCAAATAATGGTTTTGCAGGATATGGCGCTCGCAGTCGCTCATCCGGGAGAGCATCGATAAAGGTATCCAGGCGACTTAATGGAACCAGGACGCGTGCATAGGAGCGCGACACGTCATCCAGTCGCCCTCCTGAGGTGGAAAGTTTGCTCTGGAAACCTGCATGCAGGGTAACCTGGCGATCGACGATCACGGGCACCAAGCGCTTGCCACGTTCCTCTCGCAGCAACAAGCCCAGCCCCTCAGCGACGCCTCTCGCCACTTCAGGCCCGTGTACTGCATGCTGTTTGCGTATCTGTTCGAGCAAGGCATCCGGTGTTGCCAGAACGGCTCCTGCAAACAAGTAAAGTGATGCGAGTAAAGCCGTCCTGCTATGCAAGGAAACAAGGAGTAAGCGACTGAATATAATCGGGTGTTTCATATTCGATCCGGCCAGTGCGTGGCGCGTTATTATTAATGGTTGAGTGTAAACAGTCTGCCCCGGACTGTCCTGGTGATTCTATTCCATATCCATTCGGTTTACCTCAATACACGAAAATATGAGACAATCTACAGCTTTAACCGGCCGCGCGAGCGGCTGTGTCCATCCCAGTTCAGGAAAAAAACGATGATTACCACCGCCAATCTCACCATGCAGTTCGGGGTGAAGCCCCTGTTTGAAGATATTTCCGTTCGTTTCGGCGAGGGTAACCGTTATGGCCTGATCGGGGCCAATGGTTGCGGCAAGTCGACGCTGATGAAGATCCTTGGCGGTGACCTGGAACCGAGTGCCGGTAATGTGTCGATTGATGCCAATGAACGGGTCGGCAAGCTGCGCCAGGACCAGTTCGCATTTGAAGACTTTACCGTGATCAATACCGTGATCATGGGGCACGCGGAGCTGTGGGAGATCAAGCAGGAACGCGACCGCATCTATTCACTGCCCGAGATGAGCGAAGAGGAGGGTATGCAGGTTGCCGAGCTGGAAATAAGATTTTCCGAGCTGGATGGCTATACCGCGGAATCGCGTGCCGGTGAATTGTTACTGGGGCTGGATATTCCGCTGGAACAGCACAATGGCCCGATGTCAGCGGTTGCACCGGGCTGGAAGCTGCGCGTGTTGCTGGCGCAGGCGCTGTTTGCGGACCCCGATATCATGTTGCTGGATGAGCCGACCAACAACCTCGATATCAATACCATCCGCTGGCTGGAAGGTGTGCTGAATGAACGCAGCAGCACCATGATCATCATTTCGCATGATCGTCACTTTCTCAACAGCGTCTGTACGCACATGGCCGATCTTGATTACGGTGAACTGCGCATCTATCCGGGTAATTATGATGAATACATGACGGCCGCATCGCAGGTGCGCGAGCGCATGTATGCCGATAATGCCAAGAAGAAAGCCCAGATTGCCGAACTTCAGACCTTTGTCAGCCGCTTCTCGGCGAATGCCTCCAAGGCGAAGCAGGCCACCTCGCGCGCACGGCAAATAGAGAAAATCAAGCTGGAAGATATCAAGCCGTCCAGCAGGGTCAATCCGTATATTCGCTTTGATGTAGCAAAGAAGCTCTACCGCATGGCGCTGGATGTTGAGGGGCTCAGCAAGAGTTATGACGATCAGGCGCCGATTTTCGCGAAGCTCGACCTGAAGATAGAGGTCGGTGAGCGTGTCGCGATCATCGGCCCCAACGGTATTGGTAAAACCACCCTGCTGCGTACCCTGGCCGGTGATCTCGAGAAGGACAAGGGGCGGCTGAAATGGTCGGAGAACGCGGACATCGGTTACTTTGCGCAGGACCATGCGGCTGATTTTGATTCCGATGAAATCCTGTTTGACTGGATGAGCCGTTATGGCAAGCCCGGGGATGACGAGCAGGTGATCCGTGGCACGCTTGGTCGCCTGCTGTTCTCGCAGGACGAGATCAAGAAACCGGTGAGGGTCGTCTCGGGTGGCGAGGAGGGCCGTCTGCTGTTCGGGCGCCTGATGCTGCAACAGCCCAACATCATGCTGATGGACGAGCCCACCAATCACCTCGACATGGAATCCATCGAGTCGCTCAACACTGCGTTGGAGAATTATTCCGGCACGCTGATCTTTGTCAGTCATGACCGTGAATTCGTCTCTTCCCTCGCCACGCGGATCGTCGAGATGAAACCGGATGGTCTGGTCAACTTCAGCGGCAGCTACGAAGACTATCTGCGCAGTCAGGAATTCGGCTTGCAAAAAGCCGGCTAGCCATACGGGTTTTTTTAAAGCCGCCGCTATCTGGAAAACTTCAGCGGCTATCGGTTATGGTTGTTGGCAGCTAATCAGGAACAGGTTGACTATGAACAACATCATGGCTGTGTTTTTAAACGGCATTGCGCAACTGGAATATGATCGTGACCGTTTGTTGCCTGACCACCAGGCTGCTTACCTGGACAAGATGGACGCGAAGATGGATGCCGGCATCCTGCTCGGCAACGAAACCATCAAGGAGCCCGACCAGAACCAGCGTACCCAGTTCGCGGCAGCTAACCTCGCCCATGCCCTGCATGCAGAGGATGAGGCGGTGGCCGCGGCCATGTGCAGCTACCTGGCGATACGCCTGCCCGAGCTGAAACAGGTCCAGATCAAGGATGACGAGGGCGAGATCGCGATTGAGTTTATCTTTGACGAGCCCTACCGCAAGCAGGTTGCGGTCGATTTTACCGGGCTCCACTAAAGGGATTGATGCGAAAAGCTGGATATTATGGTCACGGAATCCACGGAATCCACAGAAAAATAAAAGCCTTACAGGCATATTTCCGTGTTCTTCCGCGGATTCCGTGGCTGTCGAAATAAATTATAAAACATATAGATAGTAAAAATATCTAACAATTTAGATTAACATTAGCCTTTAACTTAACTGATTTGTAACGGCTGGTTCGCTAAAATACCAGCGGATAACAAGTGAGTCTGGCCCGGATCCCGGGCAAAATTACAGTGCGGAGAAAGCGTATGGACTTTGCCCATGCCCTTGGGTTGAACAAGGCACCCGAGACACCCGAGGAAGAACGCGAGAAATTACAGCTTTATATCAATCTGAAGCTGGCTTCATCCGGACAACCGACCTGTGTGTCCAAGGAGTCTGCACGCTTCTTTGGAATTTCCCGTGACCTGTTGAAGAGTTACCGTGAGAAAAACCGGCTGCTCTCGAATTACCAGTGTCCGGTTGACCTGCGCATCCAGAATTTTCTGAAACAATACCTTGCCGATCTTGGGCTCGACCGCATCCCGATGCTGCCAACCCAGACACTGGTACTCGATCGACATGGCGTGGCACGCGAATTGTCACTACCCATGGGCAAGGATGAATTCCACTCCGACATTGTCTCCAGTTACCGGGTGCAGCAGGGTGTGCTGCACAATCCCGCCAGTGACCGGCGCACCACCAAGGGCTCGTTTCATGTTGCCGAGGGCGGCCTGCCGGTTGCCGGTGACAAAAAGGCCGTACCCAGGCAGGCCTTCGCCTACATGCTGGAAAAGGCGCTGAATCCACCGCGTGATTTGATGACGATCCCTTTTACTTCAGGACTGCCCGAGCCGGCACACATGTTCGTGTCGCTGCTGCTGCGTCCGACGGTCTGTCCGGAAATACCGGGAATAGAGGCTGAGAAAACCATGGAGGTGCATTTCCTTGCGCCCGGCAACCTGGTCAGCAACCTTGATTTTGTGGAAAGCATATTTGGTAATGGCGGCAACCCCTATCTCGCCGACTTCGATGCGGGGCTCGATGTGGAGCACTGGACCGGTACCACCGGTTGCGTGATTCTTGCACCGCACCTGGTGGGTACGACCAAGAAAGAGGCCGGCCTGCCGCACTGGGGCAAGGCCAGCAGCCGCCAGCGCAAGGACGGCATGTGCTGGAAGCAGGAAGACGAACTCTACAACGACGGGCAGGCCTTCAAGCTGACAGCGCGTAACGAGAACGGCGTCATCGTGACCCTGCTGGCCGATAATTATTTCGGTTATTGCAAAAAGGAAGTCAAAACCCAGATCAGCTATTCCGCCAACCTGTTCGGTCTTGCAGAAGAAGAACACGCCGGTGGCGCGCTGGCCTTCCCGCGGCGCAATCACGGCGAGGAGTACGGTGTGGACAGCCGCACCTACAGGCCGGGATATTCATTCGAAGACATGGCGTCCCGTTATGATGAGGTAATGGATCTGCAGCCCGAGGGTTATGGTATAGATAAAAAATACCCGGATATCATATACCTGAAACAGAGAATTCGAATGGACCTTAATGCCCAGACGATCACCTGGGAGCACAATGGAGAGAAGCAGAGCATCCGTCTGCGGCCCGGCAAGACCTACATACAGCCGAGTGGTTACAAGATCGAGATGAGGAAACATCCGGGCGCACCCTCATGGCGGCTGATTGGTATCGATCCGGAAGGTACCTTTTGCCATAAACCCAGCACGGTATCCGGTGGTGGTAAATCCGAAATCTCGAAATCCCTGAATGACGCGGTCATCTATCGCCCGTTGTTTGTTGATGATCTGCAAAACGACCTCGATATGGTGCAGGCGATTTTTGACAAGGACTACACGGATCGCTTCAAGCCGGGTTTTGAACACGAGGACCGTGACCCTGCCCGCAAACCCCTGAGCCCGGAACGCAGTCTCGGTTCCGTGATCAAGTTGCTGACACCGACGTCCAACTATACCGATGAATACAATGACTGGCTGGCCTCGATTTCACCGCGCATCCTTGCCCTGGTATTCCTCATCAAGCGCTTCTACCGGGCCGAGTGGGGCGATCAGTGGCGCAGGCATTTATCTGTCGACGAGGTTGACGGTGCGCCGGCGCATGAACTGAAGCTGCACGACCGCAACATCATTGCCTCGTACCTGCGTGTCGGTTTTGATGGTGATGCCAAGTGGCGTACCTTCAAGCTGCGGCAGGATTATATCGCGACCGAAAAGGTGCAGATGGAAGATGATATTACCGCTTCCGTGGTGGTGCCTGCCGCGTGCGTTGCCGGCTGCGGCCCGCATCACCTGGGCGATAATAGCGTGAAGCTGGTAAAGAACTGCGAGTACCGTCTGTTCCAGCGGCCGGATGATGCAATACATCCCGGTTTTGACAGCCAGACCGAAAAGGACATGTCCGGGCCGGACAACTTCATTGCCAATTTCGAGCCGATTGATCACCAGAAGCTGACTGAGCTGATTGAAGATGTGCATACCTTCTACCAGTTTTCGCAGCCGATGCAGGACTTCCTGAAGTCGGCCTGTGAAAATAACGCGCCGTATGTCGTCTCGTCTGCGCATCCGCGCATGGTCGACGGTGCCCCATCAAAGAATCCGCGCTACCTGCAGGTACGGCCTGACCTGGTCACTCCGGAACGCACCTACATCGCCGAGATGAGTATTCGATTGCACCGCAAGCTGGACTGGGATTCCCGCGTGTGTCACCCGGTCGACGCCGTGCTTACCGGGCGGCGTAACAATCCGCCGGAACCGGGGATACGTCCATTGGCCGTATACAACCCGATCCACTACCAGGAAGTGCCGGAACTTTTCATGGACTTTATCTGCAGCCTGACCGGCAAGTCGCCCTCGACGACGGGTGCCGGCAGTGAGGGCGCATTGACCAAGGGCCCGTTCAATGCCCTGCGCACCACGGCTGATCTGAACAATGCGCTGGTGTCCTCTATCCTCACCGGCCAGGCAGGTTTTTCCAGTTCGGCCGGATACGTCGGGCCAAGGGTGCGCGTCAATCACGATATCAGTCTGTTGATACCTGAAATCTGGGCGCGACTCTCGCTGGAAGAACGCCAGCCGGCCTATCTGATCGAGCACGGCTACCTGGAATCACTGGAAGATATTGAACACAAGGGCAAGAAGGTGCTGGCCAGTCGTTTGGGCTACCGCATCACCGAGCATTTTGTACACGGCTTCCTCGGCAAGATATTCGATAATCCAAGCGCCGTGTTTACGGAAGCGATACTCAAGCCGGAAACACAGGGCATCGAGTCCTTCGTTGACGGCATCAATAACATCGTCGAGGCGCAGCAGCATGTCGCTTTGCAGTACCTGGAGGATGGCAGTATCGAGGATGCCTGTCCGCCGTTACAGGCACTGTTGATGATTATGGCAACGGGTAGCTACTCGGGTATGGATATCCATCATCCGGAAATCCGTGCCATGTTTACCCGCGAAACCCTGCTGGCCTCTGACTGGTACCAGGAACGTCTGGAGATCAAGCAACGCCGTGATATCGAGATGTGGGAACGGCACGTCAAAAACCTGCAGCAGTTCCTTGAAGACAAGGATTATGACGACGAGGCCCAGCGACTGGGTATGCCGCAGCGCCTCGAAACCGCAAAGCAGAAACTTGCCGCTGTCCAGGAAGTCGACTACGTGAAGTCACTTGTCGGCACACTGGGTGCCGATCCGTTAACGGCGGCGCGCGCCCGCGTCGATGAACCTGTCGTGATCTGGGGCAAGGCGAGTCTGTCACCCAGGATCAGCAAGGGTGTGGTTGCGCAGGACGCCGAATCCTTGCCGGTCTACGAGGTACCGTCCTTGCTGCAGCGGGTCAAGTCGAAGCTTAAAAGAGCGCGTTTGAACTAGTCTCATTGTCAAGCTTATAGCCAGGTTTTTTTAAATAAATAATAGCCACGGAATCCACGGAAGAACACGAAAAAATAAATGCCTTGCTGGACATATTTCCGTGTTCTTCCGTGGATTCCGTGGCAAAGATTTATGCCTTTATCAGGTTGAACCAGTACTGATACGATGGCCGACATTATCCAGTTCAGAAAACCCGGGCCTGCGGAGAAGGCGAAAGGAAAGACGTTGTGTAAACGCGGTTTTCACAAGTGGGTCGTCGACAGGGACAAGCGCTTTGATACCCGCCAGGGCCGGCTGGTCACAGACTACCGCTGTGAACGCTGTGGGCACGTAAAAACAAAGGCCCACTAGATTGAGCCAGAGCCCCGAACAGCTGCAGATTTCACGGCAAGTCAGTATTCCCCTGAGTGATATTGTCATGACGGCCATTCGCGCGCAGGGCGCCGGCGGTCAGAATGTCAACAAGGTCGCTTCTGCAATACATTTACGTTTTGACATCAGGGCGTCCAGCCTGCCGGACTTTTATAAAACCCGGTTACTGGCGTTGAACGACCGGCGCATTACGCATGAAGGCGTGATCGTCATCAAGTCGCAGTCATATCGTACCCGGGAAAAAAACCGTGACGCGGCATTAAGCCGCCTGCAGACGCTGATAAGAAAGGTGGCCGTGACAGGCAAAAAGCGCATCGCCACACGGGCAAGTTCTTCAGCAAAAAAGCGACGCATGGACCACAAAACCCGGCGCGGCAGGGACAAATTGCTGCGCAGACGGGTTACCGGCGATGATTAACCGTCAGGTGCTGCGTAGCGAACGCCTGTGATGGTGTAATCGCAGCGTCCCTGCGGTGTTTCAACGCGAATCTCGTCCCTGATGGTTTTCTTCATCAGTGCCTTTGCCATGGGCGAATCCATGCTGATCCAGCCTTTGGCCGGGTCGAATTCATCCGCTCCAACAATTCGATAACAGCACTGTGTGCCGTCATCGTCTGCTACTGTCACCCATGCACCGAAAAATACAAGCGTCGGGTCAGACGGTTGTTGAGCCACGACTTTCAGATCGGGCAGGCGTTTTTGCAGGTAGCGGATGCGCCGGTCGATCTCGCGGAGTTCCTTCTTGCGGTAGATGTATTCGGCGTTCTCGGAGCGATCACCTTCTGCTGCAGCGGCAGTCAGCGCCTTTGTGACCCCTGCACGGCGTTTCCAGAGGGCTTTCAGTTCATCGGAAAGCGACTGGTAACCCTCACGGGTAATGTAGGGAGATGATCCCGGAACGGGAGTACGGTAGCGTCCCATCTGTGCGGACTGCCTGTGAATGAGTGCTGACAAAAAGAACCCCGTCAGTGACGGGGTTCTTTGATTGCAGGATGTGCGTCCTGTTATTGCCCTTTGACGTTGACTGCTTGCAGTCCCTTTGGACCTTGCTCGATATCAAAGTCTACTGTTTGGCCTTCAGCCAGAGTCTTGAATCCGTCACCGCTGATTGCTGAAAAATGCACGAATACATCTTCACCGCCGTCGGCAGGCGCAATAAAACCGAATCCCTTGGATTCATTGAACCATTTAACAGTACCTGTAGCCATGTAACACCTCTGTAATAAGTAAACGAAATTAAACTAATTGCAGATAAACCAAGGAAATAACAGGAGAGTTGATTTGACCTTCCGAGTTGCCTTTATGAATTTGCAATCATATTTAGTTGAATCGAAATAGGCAGGAAATCTTTGCCCCCCAGCATCGATTACGGCCAAATAATACAACAGATAAATTAAAAATGCTTAATTTGTGCAGGGGAAATCAAAGTTTTTTACATTTTGTTGCCATGCAGCAGGGTGTTTTCCATTAACTGTTGACTGTCTGCCTTGTTAATCGCTGCATTTTTCTCTGCCGGCAGCCCCGGTGCATGGGCCGTCGGGCAACTGCAGATGCCGGAATGGCATGCTCTGCGACGGTTGATACAGGTCCAGTTGCGGGTGGTAGCGCACTAAATCACAATACGGTCCCAGGTCCAGTACAGACCGGTCAGTGCAATGGCCGAGGAGCAGGGGACCACGATCACCGTGTGGTACCAGGGCCTGTCACGGAACCACACGCCCACTGCCAGAAACGCCAATAAAATAACAGCCAGTTGTCCAAATTCGACACCGACGTTGAAGCTGATCAATGCTGTCATGAAGGCGTTGGCCGGCATGCCGAAATCTGCCAGTACGCTCGCAAACCCCATACCGTGCAGCAGACCGAAAAAGAATACGATCACCAGGCGGCTTTTATGCAGGGAATGTGCAAAGATATTTTCTATGCCAATGTAGGCAATCGACAGGGCGATCAGTGGCTCGACGATGCTGGACGGCAGGGTGATGATGCCGCGCATGGAAAGGCCGAGGGTCAGCGTGTGCGCCACGGTAAACATGGTGGCCTGCCAGAGCAGCGGACGCAGATGCACGCTGAGCAGGAAGATACCCAGAATGAACAGGATATGGTCCAGCCCCTTGGGAATTATGTGTTCGAAACCGAGCAGCAGGTAGGTTGAAATAATCTGTGTCACCGGCTGCTGTGTGAATAGCTCGGTCAGCGAGAAGGGTGCACTGGGTTCATCCTTGCGCAGCCATTGCCAGTCTGACCAGTGCCATTTTTCATTCGCCTCATCGACCTGGCGCACACGAACGGCGTTATCTCCAAATCGTTCCGGGTAGTACCAGGTGAGGGCGTTGGCCGTGCGCGCTATGTTGCCTTCCAGTGTAATGACGCTGATGCGCGGCACCTTGGTATAGCCGGGTTCCGGTATGTCGATGCGGGTGATTGACAGCGGCACAGCTACGCCGTCAAAGGCCAGCCTGGCCAGTTGCGTGAACTCGCCCTCAAAGGGTTTGAAGGCGACGGCCAGCGCGTCTGCTGGCAATTCCCTCAATTCATCATAGGCGGCCGCAGTAGGCGCATCCCGGGTGTTCCGGTAACGTGCGTTGATGCCGGTGAGCAGGGCTTCAAGGCTGGCGCGTACCTCGATATGGTAGGTGCCATCGGTATTGATGCTGATTTCGACCAGCGCCGGCTTGACGACATCGGCCCATGCCGGGGTGAACAGTGCCGTAATGCCCCATAACAGGGTCAGCAGCAGACCGGTCCGCAACGGGGATGGGCAATATATTAGTTTTCTATTAATAGCTAATGTAACGTTTGGCGTTGGAGAATTCGCGGCACGTGCCTTACACTTCGCACTGGCACGCAGGGGCAGTGCCGTCCCGGTGCATGTATCGTCAGGTGTGCTTTGCTGTTACCGCATGTTGAAGTCCGCTATAGTAATCGCCCCCTATCTTAAACAAAACAACTCAG
>CAMYIO010000021.1:48380-54741 GCA_947258515.1 uncultured Ectothiorhodospiraceae bacterium
CAGCGGCCGCGACCGTGCCCGCTCTGGTTGCATGCAGTAAAGGTGAGCAGGCTGCCACCGCACCCCTCACCAGCCCACCTGCGGCCGCGGCCGGTGGTGCACCCGAGGGGTTTTATGACCTGCCGATGCAGGGGACCGCGCGTATCCTGCACATCACCGACGTGCATGGCCAGTTGCAGCCGGTGTATTTCCGTGAACCGAATGTCAATCTGGGCGTTGGTGATGCCTTTGGGCGGCCACCGCACATCGTGGGCAAGAAATTACTGGAGACCATGGGCCTGAGCCCGGATACCCCCGAGTCCTATGCCTATACCTATCTCGATTTTGATAACGCGGCGCTTAAATACGGTCGCACCGGCGGTTATGCCCATATCAAAACCCTGCTGGACAGCCTGCGCGAGCAGGCCGGTGGCAAGCAGAACACCCTCACCCTGGACGGCGGCGATCTGTGGCAGGGCTCTGGCACTTCCTTGTGGACGCGTGGCGTCGATATGGTGGAGGCCTCGAATCTTCTTGGCCTCGATGTCATGGTCGGACACTGGGAATTCACCTATCGGGAAAATGAAGTCCTCAGTAACGTCAGCCTCTTCAAGGGCGACTTCATCGGCCAGAACGTTCGTATCAAGGAAGACGCCCTGTTCGGCGATGAGTATGCAGCCATGACCGAGAAATACGATGGCCGTGGACTGTATGACGAGGATACCGGGCATGCCTTCCGGCCCTATGTCATCAAGGAGGTCAACGGTGCGCGCATCTGTATCGTGGGCCAGGCATTTCCGCGTACCGCCAATGCCAATCCACAGGAGTTCTTTCCCGACTGGTCCTTCGGTCTTCGCGAGGATGACATGATCGAGCTGGTTGAGGAGATCCGTGAGACTGAAAAGCCGGATGCCATTGTGCTGTTGTCACACAACGGCATGGACGTTGATATCAAGATGGCCGAGCGTGTGCCGGGACTGAACGCGGTCTTCGGCGGCCATACGCACGATGGTGTGCCCAAGCCGCTGCAGGTCAAGAATGTCGAGGGTCATACCTGCCTGGTGAGTAATGCCGGATCCAACGGCAAGTATGTGGGTGTCATGGATTTCGAATTCGCGGACGGCAAGATCAAGCAGTTGCATTACAAGATGCTGCCCGTGATTTCCGACTGGTTGCCAGAAGACAAGGAAATGAGCGCCTACATCAAGCAGATGCGGCAGACGGTCTACTCCGATAAAATCATAGAAAGCCGTTCACCGGCCCTGTATTACAACAAGAGCCGTGTCGGCAAGACCTACGAGGAGATCCTCAGTGAGAAACTGGCGATTGCCGACCGCTTGCTGTACCGGCGTGGCAATTTCATGGGGACCTGGGACCAGATTCTGTGTAATGCACTGCGACACGAATTCGGTGCAGACGTTTCCATGTCCGCCGGTGTGCGCTGGGGAACGACGACGCTGGCTGGCGAGTGGATCACCATGGAAGATGTCATGACCCAGTGTTCCATGACCTACGGCGAGACCTACGTCACCGAGATGGCGGGCAAGGACCTGAAGACTATCTTCGAGAGTGTTGCCGATAACCTCTTCGATCCGGATCCGTATTTGCAGTCCGGTGGCGACATGGTGCGCATTGGCGGGCTGGATTACACCATTGACCCCTCGAAAAAGCTGGGGGAACGTATCTCCAGTATCACACTGGATAACGGCAAGCCGCTGGATATGGACGCAAGATATACTGTTGCGGGGTGGGCGTCGGTCAACCGTACCCCGGACGGTCCGCTGATGTGGGACGTCGTCAGGGGCTACATCCTGGATAACAAGGGCGAGGACAATGTACTGCGCTTGCCGAAGATCAACGACCCGACACTGGTCGGTGTGGTCGATAACCCGGGCATTGCAGACTACGCAGGCAAGATGAGCTGAGCCTGATTTTTTTATTGGTTTTCAGGGCCCCTTGTTACAAGGGGCCTTTTTATTGAGGGACTCGCATCAATGTGGTTTAAAAATTTGCAGTTATACCGTCTCGGACAGTCGTTTGATATGTCGCCGGAAGTGCTCGATGAACGACTCCAGGCGGATGCATTCAAGGGTTGTAACAGCATGGATATGCTGACCTATGGCTGGGCGCCACCACTGGGTCGTCATGGCCGGCAGCTTGTACATGCAGCGAATGGCTACGTCATGATCTGTGCGCGCAAGGAGGAGAAAATCATACCGGCGGGTGTTGTCAGGCAACTGCTGGAGGACAAGGTAACTGAAATCGAGGCGGCAGAGGGACGGGAAATTTACCGGCGCGAGAAGATGCGCATGAAGGAAGAAATCATCGTCGATTTGTTGCCGCGTGCATTGAGCCGCATCAGCAACCAGTTTGCCTATATCGATACCCGTAACGGCTTGTTGATCGTTGACAGTGCCACGCCGGCCAGGGCCGAGACACTGATCGGACAATTGCGTACCACGCTGGGCCGCTTTCCGGCTACACCGGTGAAACTGCGGCAGTCACTGTCAGGCCTGATGACACGCTGGCTGGGTGGTGAGCATTTGCCACATGATTTTGTACTGGGTGATGAATGCGAGCTTAAACATCCCGACCCTCAAGGTGGCATTATCAGTTGCAAGAAGCAGGACCTTGAGGCCGGCGAAGTCCGTAACCACATCAAGAACGGCAAGCAGGTCGTGAAGCTGGCACTGCACTGGAAAGAACGACTTTCCTGTGTCCTGCATGAAGACCTGTCAATCAAACGCCTGCGCTTTGAGGACATTATCAAGGAAGAGGAGAATGATACCGAGGCGGATGACCCGATCAGCCGCTTCGACCTGGACTTTTCCCTGATGGCGCTGGAGCTGGCCGCCTTCCTGCCGGGTTTAGTCGAGGCGCTCGGTGGCGAGGCCCTGCCGGATGACTCCAAAGACGAAACAGCGAAACAGCCGGTTGCAGCACAGCGCCCGGTGGAAGCGGAACTGGAACCGGCCTGATAACCTTGTCAAATTGATCAAGATCGAACTATTGCCACGGAATCCACGGAAGAACACGAAAAAATAAAAAACTTTCAAGAAATATTTCCGTGTTCTTCCGTGGCTAAATAATTTACTTTTTCGAATGACCAAAAGATTACCGGGAGATTGACATGGCGACAATCCATCCACAATTGATGCAAGACTGCCAGCTGCTCGGGAAATTTACGCTCTGTCATTTGCTGCTGATGCGTGATGACAATTATCCCTGGTGTATCCTCGTGCCTGATCGCGAAGACATTACTGAAATACACCAGTTAAGTGAAGCTGACCAGCAACAACTGTTACGTGAATCTTCGTTGTTGTCCATAGCCATGGAGTCGTCTTTCAGCCCCGACAAACTCAATATTGCGGCACTGGGTAATGTCGTGCCGCAGTTGCACTTGCATCACATCGCCCGTTACCGGACTGATGCCGCCTGGCCTGCCCCGGTCTGGGGCAGGGTAGCTGCAAAGCCTTATCTGGAATATGAACTGGCGGCCGTTGTGAATTCCCTGACGTCGCTGCTGACGGCAGGATTTACGGCTGCCGGGTAGTTCATATCCCCTCTCCCCCAGGGACGCCTACATGGATGTAGGTGGTAGGGCAACGCATGGAGCACTTGCCGGGAGGGCCAGGGAGAGGGGGTCCGGCAATAGTCAAAAAAAACGGCGACACGTGGTCGCCGGTTTCGTGCAAGAGAGCTGGGGAAAAGCTTCTGATGGCTAGCCGACGCGTTCGGCGCGTACCTGTTGCACCATCATTTGTGCAAGCACTTCAAACGATGAAGTGCGGTCAGTGTCATAGGAAACCAGCATTAGATGCGGGCGTCTTTCATTGAAATGGGCATGGACAACGCCCTGCCTGGCGGTGAGTGCCTTCTCAATATTCCGCCGGGTGTTTTCGCCCAGTAAGTTATCAACGTGCATTACCATATCTGTGATGTGCATGGTGTCTACTCCTCCGTTTGGCATGTAAAGCATCTATTTGAAAGCGTGTTTACGCAGCTTTTTTTGGCTTCTTTACCTGGCCGGTCTCCGTTGACTGAACGTTAATAAATAACCATACAAATGTCAATGAAATAATTTATAAGCCCATGTATTCACTTAATATTATAAAAAACACCACATAATGTACAGGGTAATTATTATCCATACTATATATAGGGGATAATGCGCGGGGAGGCCACCACCGGTCGGTGGCGCCGTGAAAAATATTTTTATTTTATGCGGGGATCAGGCGGAGGCGCTGCGCGCCGAGCGCTTGCGTTCATTCTCCAGCAACAGTTTCTTGCGCAGTCGAATGTGGTTCGGTGTGACTTCCACCAGTTCATCATCGTCAATGAATTCCAGCGCCTGTTCCAGGCTCATGCGAATTGGTGGCGAGAGCTGGATATTTTCATCCGTGCCGGCCGCACGAATGTTGGTCAACTGTTTCCCCTTGAGCGGGTTAACCACCAGATCATTGTTGCGTTTATGAATACCGATGAGGCCGCCTTCATAGACTTCCTCGCCGTGGCCGATGAAGAGGCGGCCACGCTCCTGCAGGTTGAAGAGGGCGTAACCCAGTGCCTTGCCTGCACCATTGGCAATGAGGACACCGTTGGTGCGTTGTCCGTACTCGCCCGGTTTTATGGGGCCGTAGTGGAAGAACACACTGTAGATCAGTCCGGTACCCTGGGTGCCGGTAAGAAATTCGGTGCGAAAACCGATCAGTCCGCGTGACGGCATGACGTAGTCCAGGCGAACCCGTCCCTGACCATCCGGCACCATGTCCGTGAGTTCACCGCCGCGCTCGCCGAGCTTTTCCATGATGGTGCCCTGGTGGACATCCTCGATGTCGACGGTGACCTGCTCATAGGGTTCCTGTTGTATGCCGTCGATTTCACGGATTATGACCTCGGGTCTTGATACGCCCAGCTCGAAGCCTTCCCGGCGCATGGTTTCGATCAGTATCGCGAGGTGCAGTTCGCCGCGACCGGAGACCTTGAATTTGTCAGGGTCGCCGGTGTCCTCTACGCGCAAGGCAACATTGTGAATCAATTCGCGTTGCAGGCGTTCATGGATGTTACGCGAGGTAATGTATTTACCGTCCTTGCCGGCGAACGGTGAGTTGTTCACCTGGAAGGTCATGCTGACAGTCGGTTCGTCCACGGAGAGGGCAGGCAGCGCCTCGACGCAGGACGGGTCACAGAGGGTGTCGGATATCCCCAGTTTATCGATACCGGTAAAGGCGATGATGTCTCCGGCCTGTGCCTCGGGAACTTCGATACGTTCCAGTCCCAGAAAGCCGAATACCTGGCCTACACGTGCATTACGCTGCTTGCCGTCACGGTCTACCAGTGTGACGGGCATATTGGTCCTGATTTTGCCGCGCAAGATGCGGCCAATACCGATGACACCGACATAGCTGCTGTAGTCCAGTGTGATCACCTGCATCTGGAACGGGGCGTCCGGATCCACCCTGGGTGGGTCCACCTTTTCAATGATGGCTTCAAACAGGGGTGTCATGTCTTCGCTATGGTGATCGATTTCAACACTGGCATAACCCTGCAGTGCGGAAGCATAGATCACCGGGAAGTCGAGTTGCTCATCGGTGGCACCGAGGCGGTCGAACAGCTCAAAGGTCTGATCGAGTACCCAGTGTGGACGCGAGCCCGGGCGGTCGATCTTGTTAATGACGACAATCGGTTTCAGCCCCAGGTCGAATGCCTTCTGGGTGACAAACCGTGTTTGCGGCATTGGGCCTTCCACGGCATCGACCAGCAACAGTACGGAATCCACCATCGACAGCACACGCTCTACCTCGCCACCGAAATCGGCATGTCCCGGGGTGTCGACGATATTGATGCGGTAGTCACCCCAGCGGATGGCCGTATTTTTCGATAAAATCGTAATGCCACGTTCCTTTTCCAGGTCACTGGAATCCATGATCCTTTCCGGGGCCGCGGCGTGCTCGCCAAAGGTGCCGGACTGGCTCAGGAGTTGGTCCACGAGGGTCGTCTTGCCATGGTCGACGTGTGCGATGATGGCGATATTTCGGAGCTTGCTGATCATGATTGATTCTGTGCCCGCGATAGCGGAATGCGGTTGAAGGGGCAGCGATTATACATAAGCACGGCCCTGAAGGTAGTGCTTGCTGCGGCGTGCGACCGCCATAACAGTCATGCGTATGGCCTGGTACCCGCTGATTAATGTGTGAAATTCGGGTATTCAGATCTTGCACGACCCGCAGGCAGCACTCTGGCACCCTGTATCAACGGCTTGTGCGTGCACTTCGATGGGTAGAATGCACCCGGCATGGGTTCCTAAGGAGCCTCTGATGTGTCGTCATTGCGAGGAACAAAGTGACGAAGCAATCTGTAACTCGTTGATTCACTGGTTACG
>CAMYIO010000022.1 GCA_947258515.1 uncultured Ectothiorhodospiraceae bacterium
TAACAGACCGCCGATGATTGCAGTTGCCGTCATGGCGATCGGCCGCACACGTTCCGAGGTGCCTCTGTGAACAGCCTGCATGATCTCTTTGACATCCAGGCGCGCGGTATTACCGACCTTTTCACGCCGATACCGCGCTAGCTCCTGGTCGATGAAGGTCAGTACCAGAACACCAATTTCAGCGGCGACGCCGGCGAGCGCAATGAAACCCACCGCAACCGCCACCGACATATTAAAACCCAGCAAGTACACCAGCCAGAAGCCTCCGACAAGCCCGAAGGGGATAGACAACATAACCACCAGCGGTTCGTTAATATTGCGAAAATTAAAAAACAGCAACAGAAAAATAATCATCAGGGTTACCGGCACCACGATGCGCAGGCGCTCTGCTGCACGCTCCATGTATTCGAACTGGCCCGACCAGCCCAGTGTGTATCCCGTCGGCACCTTCACTTGTGCATCGACAATCTCTTTGGCCTTCTCAACATAACCACCGATATCCGACGTGGTGATATCGATATAGACCCAGGCATTGGGACTCGCATTCTCCGTCTTGATGGCGGGTGGACCACGCCGCATACGCAAGTCAGTCACCAGAGACAGCGGAATCTGCGCGCCCGTGGGCGTCGAAATCAGTGCACGCTTGAGTTCCTCGAGGTTATCGCGCAACTCGCGGGGATAGCGCAGGTTCACGGGGTAGCGCTCCAGCCCTTCCACTGTCCAGGTAATGTTCATGCCGCCAATCGCGGTCTGAATGACATCCTGGATGTCACCAACGGTCAGGCCGTAGCGCGCCGCATCCTCGCGGCGGATATCGAAATCCAGGTAGTAACCACCGGCCGCCTTGTCGCCAAAGGCCGAGAGCGTTTCAGGCAATTGCTTCACAGCCTGCTCGATGTCACTGGCCACTTGCTCCAATACCTCCAGATCCGGGCCACTGACCTTGATGCCGATCGGCGTCTTGATTCCGGTTGACAGCATATCGATCCGCGTCTTGATCGGCATGGTCCAGGCATTGGCCAGACCCGGAAAGCGGATCGCTTGATCCATTTCATTCATCAGGTCCCTGGTTGATTTACCGGGATCCGGCCATTCATCCTTGGGCTTGAGCCTGACCGTGGTTTCCAGCATGGACAGTGGCGCCGGGTCGGTCGCCGTTTCGGCACGCCCTACTTTGCCAAATACCGTCTCGACCTCGGGGAAGGTCTTCAGGATCTTGTCAGTCTGCTGCAGCAGTTCCTTCGCCTTGGTGATAGAGAGTCCTGGATAGGTCGTCGGCATATACAGGATGTCACCTTCGTCAAGCGGCGGCATGAACTCACTGCCCAGTTTCATTATCGGGTAAAAACTCCCACCCAGCAGCAACAGGGCCAGCAGCAGTGTAAGCCAACGCCAGTTGATCGCGACGCGCAATAGCGGTGCATGAATACTGTGCAGAAACCGGTTCACCGGATTTTTCGCCTCCGGCATAATCCGGCCACGAATGAAATACCCCATCAGCACCGGCACCAGTGTGATGGACAGCAGCGCGGCACCGGCCATGGCGAAGGTCTTGGTGAAGGCCAGTGGTGCAAACATACGCCCCTCCTGAGCCTGCAAGGTGAACACGGGTAGAAAGGAGACGGTAATAATCAGCAGTGAAAAGAACAGGGCCGGACCGACTTCCCTGGAGGCTTCCCCTATTGCTTCCCAGCGTTCGCGCAGCTCGAGCGGACTCCCCTTCCTGTCGGCACCGTGTTCAAGGTGCTTGTGCGCATTCTCGATCATGACGATGGCACCGTCGACCATGGCGCCAATGGCGATGGCTATACCACCCAGCGACATGATATTGGCATTTATACCCTGCCAGCGCATGATAATGAACGCAATGAGAATACCAACCGGCAGTGACAGAATCGCCACCAGTGCTGACCGTGCATGCAGCAAAAACAGAATCGTGATAAGACTGACCACGAGGGATTCCTCGATCAGCTTTTCCGTAAGGTTATCCACTGCACGCTCGATGAGGTCGCCGCGATCATAGACCGTCACAATCTCCACACCCTCTGGCAATCCTTTCTGCAACTCCTCGAGTTTCTTGCGTACGCCTTCGATGGTGACCAGTGCATTTTCCCCGTAGCGCATAATCACCACACCGCCGGCGACTTCACCCTCACCGTCCAGTTCCACCAGGCCACGCCGCAACTCCGGCCCCAGGTGTACATTGGCGACGTCCTCAAGCCGGATCGGTGTACCTTTGGCATCCACCCCGACCGGTATTACCTTGAGGTCTTCAACACCCTGAAGATAGCCCAGACCACGCACCATGTATTCGGTCTCGGCCATCTCCACCAGGCGGCCACCGACATCCTGATTGGAGCGCTGAATGGCCTTCTTTACCTTTTCGAGTGGAATGTCATAGGCCAGCAGGACATTGGGATCGACCTCCACCTGGTACTGTTTGACGAAACCACCCACCGAGGCGACCTCGGAAACACCCTGCACCGTCTGCAATGGGTAGCGCAGATACCAGTCCTGGAGTGAACGCAGTTTGGCCAGATCATACTGACCGCTACGATCGACCAGTGCATACTCATAGATCCAGCCGACACCCGTCGCATCCGGTCCGAGACTGGGTGATATGCCCGCCGGCAGGCGACTGCTCACGTAGTTGAGGTACTCCAGCACACGGGAACGTGCCCAGTACATATCGATGCCATCTTCGAAGATGATATAGACAAATGAAAATCCGAAGAAGGAATAACCGCGCACGACCTTGGCGCCGGGGACTGCCAGCATGGCCGTGGTAAGCGGATAGGTCACCTGGTCCTCGACGACCTGTGGCGCCTGGCCCGGGTACTCGGTAAAGACAATGACCTGCACATCGGAGAGGTCGGGTATCGCATCGAGGGGTATGCTTCTGAGCGCCCAGATACCGGCCGCCACGATGAGCAGTGAGGCAATAATGACCAGGAACTTGTCACGCAGTGAGGCATCAATGATTGCCCTGATCATCACTGCCTCCCTGTCCTGTTGACATTATCTCCAGCATCTTCGCCGTCGCCTCACGCAGTTTGGACTCGGAGTCAATGAGGAACTGGCTGGAGGTGACCACCGTCTCCCCCGCGGATACGCCTTCGATGACCTGTACCAGGCCCTTAGCGCTTACCCCGAGGGTGACATCACGCGGTTCGAACTTGCCGGGTTCACGTACCACAAACACCTGTTCACGTTCACCGGAACGTACCACGGCTTCCGCCGGTATGACGATGGCATCGACCTTGCGCTGCGCGTGGATGGTGATATCCGCAAACATGTCCGGTTTGAGGAGCTGCTCCGGATTATCGAACTCCAGACGGACCTTGATAGTGCGCGTCTTTGCTTCAGCATAGGGATAGATGTAACCGACACGCCCGGAGAACACTCTGCCCGGGATGGCTGCCAGCTTCATATCCACAGGATCACCGGCCTCTATCCAGGACACCTCATTCTCGTAGACATTCGCAAAGACCCAGACCCGGGAGAGGTCAGCGATCTTGTAGAGTTCGGTGGTCGGCGTGACATACTGGCCTTCACGTGCACCGATATTGATGATCACGCCATCGAAAGGTGAATGAATGTGCAGGTGCTTCTTTATCTTTCGCGACTTCTCCAGTTCATGGATTTGGTGTGCAGGCACATCCAGCAATTCGAGCCGCTCGCGCGAACTGCTGACGAGATCCTTTGCACCCTGACGAATTTCCGCATACGGACTTTTACTTAGTACATCCAGATTATTGAGCGCTAACAGGTATTCCTGCTGGGTGCTTACCAGTTTTGGAGAATAGATATTGAGTAAAATCGCATCCTTTTCGATCTGTTCGCCGGTTTTATCAATATAAAGTTCCTCGATCCAGCCCTCGGTCTTTGGATGCAGCCGTGATAAGCGCTCTTCGTCGAAGTCGACCCGACCGACGCTACGAATTTGGCGGCTGAGCGACTGTTGCTCTGCCCTCGCCGTCCGTACTCCGATATTCTGCACCGTGATCGGATCAATCCTGACCGTCCCCGTGGGTTCACCACTACGTTTCGAGTCATCCTCTGCGTAAACCGGGATGTAGTCCATACCCATCTCATCCTGTGCGGCCACTGGAGAGGTAATCGCCGGATTCATGGGATTGCGGTAGAAAAGAATCTCGGGTTGCTTTTTCGGCTTTACCTTCTCGGCATACACAGGGATGTAATCCATACCCATCTCATCCTGTGCGGGTACCGGAGAGGTAATCGCCGGATTCATGGGATTGCGGTAGAAAATAACCCTGGGTTCATCAGATGCCATTCCGGTCATTGCAACAGTGGCGCTACCTTTGCCATCAAGGTACGTTGCAATCCAGTAGCCTCCCCCCCCGCCCAGCAGAAGAGCAATCAGCACACCCGCTAGAGTCTGTTTATTCATTGATGACCTCCTCACCCACGGCAGCAGCCAGGCGCGCCAAAGCCTGGTTGGCCTCAGTCAAGGCATTCCAGTACTGTGTCTCAAAGTTATAGAGCGTAATTTGCGCACGTACCAGATTCAGAAAATCCACCTTGTTGACCTGGTAGCCGGACAGCATGGAGGCAACCGATTGCCGGGCCTGGGGAATAATTCCTGTTTTAAACAGGTCTACCTGTTTGCTGGCACGCTGGTAATCTGCGAGGGCAGCAGAAATTTCCGCCTGTACTTTACCCCATTCATCCTGCAGCGCATTTTGCTTTTGCAACAGTTCGCTGGTGCGTTGATCGATCGCCTTGTCTTGCTTGCGGCCGGCATAAAGCGGCAGGCTGACACCAAGACGTACCGTGGCCAAATCAGGACGTGAACCGCCATTGGGATTTTCACCACTACGGAAACCGTAGGCTGCGCCCAGCTTGAAGTCAGGATAGAGATCGCGCTTGGCAGATTCCCGCCTCGTCCGTGCCGCCTCAATCTCCAGACGCTTCTGCTCCAGCAAGGGCCTGACTGTTTCTGCGCGAGTATACAATTGACCCTCGGACAACATTCCGTGAAGGTCTTCATCAACCTGTTCCGGTAATTGCACAGGCATATTGGCAGGCTGATCCAGCAGCGCATTTAGTCGTGGGGCCTGTTGCTGACGCATACCCTGTAATTTGATTTCACTGTTGAACAGCTTGGACAGTTCGACCTGGGCTAACAGCACGTCCTGTTGCAGCCCCTCTCCCACCTTGTACTTGGTCTGTGCAATTTGCACGAACTGGCGCAGCAGGTCCTGGTTACGGGAAACGATATCGAGCGCCCGATCGATGTAAAAGATCTGCCACCAGGTCTGCTTCACATTTTGTATGAGTCGCAGCCTCGCCTCATCGACATTGCTGAGCGCTGCATCGGCATCGATTTCCGCCGCTCGCTCTTTCAATCCGCGCTTGCCGGGAAATGGCAGCGACTGCTCAATCCCGATTTGCAGCTGGGTCATGGCCTCCTGATCGAGATTAAAGGTGTCAGTCGGCAGGTTCAGCGCGCCCAACATGAGCATGGGGTCTGGCAATGCTCCTGCCTGTGAGGGGATAGTGGCCATGGCCTCGGCGCGCGCCTGTATCTCGGCGAGGCCCGGATTTCCCTCGATCGCGACAGCAATAGCCTCTTCCAGAGAGAGCGCTACCGAGGTTACATCATGTTGCGGTGCCGCTTGAACGGCAGACCCGATGAGTGAAAGCATCAGCAGTGCAGCAATCAGTACAAGTCGCCATACAAAACACACAGACAAGCGATGACATCGTTGAACAGAGGTTGCTGTGCTGGTCTCGATACGCATGCAAGCATGCAGGACAGTGCTGCGGTAGTAATGCATGGTGACTCTCCATAGCCATTAAACAGGAACTGGCACGACTGATTGTAACTACCACAACGGGCAGCGAAACAGAAGTGTGTAAATCAGCTTAGGAGAGAGATGGGGGGTCGAAACGGTGGGTGGACTGTGCGCCCGGATACGCTGTGTGAAACGGCTGTTCCCAGGGGACCATCATGAATGTTTAAGATGGTTGCAATAGAAGTCAATAACGCTATCGCGCCATGCGCGCAGGTGCTGCAAGCCCCGTCACAACAATCACCAGCGCAACCCTGATCGCAGACATGGACAGAATTGTCAGCAGTTGAATCCTGCATTTCTGCCACATGATCTGGTGAATGCATGCCATTTTGCATCTGGGCGCAGTGGGCCATGTCATCTGCAGCAGCAGATACAGGCAATGCGAGTGCACCACGCAGGGGTGATACCACCAGGGCAAGGCCTGCAATGACCAACAAGAATTTGCGTGTCCAACTGTTCATCTATATAGGGAGAGTAACCCTGCTTCACTCACACAATCAAGGGGTTTGAAAAATAACAGTGTTTCTATGTTGATAATGACTCAAGTAATCAGGAATAGTTCACCTGGTGATTTTTTCAGACGATCCGTCTATTCGCGTCACCAGTTGCTTAATAGATTTACCGGGGAGAGAAAATAATAACCTGAAGCGACTTCATCAGGTGTTCAACACCACAGCAGTACGCTGCACGGGGACGGCTAATCCATTATCGGAAAACGGCAATGCCAGTGCATTCCCCTGCATATAGTGAAAATCCTCACCCTGCGTCATTGCAAATTCCAGGGTTTCGAGGTCAGAATCAATTCCTGTAACCGCCAGCCCATGCCGGAACACTTCATAGGCAATCGGCTCCTGGTTCTCGTAACCGATCCGCTTGCGCCGCTTTTCATCCAGCAGGTGATAACGCACGATTGCTTCGATGGCTGCCGCTGTCTGCCTGCTGTTTGCAGGAATCGACAACTCGTAGCTGCGGGGCTGCCAGCGCGGCAGTTGCGTATCCCGTAAATCGATAATGAAGGGCCGCCAGATGACGGTACGCTTGAGGCTGTGGTTTTGCTCTTTCAATACCCTGCCCTCACTGTCCAGCAGGCGCAGATCCACAGTCAGGTGCCGGTCGGGTGTGCCCGTTGGCAGGTAGTGAGCAGCACCGACATTGGTTAGCGTCAGTACAAAGGTTCGTGTATCCGTTGACTCTCCGGATGCTTCCTCGAAGCGGACCTGCAGCCCGGATTTCACCATGTCGGGATCATGACCGCCCCGCCACAGATGTCTTCTCACCGGGCGTACCTGGCCGCCCTCGACCAGTGGCCGTTGCACCAGCGGCATGTGGCACTGTACACAACCCAATGAAGCAGTATCCGCAACGGTGATCTCGCCGGTCTTGCCCTGTGAGTGACCAGCTTGTGTCGGAGTTTTCGCGCTGGCTGTTACCTGCATCTCTGCAACGTTATCCTGATATGCTGCCAGGGTTTCAATATCAGTGCGGGTCAAACGGCTGTCAGGGTTGCTCCGGATCTCGGCTACCGTGCCACACGGCGGGAAGCGGAAGAAGGTATCCCAGCGGTCTCCATCCACCACGTGACAGCGTACGCATACTTCATTGGGGTCACCCAGTTGCTGCACAGGATGCGGGGCGTCCTGAATTCCAAGAACGCCCACAATCCTGCCGTCGCGTACATGGCAGGCAGCGCAGGTCACACCCTCGTGCTGCAAGTCGGGATCAAAGTCCGGATTGGGTTCCATGATCGGGTCCCACTTCTCCTTGTCGCGAAAGCCAAGAATGACATGGGGCTGCTGCCGGTCCAACGGTGTATGACAGTTCCGACAGATCTGCTGGGAACCGTCGAACTGCCAGTCGGTCTGGAAATAGGGCTCGGTCCACGCCTGGCTATGAATCGTGGTGCGCCACTCCTCATAGAAGGCCGGATGACAGGCGCCACATTCCCTGGCACCCAGGCCAGATAGGGGTTGCGGTATGACTGACGTGTCCACAGGAAAATCAAAGGCTTCCGTGACAACAAAGATATTCAGGGGCCGGATGAAACGCCACGCCAGGAATATCGCAAGCAACAGGAACAGCAGCAGGATGGTTTTGCGAATCACCGTTCACCGCTATTCTTGCCGTCACCACTGACCGGTAAGCGGTGCAGTTCACCCACAGCGCCCTTGATGCGCAGCAGGTCTCCGTCCAGCGCCGGCAAGCCGTAGCACCTACATCCATGCAGGCATCCCGGGATGGAAGACCGCCGGCTTTCCAGTCGAGCCAACGTATTCCTAACGACAATAAACAAGACAGGAATTATCAATGTCGGACTGATTGAACATACGACTTATCTTATTCCAGGCATGCTGATTTTACCTGCTTCACCCACACGAGTCGGCAAAATAGTTCCACCCGAGTCGGCAAAATGTCGATGGCTCTAACGTAATTTTGAGAAATGGCACCCTCTCGCCGAGTAGCGCCAATAACTCCAATCCCTCTATTCTTTCCTTATCAGTGCAGTCATTATATTTTAATCGGTTGCTTAGCCGGTTGGCGTATGCAACGGCCTCCAATGTGGACATGGTCTCAACACTTTTCAGCTCTTCCTGGTGCGTGGGCTTATGCATCATTATTTACCTCAGTCATTGCTTATCAATATCACAAGGTTAGCGACTAGAATAGCCTCATCCTGAGTCTTTAGGGCCGTGAAAATCTGATTATGGTGTCAGTCATCGTCGTCATACACCTCGTCTATCGGCTCGTCATCTAATGTGTCATCGTCACGCTTCTGTTCAGGGCAGCAGCATGGACACCTGTCCCTGGAGCTGCTGAATTCATAACGTCTACCACAGGCATCGCATGTTCTGGTGTCGTTGGTCATATTGGCAACAGTATAACCACAGGACAGGACTCTCGGAATAATCCGGCTGTGGTGCAGGGATATGCAGACGGCGCGTGTGTGTGCAGTCAAGGGAACAGAAGCCCGAACTGGTTGCTTTATGGAGGCTCAGTGTTAGCTGGCTCTCGCAAAACTCCCGCAGGTATTTCTGCCTGTCACCTGGCGGGCCAAGAGGTCTTTGAATCCGGATCGAGATGCAGCAGTCATGTACTACGCCAGACACGCACAATTCTCATACGCTTCGTATCGTGACGGTAAATAATTCGAAACGGCGGATGAATCAACTCCAGGAGGAAGGATTGCTCGAATTCGGGAACTACCCGGCCTATATCACGATAATCGGCAAGCATCTCGACCCGTTGAAAGACCTCAGCTACCGGCCGTTCACCGATATCAGACACGCCCTGCCCCGTACACCAGGCCTTGATCTCCTCGAGATCGCGCAACGCTGACTCCGCGAAGCTGATAACAACCCGCGGCATTGCTCTATTTCAAACCCAGCCGCTTCCTGGCTGCCGCAAGGGAAACTTCTCGTCCTGCCTCCAGATCCGCAAGCCCCTCCACGACTGCTCGCATGAAGGCGCGCTTCTCCTCCGTTTTTTCATAATCAGCCACGGACTGGACCACAGCCACACCACGGCCACGACTGGTGAGGCGTACATGCTTGTGAGCGCTTTAACGTTTTCTTGTATTTATCTAATGGCCACCCTGAAGGGTATCCTTTTTATTCAGTAATCAATAACAGTCGGTCCTTGAATTGCCGTTGTTCGTTCTGGGAACGGCAACTATCTGGGCGACACAGGACGTTCCCAGGGTAAGCAATTGAGTTTTCAGCTAAATGCGTACTTCCGACCCTTAGTTGCCGTTAAGCCACTGCTTATATAACCAATGTTTAACATGAACTACCAACCCTAACAGGAAATACGTATAGAATGATTGCTGGCAAGCATTTTCACTTTAACGTTCAGTGCAACCTTGGTATTTATTACGATGGTAAAATGCTTGTGAATGTCTCCACTGCCTTGCCGGTGAGACAATGACAATTTTCAACCTGAATTTACATCCGAAGGGTTGATTAGCGCCATAGAATTACGCTAGCAATCGGGTTTAAGAATGCACGGACGGACCGCAACCTTGACACTACCGGACAGCCTACGCTGGGTGCAGACCTTGAAGCGGTGGTTATTCGTTATCTTTCTTGGCGCGGCGTCAGTCATGGCAGCTGTCGCGGGGACTGATGTTGAGCCTGCACTAGAGTCATCTCACGCGGACAAGGCGTCGGCTGTTACTGAACAGCACTCGGCCCTTACCCGTCTCGAGGATCTGGATCTGTTATCCCAGGGGCTGGTGGAGAAAGCAGGCTCCGGTGCGACACCGGCCCACAATTTCCGGGTCGAGACGCGCATGTATCGCGAACTGCTGCGGCAAATCATGCTGGCAGACCGGCAACACCCCACAGCGGAACAGCTCCCCCAAGACCTCCTGCTGGAGATGGTACGGATGTCCGCCCTGTTGCATGCAGCTGCTGATTGCAAGACAGGTTACGTGATCGTCTGCCCCGCAGATCTGATGCTACAGCTCAAGGCGCAACAGTCCAAGGTCTCGCGGGCATTGTTGATGGCCAGGGGCAAAGTGGAATAGCAAATGGCAGCAGCCTTGCAGCAATTCGCAGCAACAGTCTGGCAGATCGCTTCCGAGTCTGCGTTCTGGGTGATCATCAGTCTCATTGTCGGTGGACTGGTGCATGAGTTCCTGCCATCGAGTCGGTTCAGCGGCCTGCTCAACCGGCGAGGCCAAGGCGCGATGACTGGGGCGATTGCCTTTGGTGCTTGCCTGCCGATCTGCAGCTGCGGCGTGATCCCGCTGGCCATAAGTTTGTACAAATCCGGTATTCGGTTGGGGCCAGTGATGGCCTTCGCGGCGGCGACGCCGATTATCAATCCGGCCGCAGTGATTCTCTCCCTCGCGTTGCTGGGGCCGCAGATCACCATTGCCTATGTTGTGCTGGGTTTGATTCTGCCCTACTTGCTCGGTCTTGTGGCCGAACGCTGGGGCGACCGCATGAGTACGGTTTCTGTGGGCGAGAGCAGCAGCACGGTGACGACGGGTTGCTGCAGTACGGCGACGTCATGCTGCGACTCGGATACAGCGCCTGGAGTGATAAACGTCGTGTCCGTGGACCCGCGCTCCGTTGGCGCGCGCATCACCGCAGGGTTGCGTTGGGGGCTGTCGGACCTCGGGCCCACTATTGCTTTCTACATGCTGATTGGCATGCTTATCGCCGGTATGATAGCTGCATTCCTGCCACCGAGCTGGGTCGATACCTATCTGCGCGAGAGCAGCGGCATGGCGTTGGTGGCAGCCGCCCTCCTCGGCGCCAGCATCTATGTCTGCGCGGTTGCACATATCCCGCTGGTCGCGACATTGGTCGCCGCAGGCGCCGCACCCGGGATCGCCATTGTCTTTCTTGTGACGGGGACGGCGACGAATCTGCCGGAACTCATCGCCCTGTACAACACGATCGGAAAACGTACGGTGATTCTGTATGCCGTGTCGTTGATCATCGGCGCGATGATCGCCGGTGTGCTGGTCAATCTTTGGTTATTACCAGGTTTCAGTCCGGTCTTCGACCCAGTGCGCAGCCTGGATCTGCTAGAAACTGGTGAACGCCTGCAACCCACAGTTGGGGGAACACTGCGCTTGCTTGCAACCGTGGTGCTCGCCGGATTGGCGCTAGTGGGAGTATGGCGCTGGGTCGGGAACCTTATCGCCAGGCGCGGCGGCGCCAGCTGTTGCTCCGGCTGAGACTAGGCGGACAAGGTGTGCGCGCATCGCACCATCCAGTGCTTCTGGTAACAACCCCGTTGGCACAGGGAGCGCACGCTGGAAGGCAGCACGTTCCTCGTCATCTACCTGATGCAGTAGCAAGCCATCCTTACGGAAGCTTGCAAGAATCGCGTCGGTTCGCTTCGCTGCCTGCTCACGCTGCCAAAGCGTTAGCTTCTCGAATACATGCCGCAGTTTCGACCGGTCCCGCGTGTCAAGTTTGGCCCAGCGCTTCGCCGGGGCCACAATTGCCCAACCCTCGTAGCGGTGATACGTCAGCGCCAGATTCTGATGGACCAGAAAGAGCCTCTCGCGCTGCATCTGCGGCAGCGAAGTTGCGCGGCTCGCGATGGCGCATTCGCGCATGACCTCTTCGCTGTCCTGTGGCTCGATATGCCTCAGGTTGGCATTCAGAACGGAGAGTAGCTGCTCGGCCATGGGATCCGGGCGCGTGAGTATGAATTCCATACCCAGGAAATTGCGCGCGCGGTCATAGCGACGCGGTCCGGACATGACCTGCATACCTTCGTCGAGAATGGCCAGTATCTCCCAGCCACGAGCGCGCGCAACACGCTGCAATTCGGCGCTCAGCGGACCGTCGAGGGCACGGTGAACACCGTCGAGCCCGGCATAGAAAAACGGCAGCTCTAGCACCTGCAGTTCGGGGACCTGCGAGGCCAGGCTACGCAGCGGCAACAACATGAAGTCCGCCGCCAGCGCGCTGCCTTCGCGCGTTGCAATCCGGACTGTAATGTTGATTTCCACCGCCGCAGCAAACTCGCGAAATTGTCCCGCGATCGCCCAGGCATGATGCGCTTCATCCGGTACGACCACATCAATACGTACGGCGTCTTCAGAAGAATACGCCGCGGTGGCAAAGACCACCGCGGCGAGTGCGATTGGAATAGCGCGCCAGTTCAGACGCTGCATGCTAAATTAACGGGTGATGATCCCACGCGGCTGGTCTCCGACCGGGATCTCCAGCACCGCCCGCTGCGTCTCGTTGTCGACCACGGCAACGCTGTCGGCACGGCTGCAGTTGACGAAGAAATAGCGACCATCGTTACTGAAGTCGCCGGTGTGGGCGCCGCAGTTCGCGGGCAGCGTGATTGAATTCACGATCTCCAGATATTTAGGGCTTCCCGGCATTACATCGAGCACGTCCAGTCGGCTCGCCAGCTCAGGTGGCGCGACGTCCGAGTCGGTACCATTCATGATGAGATAGGCATATTTCCCGTCAGGGGTGAACTCGCTGGTCTGCGGTCCCAAGCCAAGCCCGTCGCCACTGCGTGTGAGTTTCTTGACGTACACAGGCTCGTTGGGTAGCACAGTTACATCCCACACGTCATAGGTTCCACCGTCTTCGAAGTTCTCAACCAGAACGATATTGCCATTGGTCGTCGCCATGAAGGGGCTGACCGTGGACTCCGCGTCCAGGCGTGGTGGGATGACCTGATAAATGATCGCCTTCTGCTGCGTGTCGACGACCGTCAGCGATTCACCCCACAGATCAGGCTCGAAGAAGTAGCGTCCGTCGGGCGAGATAGTCGCATCGCAGGGACGCGCTGCACCACGTGCCTCATTCTCCCCGGTTGGTGGATACTGATCCGGGACGTAGAGACTGGTGAGGATGGTCCCAAATGTCGGGCTGTCCGGATCAGTATCGATTTCCTGAATCCTGTCGACCTCACGCGCCGAGTTCCAGGCTGTGCGACCGTCTGGCATGATGCCGATAAAGTTGGATCCTGTGTCCGGTCGGCCGGGAATAACGTGGGTGTCGACGTAAACCCGATTGTTGTCGTCCAGCAGCGGTGTAGCGGTAGTCTTGGCCTTTAGGCCCACCACCTGTCCGCTGAGTCCGGTCCACCACCAGGCGGGTCTACCCTGATACTGATTGGCTGGCCAGGAACTGTTGACGGTAATCTGCGACGTATCAAGACGCTCGCGTTCCTTGCATTTGATGGGCTCCTTGCCATTGGACGTCACGCACTGCAACACCGACATGGTCTTGTCGCCGTTGTTGGAGACGAAGACGTGAGAAACAGTTGCGAGTGCGGTTGCAGATATGAATGACAGGGCGGTACCAGTAAGGCAACGAAGGATATGGGCCATGATATTTACCTCCCCTGCTTTGCGCAGGATTACGAGCTGGACGACCGACTTACATTGTCAGAATAATAGACCAATACTGCGGCAGTTGTAAGCGCATCTCATTAATTTGGCATATTAGAAATTAATTGTATTCTCTTTTTTCGGTTGCGTTTGCGATGCGCGATCGACAGGTGTGCTCAGTCACGGCCTTGCAGCTATGCCACGTCTGCCCGGCATTCAACACATCATGACAAGTTGTCAGTTGCATTTTGCTGCGCTAATGTCCGACATTGTTGACGGCAGCTGATCGGTTGACACATTTTCTCATCGCATCACCTTATGACCAACAATAACCCAAGCAGGAGAATATTGGCATGACGCATGAAGACTACAAGGCCCTCGCCTCCGAACTCGCTTACATCCTTGCACTGCAGAACCCGCCGCTTGCCATCAGCTTCTCCAAGTCGGCGCCCGCAGGGATTGCAGTATTCCAAGAGCCGATGCCTGCTCCGACCGATGACGGACGAACCGGCCGCGTACCGGCAGGCTGCGTGTTCTGGATCAAGGCCCAAGACCACACGTTTACAACGACTGCAGAAGACCATGGCAACTGCAGTGTAGGCTGCGTCACTCATGGCCTGAAGACACTGGAGCAAGTGGCCAACAACTCCGATGTGAAATGCCTGGTTGAGGCCGGCTGGGTCACGCCTGAGGCCTTTCCGGGCATTCCCACGGTCAAGGGTGATCCGACGCACGTAACCTATGGCCCTCTATATGAAACCTCGGTGAAGCCCGATGTCGTCTTTCTGCGCTTGAATCCCAAACAGGCGATGATGCTTTCGGACGCAATGCCTGAGATTTCATTTCAGGGCAAACCGCAATGCCACATCGTCGCCATTGCCAAGGAACAGAATCAGGTGGCGATCAGTGTCGGCTGCATGTTGAGCCGCGTACGTACCGGTATGTCGAACAACGAGATGACCGCAGCTATCCCGGCGGGTCGACTACACGAGGTGGTCGAGAAACTGCGCACGGCCGTGGGTGCAGACAAGGACGTGGCCGCCTATGCGAGCGAGGATTCAAAACGTTTCGGTGCCTACCTCGGCAGGTAAGGTGATAGAGCCACACTGAGGCAACTTGTGACCACCGCAGGGTGGCATACGTACTACTCTAACCTTGATAAGCTGCGATAGCTTTGGGGGCCGGTGATGTCGCGCGGCATCAGAAATTGCGTGTTGAGTAGTAACCGTATCTACTGATCGCGTTTTTCAGTGTGAATATTTTGGGGGAGTAGTTATGTATAATTGCTGTCATTCAGCGTGTGCCACTGAATCTCCATCGAGAGCACATGTGTGTGTTGTGAATGGTCAAGAGTACAAGTCAGTCGCCATGAAAACGATTATTCACCACATTAATTCACCGTGGGAATGGGCAGGGAAAGAGCAAGGCTATTATTTCTGTGATGACCCGAATTGTGATGTTGTTTACTTTGGTGAAGACAACTCAGTAATCACAAGATCTGGACTCCGAACTGTAGTAGGAATCAAAGACCACAAGCCTGACGCTTTGACCTGTTATTGTTTTGGGGTATCAAATTCAGAAGCACAAGAACACCCTGCTATACGTGAATTCATAGTAAGTAAAACAAAGTCGGGTATTTGCTCCTGTGATACCAGCAACCCATCGGGACGCTGCTGCCTCAAAGAATTTCCTGTCAAAGAGGCATCCAGCCATTAAGCGAATACCCTGAATGTCCGAAGGTGGCCGAACTGAGAAGTACAGTGTCAATCTCATATCCATGGCCAGGTGTCTGGCGTATGTACGTTGTTGGCCGGTAGCACCCTTTGCCGGCCCAATCAATAATTGGTATTCGGAGTTTGTCGAATGACTGGTTAGTGGTTGAACCCGGTAATTCAGACAGGTTGTACATACCCAGTCCCTGACTTTCCCGTTTACGATGTTTGCCGCACATGTCCAACCAACGGATAAGCCACTGATTCATTGCAATGCTGGGTCAGCATCTTTCCCAAATATGGTTGTTCTCGGGAAAGTTTGTAAAGCAGTAGAACAATACTGTCCCCCTGGCTAGTCTGTAAGGTGCCTATTGGCATGTCAGGGGACCGAGAGTGCGCTGGTAGATATTCATTAATCTGTTGCAGCGCCATGTTAAAAATATGAATAGTTAAAGCTGATTGCTTTGATGATAGGATTGTATCGTTTCGCTTGTTAGCACTAACGAATTGAATGTGCAGATTTTGGCCATGATTAATGTAAGCGACAGGCCATTCAACCATAGCTGTGACGGAACGCTACGCGCATTTGGCGCAGGAACATAAACAGGCAGCCGTGGCTGCTGCTGGACGGGGGCATAAAATGAAAGACAAGGTGAATATTGTGGACAACGTAGCGCACACTTCAGAAATGTCGGAAGGTGAAAAACATCTGCATAGTTTTATCGGTGCCGCGAGCATTGACGAGCTACCACCACCTGAAACAATGAAGTTTTTAACTCATGCGTTCAGCAGGATACTTCAGGGAAAAGACCCGAAAATGGTATTAAAGCTGACGCAAAAACAAGAAAAAAAAGGCGCAGCAAAAAGAACACAGCGCCTGAATAAAGAAATGCGCCTGGCTGTTATGGTTGAAGAATTACGAATTAAAGACGGGAAGACAAAAAACGAAGCACGGCAAGCCGTAATGAAAAAGGCCGGACTGAAAGACGACAAAACATTTAACAGTCTGCATAAAAAGCATAAAGCACTTGCGCGGCTATATATCCTGACTGACGGAATGACAAACCAGAAAGCACTGAAGGGGAAAAAATAAAATATATTTATACGGTACGCTCTATAAGGGGAATTATTATTTAACTCGTGCATACACCAGGGTGTCAGGATAGGCGTGATATGAAAAATAGATATTAAAGTAGATAAGGGTAATATCAGTGCCGCATATTATTATTGAATACGCAGAATTACTGGCAGATGAAGCAGAAGTCGAGGCTATGCTTCAGGCAGTGCATAAATCAATTGCTGATAGTGGTTTGTTTAAGGCTAATCAAATCAAAACCCGCGCCTATCCATTTCAGTGTTTTACCAATGCAGGCGTTACAAAACCTTATATTCATGTTCAGGCTCGGATTAAATCGGGTCGGGATGCTGACAACAAGAAACGTCTTGGTGAGGCAATTCTGTCAGGTCTGAGTACATTGAATATCCCGGCTTCGGTGATAACGGTTGAGATAATTGATATGGACCGAGATTCTTATTGTAAGTATGCCTCCAAATAACACATTTTTCTGAATGACCTAAAGTCGCTGAGCTGAGGCTAACAGACTGTTTCTAATATAAGTATTTACTAAAAGGCGGGGGACGACACTCTTCTGCCATTCAACGGTTTTGATCTGAAATGGTCGCATTTAGTACACATAGTTGCCTTCTTTGCTTCAGATCAATGAACCCTCTTTAGAAAAGTGCTACAAATATTGCAAGTTGGTAATGCCTTCTGAGTTGGACGCACAGGAGAGGAATCATGTGTCGGATAATTGCTAGAAGCGGTGGGTGTCATACTGTCCAACAGCGGCTTTGTTGGGACTGAAACAACAGTACTACATCTTCTGAATACCTCCCGCTTGCCGACGGCAATTCCGAGACCTATAGCGTCGATGGTGCTAACATATTGACGCTTATCGTGGTACGGGGTGCCACACAAATAATAATATTACCCCGTTAACCAGGGTATCTCCTCCTGTAGCGTTACGTTTTTAGGTAATTGCTATAAGCGGGGGGCGGCATGCTGAACATAATACTTGTGTTTATTGCAGCCATTGTGTTGCTGTTTATGTTCCACCCTCGTTTAACAAAAAGCGAGTCCTGGCGGGCAACACTCACGCCACTCTCCTCCATCATTGGCAGCGGGTTTTTGATCATAGCGCCGTTGCTTGCAAGCGTGGTTGGCGTGTATTCCCCTCTGGCAGTCGCGGGTATTGTTGTACTCGCCTATGGCATTGGTGGTGTTATTCGCTTCAATATTATTCATGCCGAACCCCTCCTGCATGATAAAAGTTCTCACCCTGCAATATACAGAATCGATTTATTCGCCAATACAGCACTTTCATTCGCATATGTGACTGCTGTTGCGTTCTATCTTTCATTGCTATCGTCTTTTCTGCTGAACTACGTAGGATTTGGAGAGTCGCCTGGCCTGGAAAGAACCCTGACAACAATTATCATAGTTTTTATTGCTGCAACGGGTTTCATACGTGGACTAGGTGGACTTGAGAAACTTGAAGCGTATTCAATGTCTCTGCAGTTATCCATTGTTGCGGCACTATTGATTGGTATATTTGTATACGACTACAATTTCATACAATCTGAACGATCGCTCATCTTTGATCATCAGGACAGACACTGGATAACACAGGCATGTATTCTGTGTGGCATTTTGCTTGTAGTTCAGGGGTTTGAGACATCACGGTTTCTGGGTGAAAAATATTCTGCTGAAATCCGTGTACAAAGCATGCGACGAGCACAAATAATCTCAGGTGTCCTGTATGTTGTATCAGTCGTAGCATTGATGCCGATTGTGCAACATATCGACCTTGAGAACATCCAGATCGCAGAAATCGTTTCTGCAACCGGGCTGGCAGCAACCGCACTACCCTTGATGCTGATTGTGGCCGCAATCATGAGCCAGTTCAGTGCAGCTGTCGCTGACACTGTCGGTGCTGGATGCCTTGCGAGTGAAAGCAGTAGCGGAAAAGTATCGACCAACTATGGTTACCTGCTGGTATCACTATTCGCAATCATATTGGTATGGGCAGCCGACCTGCTGGAAATTATTTCCTTCGCTTCACGTGCTTTCGCACTGTATTACCTGTTGCAGTGTGTAATTGCCCTCATCGTCAGTTACCATCTTTACGAACACAAAGGCTACCGCCTGCTCCGGGCACACTTTGCCACAGTGGCAACCATCCTGGCTTTTATTGTGATATTCGCCATCCCTGCTAAATAGACGTTGGGAATTAGTGAGCATTCATGTCGATAGTTGCCTTACGATCAATCAAGTCATAATTCCGTTTTCATGGCATCCCTGACTCGACAAATCTGGCGAGCACTCATATCTGTTCCTTCACTAATTCTTTCAGCATCTGAATCTGGTGCGTTACGCCGACCACGTCCTCGACATTCAGCTGAAATGCGATACCCGTACCCGGTGTTGCATCAATCTTTCCAAACTGTTCGATCTGCTCGAGTACTGAACGCGACATGTGCTCCTCGACATGAAAGAGGAGCACTTCCATCCGGGTTTCCCGATTGAGGCCGAAAAAGGTTTGTACGTGTTCCAAGCCCTCACCACGGGCGAAGGGTAACTCCATCGCACCCATCACCCCCGCGTGGCGTGCGGCCTTCATGACACCGTCAGCCTCAATTTCTTCAACTAACGCGATAATCTATTTGAAATGCATAGTCCTGCTCCTCCCCACCCCTGTTTTCTATTTCGGGTGTCTTCTCTATATCCGACCTCCATCGAGAAAACGGTGCTCATGCTCACCATGCCGTCTAGCACGCACCAGCCACAGTGCCGTTATTGATCTCCTGATTAACCCGATTACTAACAGTATAGATTGTAGTAGTTCACGCGGCGGGATAGTTTTTCTCAGTCAGTAAGATTGTGCGGTAGACTGTGGGCTCCATTCACTGAGGCAAAAAAGTTTGCCACCACCCCACTATCGCGTCGTATTGGAGAAAAGCTGATATAACCTCTTTCTGGTGCTGTCGACCCGTGCATGCAGGTCGATTCCCTGTTCGCCGGATTCTAACTACCTTGACCGACGGATCAACCTAATATGGTTTGGTACTATGGCTCGTAATTAATGGAGAGATAATATGAAGCTTCTGGTGTGTGTTGACCTTTCTGAATCTACAGAAATAATTGTGAAAAAGATCGAAGAAATCACCAAAGAACTCCCGGCAAAGGTGTGGCTCCTGCACAATGCAGTGCCTGAACCAGACTTCGTTGAATTTAAAGTGGATCCACAAGCGGCTCGGGAATCTCTCGCGAAAAAATTCCACCTCGAGCATCGCCAGATTCAAGAGCTTGCAAACCGAATGCGCGAGGCAGGCGTGGATACAACAGCACTGCTTGTGCATGGCACAACGGTAGAAACAATTCTAGAGGAGGCCTCGGACCTGGAGGCAGACATGATTGTTGTAGGTACTCATGGACGAGGCGCGATGTATCAACTTCTTATGGGTAGCGTCAGCGAAGCGGTCCTTCATAAATCCCGACTCCCGGTGCTCCTCGTCCCAACACATAAACGCGCCTGACCAGACAACAGTCCGGGCCTAACATCCCGACACCTCACTTGGAAAGTTACTGGATAGTACGTGGCTGGCACAATAATCATGCGAGCACAGTCATCATGGATGCCATTGGTATTCTTTTTACGACATTTGTACTTGGATTCTATATGTCCTTTATATGACGGGACATCAGAACTGATTAGTATTCCTCATGGCGGCCCCTGGGTCGCCTTTTTTATTCGCGCTAAATGTCGTCTTGTGGCCGTTGATCACCATCCGTAAACCCCACGAAAACGACAAACATCTCGTAGAGCAACGTCTGGTTACGCCATGTATTCAGATATCCTTATCAATACACTGCTGTCCCGTTAACAGAAATAGAAAAGGCTTAAATCTCAATGAACTGTTACAATGTAAGTGCGAGCAAACACTGTAATAGAAGGAGATTTAAG
>CAMYIO010000023.1 GCA_947258515.1 uncultured Ectothiorhodospiraceae bacterium
GACAGGGGTAGATATTATGGCCACGGAATCCACGAAAGAACACGGAAAAATAAAAGATAGTCTGGAAATATTTTCGTGTTCTTTCGTGGATTCCGTGGCCATTATATCTACCCCTGTCAAAATGTACCGACTACTAGTCCATGCGGCGGAATATCAGCGTGCCGTTGGTGCCACCGAAGCCGAACGAGTTGGACATGGCCACATCAATCTTCATTTCCCTGGCCGTATTCGGCACATAGTCCAGATCACAGTCCGGGTCAGGGTTTTCCAGGTTGATCGTGGGCGGTGCAACCTGGTCACGCAGTGCCAGAATGGAGAACAGCGCCTCGATGCCGCCGGCGGCCCCCAGCAGATGCCCTGTCATGGACTTGGTTGAGCTGATCGCCACCTTGCCTGCCAGATCGCCAAACGAGCGCTTGATGGCCAGTGTCTCTGCTACATCACCGGCGGGGGTCGAGGTGCCATGGGCGTTGATGTAATCGACGTCGCCATGGTTCAGTCCGGCATCCGCCAGTGCCGCATCCATGCACTGTGCCGCACCTTCCCCGCCCTCGGAGGGTTGTGTCATGTGGTAGGCATCACCGCTCATACCAAACCCGGCAATTTCGGCATATATTTCTGCACCCCGTGCACGCGCCGATTCATATTCTTCAATCACCAGCACACCGGCACCGTCACTGAGCACAAAGCCATCACGGTCCCTGTCCCAGGGACGACTGGCCGCCGCGGGATTATCATTGCGGGTAGAGAGTGCGCGTGCCGACGAGAACCCGCCAACACCCGTGGGACAGGTCGCCATTTCTGCACCGCCGGCGATCATGATGTCGGCATCACCATAGGCAATGGTGCGCGCAGCAATACCGATGCTGTGCGTTGCCGAAGTACACGCGGTGACGATCGCTATATTGGGGCCTTTCAGGCCATACATAATGGACAGGTTGCCGGCAATCATATTGATAATGTTGCCCGGCACAAAGAAAGGAGAGATTTTTCGCGGACCACCGTCCAGAAAGGCCTGATAGGCGATTTCTATACCGTGTAAACCACCGATACCGGAACCAATTGCCACACCGGCGCGCCGGGCATTGGCATCGCTAATCTCGATACCCGATTCTTCTATCGCATGACTGGCAGCAGCAATGCCGTAGTGGATAAACCCGGCCATTCGCCGTGCATCTTTCTTTGCAATAAATGCAGAAACGTCGAAGTCCCTGACCTCGCCACCAAAGCGTACCGGGAAATCAGCCACATCAAAACCGGTGATCGGGCCAATGCCGCTTTTGCCGGCAAGGATGTTACTCCAGGCAACGTCAACCGTGTTGCCAACAGGAGAAATAATACCCAGGCCGGTTACGACAACACGTCTTTTGGACAATGCTCATCCCCCACAAACGTACTGGTCAGAAAACACATAACCTAATAAAAAGCCGCACCCGTCATGCAAGGGTGCGGCTGGAATTCTCGAGAAAAGAATCAGTCCTTGTGGGCGTTGACGTAATCAATAGCCTGCTGGACAGTGGTAATCTTTTCTGCTTCTTCATCAGGAATCTCACATTCGAACTCCTCTTCCAGCGCCATAACCAGCTCAACGGTATCAAGTGAATCAGCACCAAGATCATCGACGAATGAAGAGCTGTCGGTCACTTCGTCTTCCTTTACCCCCAATTGCTCGATAACAATTTTCTTGACGCGCTCATCAATATTGCTCATTTCGGATAATTCCTCTTTGATTAAAAAATGCAGCCAAAGCTGCGCGAGTATTGTAGTGAATGCAAGATGCAAGATACAAGTTGCATCTCTGCCCGGTTACCGCGGAATTATGTCCTCCCTGACCCGTTCTTCTAATGCAACCCATTAATGTATTATTTATTATATATTTCAGTTTGTTAAATATATTAGTTAATGCGCTTAATTACGTCCAACCGGACAACAGGGCACCACGCTAACTCATGTACATACCGCCATTCACATGAATCGTTTCACCGGTAATATAGGCAGCATCCGCCGACGCCAGAAAGACAACCGCGTTGGCAACATCCTCGACCGCTCCCAGTTTCCCGAGTGCTATCTGCTCCAGCAGCGCATCGCGTTGCTCCTGTGGCAAGGCACGCGTCATATCCGTATCGATAAAACCCGGCGCAACCGCGTTCACGGTAATGCCACGCGAACCAATCTCCCTTGCCAGCGACTTGGTAAAACCGATCACACCTGCCTTGGTTGCCGCATAGTTTGACTGCCCCGGGTTGCCGGTTGCGCCAATCACCGAGGTAATTGTGATGATGCGTCCGTGTTTGGCTTTCATCATGCCGCGCAGGCATGCCTTGCTCATCCTGAAGGCCGAGGTCAGGTTGGTCTCGATCACATCATTCCATTCATCATCCTTCATGCGCATCAGTAAATTGTCACGCGTGATGCCGGCATTATTCACCAGCACAGTCGGCGCACCGTATTCAGCCTGGATATCCTTCATCAGTGACTCGATCGAGTCCGGGTCTGTCACATTCAGCACCTTGCCTGCACCCTCGACTCCACTCGCTGCAAGGGAGTCCGAAATAGCCTGCGCACCACTCGCGGAGGTTGCTGTGCCGACAACGGTCGCCCCCTTGCTGCCCAGGGCCGCTGCAATTGCCTTGCCAATTCCACGACTCGCCCCCGTCACGAGGGCTACCTCATTTGCTAACGACATAATGGTTCCTGTTGTTGACTGATCCTTGCATGTGGCTACCCTACTGATCCAGCGCCTCCGTTAGCGACGCCTTGTCAAATACTGCCGCCGCAACCATCGTTTTATCTATGCGCTTGCACAAACCGGTCAGTACTTTTCCGGGACCCGCCTCGATGATCCGGGTCACACCCTGTTGTCCCATGGCCTGCACGGAGGCCACCCATTGCACCGGGCTATACAACTGCCTGCTCAGGTTCTCACGGATGCTATCCGGTTCATCATGCAGTGTGGCATCCACGTTCTGCATGACCTTGATTGCGGGCGTCTTGATGACCGTCCGGTTGAGACGATCGGCAAACTGTTCGGCCGCCGGCTGCATCAGTGCACAATGGGACGGCACACTGACCGGCAGTTGCACCGCCCGCCTGGCTCCTGCCTCTTTTGCCAGCGCCATGGCGCGCAGCACGGCCTCGGTACGCCCGGCGATAACGACCTGTCCGGGTGAATTGTAGTTAACCGGCGACACGACTTCACCGGCAGCCGCCTGTTCGCAGACAGCGGCAACCGCGGCATCATCCAGGCCGAGAATGGCTGCCATGGCGCCGCTACCCGCCGGCACGGCAGACTGCATGCAGCGACCACGTTCCGCAACCAGGCCGACAGCGTCCTGGAAATCGAGGGCACCGGCACACACCAGTGCCGTGTATTCTCCGAGGCTGTGCCCGGCCATCAGTAGCGGGGCCGCACCGCCCGCATCCTGCCAGACGCGCCAGACAGCGACGCCTGCCGCCAGCATCGCGGGTTGCGTCTTGTCGGTCTCATTCAGTTCATCCGCGGGTCCGTCCTGTACCAGCTGCCATAAATCATAGCCGAGCACGTCACTGGCCAGTTCAAAGGTATCGACAACCTGTGAATAGTCAGTGGCAAGCGCAGAGAGCATGCCGATTGACTGGGATCCCTGACCGGGAAATACAATTGCGAGCGTTGTGTTCATAATCAGTATTTAATGAGTGCCGATCCCCAGGTAAAACCACCGCCAAAGGCCTCCATGAGCAGGATTTCACCACGCTTGATGCGACCGTCGCGCACCGCAACATCCAGCGCCAGCGGCACCGATGCGGCCGACGTGTTGCCGTGTTCATCCACCGTGACCACGACTTTATCCATAGACATCTTCAGCTTGCGGGCAGTCGCCTGAATGATGCGAATATTCGCCTGATGAGGGATCAGCCAGTCAACATCGGACTTCTCCATGTTGTTGGCGGCCAGTGTTTCATCGACGATGCGTCCGAGGGTGTTGACCGCCATCTTGAAGACTTCATTGCCTTGCATCTGTATATAGGCCTGACCGGCCAGCACCTTGTCATAGCCACTCGATATACCGGCAGGCACAGTCAGCAGATGCTCGTAACTGCCGTCCGCATGCAGATGCGTGGAAAGAATGCCGGGCTCATCGCTGGCCTCGAGAATCACGGCACCGGCACCGTCACCGAACAGGATACCGGTACCGCGATCATTCCAGTCGACAATACGCGACAGGGTTTCCGCACCCACCACCAGCGCACACTTGGCGGAACCGGTTTTAATAAACTTGTCAGCGATACCGAGGGCATAGACAAACCCCGTGCACACCGCCTGCACATCAAACGCGGCAGTCCCGTGAATATCCAGCCGTTGCTGCAACAGGCAGGCAGTACTCGGAAACACCCGGTCCGGCGTCGTCGTCGCCAGCACTATCAGGTCGATCTGCCGTGGCGTTCGCCCTGCCGCCTCCATCGCCCGGCTTGCCGCTATTTCCGCCAGGTCACAGGTGGTCTCGCCACCCGCCGCAATATGTCGCTTGTAAATACCGGTACGATCCCGTATCCACTCATCTGACGTATCCATGATCTTTTCAAGGTCATGGTTGGTCAGCACCTTTTCCGGCAGGTAGCTTCCGGTACCCGTAATGCGTGAATATTTCATAGCGCCTGCCTGTTTTCCTCGTAGGCCCGTAACCGGGCCGTTATGCGTTCAGGGACATTTTCACGGACTTCGAGAATGGCAACCTTGATGGCGTTTGCAAAGGCAAAGGCATCCGCACCACCGTGACTCTTGATGACAATTCCGCGCAAACCCAGCAGGCTGGCACCGTTGTATGCACGCGGGTCAATGCGACGACGGAAGGCCTTGAGCACCGGCATGACGATCATGGCAGCAAGTTTGGTCAGCAGATTGCGCCTGAACTCCTGCTTGATGAATTCTGCGATCATCCTGGCAACGCCCTCACTGGTCTTCAGTGATACATTGCCGACAAAGCCGTCGCAGACAATGACATCGAAGCCCCCCTTGTAGATATCATCACCCTCGGCATACCCGGCATAATTCGGCATGCCCGACTGCAGTAATTGCGCCGCCTGCTTGACCTGTTCATTGCCCTTGATGTCTTCCTCGCCGATGTTCAGCAAACCGACACGCGGATGCTCGTTGCCATCGACCGCAGCAGCCAGCACCGATCCCATCAGTGAGAACTGGAACAGGTGCTCGGCATTGCAGTCAACATTGGCGCCGAGATCAAGCATCCAGGTATGTCCGGTCATTGAAGGCAGCGACGTACAAATCGCCGGGCGCTCGATACCGGGGAGCATCTTCAGCACAAAGCGGGATGTTGCCATCAACGCACCGGTATTACCGGCGCTGACACAGGCATGTGCAACGCCCTCTTTCACCAGATCAAGCGCAACCCGCATGGATGAATCCTTCTTGTTGCGCATCGCCGCCGACGCCATCTCATCCATTTCTACCTGCTGGCTGGCATGACGAATATTCAGGCGCGGGTTTGCCGACTCACCGGCTGCAGCAACAGCCGCCGCCAGCCTGGGTTCATCACCAACGAGTATGATCCGGACGTCAGGATGCTGACCGAGGGCCGAAATCGCCGCAGGTACGATAACATCCAGACCGGTATCACCGCCCATAGCATCGAGCGCAATCGAAATGTCATTACTCATGATGAGGACGGCTGACGTAGGTTAGTCAAGAACCTGGTTAATCAGGTCTACGGGACATGTGATCAGCGTAATCAAGCAGCGGATATTTCACAGTCCTTGTAACAAGGCGGGCAACTAGTCCTGGTCTTTGTTGATGACCTTGCGACCCTTGTAAAATCCGTCAGCACTGACATGATGACGCAGGTGCGTCTCACCTGTTGTCGGTTCAATCGACAGTGTACTGCCAGTCAACTTGTCATGCGAGCGGCGCATGCCACGACGTGATGGCGTTTTGCGACTTTTCTGTACGGCCATGTTGTAACTCCTAAGCTACTGTTTCAATTTCAGTCCCGCCAGCGCGGCAAACGGATTCTTGCGTTGCTCGCTCTCCGGCGGTGTATAGTCCTTAACAAATTCCTGGCAATCCATCCTGTCACTGTGTTTGGGCACAATGGGGATTGCCAGCAATACTTCTTCTGCAATCACGTCGGCAATGTGTGCGGGCTCCGCCGTTACCAGCAGTGGTTCATAGTGTTCAGGCAGCGCCTTCGCCGCAGCATCGCCTGATACCAGGCCCAGGCGGAAGTTCAGCTCCAGTGGCAAGGTCATTTTATCCAGGCAACGCTGGCACCTCAGCAATACCTCGCCCCGAATGGACCCGGCCAGGTAGCGCGTACCATCCGGATCCTTGCCCAGCTCCATCTCGACCTGCAACTCGCCTTCGTCAGAGACCAGAACGGGCAGCAAGCGTTCCAGGCTGCCTATGGCCACCGTGCCCCGCAGTATGCGTCCTGCCTCGGCCGTAGCGATCAGATCAAGCCGATCTGGCAGATGGTTAATCATAACCCGCGAATACTATCTGCAGACCTTTATAGTGTCAATCTCAAACAGCTCCACAAATACCCTTCATCTTGCTAGAATTCAGAAACTTAGCCCGGTGAGCAGGGAATGCGAGACTGCGACTTAGCGGACAGTAAAAAAACAGGTAAAGTCTTCCCTTTATCAAGGCAACTGACAGGAACCGATGTGATAAAGAAACTGCTGATTGCGAACCGCGGTGAAATCGCCGTTCGCATCATACGGGCCTGTGCCGAGGCAGGAATTACCTCCGTTGCCATCTATACCGATGCCGACCGCTATGCCCTGCATGTAAAAAAAGCTGACGAGGCGTACAACATCGGCCCGGAGTCCGTCGCCGGTTACCTTAATGCGCATCGAATAGTGAATCTGGCCGTCGCCACCCACTGCGATGCATTGCACCCGGGTTACGGATTTCTGTCTGAAAACCCCCTGCTGGCGGAAATATGCGCGTCACGGCAGGTCCGTTACATCGGCCCGAATGCGGATGTCATCCGCATGATGGGTGACAAGATCGAGGCGCGTGCCGCCATGCTGGCAGCCAATATCCCGGTTGTCCCCGGCAGCAAAGGCAGTCTCAAGGACCTTGATGAAGCGCTGGCACTTGCCGGGGAGATCGGCTACCCGATCATGCTGAAAGCCACCAATGGCGGCGGTGGCCGCGGCATCCGGCGCTGCAATTCAGCACAGGATTTACACAAAAACTATCAGCGCGTGATATCCGAGGCCAGCAAGGCATTCGGATCAGCCGACATTTTTCTGGAAAAGTGCATCGACAGGCCGCGGCACATTGAAGTGCAAATCCTTGCTGACAGGCATGGCAACGTGGTGCACCTGTTCGAACGTGACTGTTCCATACAACGGCGTCACCAGAAACTGATCGAGATTGCACCCTCACCTCAAATCAACGAAGAGCAGCGCCAATGGCTCGGAGAAACCGCTGTCCGTGCAGCCCGCGCCGTCAATTACGAGAATGCCGGCACCGTGGAATTTCTGCTCGACAAGGACCATCAGTTTTACTTCATGGAAATGAACACCCGCTTGCAGGTTGAACACACGATCTCCGAGACCATCACCGGTATCGACATTGTACGTGAGCAAATACGCATAGCCGATGGCCTGGCGCTGACATACCGGCAGGAGGATATACAGCGACGCGGTTACGCAATGGAGTTGCGTATCAATGCGGAAGACCCGAAAAACGATTTTCTGCCCAGTTTTGGACGTATCACACGCTACTTTGCACCGGGTGGCCCCGGGGTACGTACCGATGCAGCCATCTACAGCGGCTACCCGATTCCTCCCGACTATGATTCGATGTGCGCCAAGTTGACGGTGTGGGCACTTGACTGGGAGGAACTCCTGAACCGTACCAGCAGGGCCCTGACGGACACCGGCGTCTATGGCGTGAAAACCACGATCCCCTACTACATGGAAATCCTCAAGGTGGCGGATTTTCGCAGCGGTTCGTTTGACACCGGCTTTGTGGAAGACCATCCGGAATTGACAGCATACAAGACCAGCCGACCAACGCGCGAACTGACCGCTGCCATTACCGCGGCCCTGTCGGCTCACCTTGGACTATAGAAACAGCAAGGGAAGAACACATCATGTCGAAAGTACACATCACCGATGTCATCCTGCGTGACGCACACCAGTCGCTGATAGCAACACGAATGCGCACCGAGGATATGCTGCCTGCCTGCGAACAACTGGACCGCATAGGCTACTGGTCGCTGGAAGTCTGGGGCGGCGCCACCTTTGACAGTTGCCTGCGTTTTCTCAAGGAAGACCCCTGGGAGCGCCTGAAGACGCTGCGCGCGGCATTACCCAACACACGGCTGCAGATGCTGCTGCGGGGCCAGAACCTGCTTGGCTACCGGCATTACTCCGATGATGTAGTCAATGCCTTTGTGGCGCGTGCTGCGGAAAACGGCATGGATGTTTTTCGCATCTTCGATGCCCTCAACGACACACGCAACCTGGAGACTGCCATCAAGGCGGTCAACCAGGCCGGCAAGCATGCACAGGGGACCATCTGCTATACCACCAGCCCCGTGCATAGCACCGCGACGTTTGTGGAACAGGCCAGGGAGCTGCAATCGCTGGGATGCCACAGTATTGCCATCAAGGATATGGCTGGCCTGCTGACACCCATGGCCACAGCCGAGCTGGTGCGTGAACTCGGACAGGCAACCGACCTGCCGTTGCATCTTCACTGTCATGCCACTGCCGGCACTGCAGAGATGTGCCTGTTGAAGGCGATCGAGAATGGCTGCACCCATATTGATACCGCCATCTCTTCCTTCTCCGGCGGCCCGGGACATCCGGCCACAGAAAGCATGGTGTCGGCACTCCGCGGAACGGAATATGACACCGGGCTTGATCTCGAGGCCCTGCAGACGATCGGTCTTTATTTCAGGGACGTGCGCAAGAAATACGCACAGTATGAAAGTGACTATATCGGCCCGGACACCCGTGTGCAGGTGTACCAGGTACCGGGCGGCATGATCTCAAACCTGTATACACAGTTACGTGAACAGGGTGCACTTGAGCGTATCGATGAGGTCTTCAGGGAAATTCCACGGGTCAGGAAAGATCTCGGTTATCCGCCACTGGTCACGCCCACATCCCAGATCGTCGGTACACAGGCTGTACTCAACGTGCTCACTGGCGAGCGTTACAAGACCATCACCAACGAGGTAAAACACTATCTCCAGGGGCGCTATGGCAAGGCACCGGCACCGAAATGGACAAATTACGTGAAGCCGCGGGTGATCTGGCCAGCAGCGAGGAAGATGTACTGACTTATGCGATGTTCCCGGAAATCGCCAGGGGATTCCTGGACCAACGCGCCGCAGGCAGCTTCGCAGACAGCCCCGCAGATTCCCCCGCCGCGCCGGAAGCCAGTGCGCAGCAGCGTACCGATATGACTGAACGGCGCTCGCGCCCGACAGAATTCAAGGTCACCCTTCATGGCGAGCCATACCATATAAAGATCACCGGCACGGGGCACCGCACCCAGGACAACCGGCCGTTCTATCTGACGGTTGATGGCGTTCCGGAAGAGGTCCTGGTAGAGACACTGGACGAAATACACGCCATCGGCGTGAGTGAAAGCAGTTCCGTAAAAGGCAGTAAACGTCCGCGCGCTACCCGGCCCGGCGATGTCACCACGTCCATGCCGGGGACCATTATTGAAGTCCTGGTCAAGGTAGATGACGAGATCGAGGCAGGTACACCGGTACTGATTACCGAGGCGATGAAAATGGAAACTGAAATACAATCACCCATTGCCGGGAAGGTGACCGCGATTCATGTCAGCAAGGGGGACCGCGTCAACCCGGATGAAACCCTCGTTGAAATCACTACCAGCTGATAACAGCTGCACCCGTAAACATGGCGCCCGCGGTCACACTGGCCTCAACCTCGCCGTTCCGCAAGGAACTGCTGCAGCGACTCGGAATTCCGTTCCTGACAGCCGCTCCCGATGTCAACGAATCAGCACGGGCGAACGAGACAGCCGCCGCCCTGGTGCGACGCCTGTCAGAAAGCAAGGCACGTGCAGTCGCAGCGAGCCACCAGGGGCTGATTATAGGCTCCGACCAGGTCGCAACCACGGACAGCGGCATCCTCGGGAAACCGGGCACGCATGAGCGCGCTTTCGAGCAGTTACGGAATCTTTCCGGAAAACGCGTCACCTTTCAGACAGGCCTGTGCCTGCTGAATACCGGGACAGACAGGGCGCTCCTCGATGTCATTCCCTATACCGTGAAATTCAGGGAGCTCGGCGACGAGCAGATAGAACGTTACCTGCGACACGATCAACCGTATCACTGTGCCGGCAGTTTTAAATCCGAGGGCCTGGGTATCGCCCTGTTCGAGTACATGGAGGGGAGCGATCCAACCGCATTGATCGGTTTGCCGCTGATTCGCCTGACCCGCATGCTGGCGCAGTCGGGGATTGACCTGCCGTAGCACTGCAATCCAGTACGCATGAAGAAAAAGAATCTTGCAGGAGCGCATCGCATGCGCGAATGTGGTGCCAAATCTTTTCGCGCATGCGATGCGCTCCTACATTGAACAATAATCTCCGGAGAAACGTAATCTAGCGTACCGAACCCACACCATTGGCAAACAGTTCGCTCATCCCTTTCACCATGGCCACGCCGATGCGGTCGCTGAGCCGTTTAAAGAAATCCGGTTTCTCGGTAAATTCGACGATTTCCTCCTCACCAATCACTTCACGGGCAACGTAACTGCTACTGCCGATTTTATCTGCAAGCCCCATCGGTATGCTTTCTTCTCCTGTCCATACCAGCCCGGTGTATAGCTTGTCATTATCGTGCAGGCGGTCACCCCGTCCCTGTTGTACCGCGGTTATAAATTGCGTGTGTATGCTGTCGAGCAATAACTTCACATGCTCGACGTCAGTGGACTTTTGAGGCATAAACGGGTCAAGGAATCCCTTGCTCTCGCCGGCCGTGTACAGGCGACGCTCGACACCGAGTTTTTTCATGGTATCCACGAATCCGAAACTGTCCATGCGCACGCCGATAGAACCAATAATGCTGGCCTCATCCACATAGATCTCATCCGCCGCCGAGACCACGTAGTAACAACCCGATGCACAGACATCCGTGACCACCGCGTACAACGGTGTATCCGGATGCAGTTCACGCAGCCGCTTGATCTCCTTGTAGATATAGCCGGACTGTACCGGACTGCCGCCGGGTGAATTTGCCCGCAGGATGATCCCGGCTGAATTTTCGTCCTCAAAGGCATTACGCAAGCCATTGATCACGGTATCGGCACTGGCCTTAGTTGAATCGGAAATGACACCATTGAGATCAACCAGTGCCGTATGCTTCTCGGACACCTTGCCTAATTTATCCCAGTCGGTGGGCATATACAGTATCAACAGTGCCAGCAGGTACAGGGCCAGCAGTACCTTGAAGAAGATATTCCAGCGCCGCGTGCGCCGTTGTTCATTGACCGCGGCAAAGGCGAGCCGGTTAATGACATCCCGACTCCACTCCTCACTGCCTGTTTCCGTCTTGCTACTTTCAGATTCCTTGCCAAACATGATGTCACCTGTTGTATGTAATGAAATTACTCGCGAAGTTCTATGAGACCCGCCTCTGCCATCCATCCCGGCATGTCGATAATCCGCTCCAGGCAGACCAGTGGCGCATGCCGATTCAAACGTTCTTCGGAGTGCACACCGGTGCGTACCGCGATCTTGGCGGCACCAGCATTGGTTGCCATCTCCATGTCATACTCGGTATCACCGACCATCAGGGTTTCCCCGGGCAATACTTCCAGTTTCGCCATTATGTCCAGCAGCATCTGTGGATGCGGCTTGGAGCGTGCCTCGTCTGAACAGCGTGTCGCATGAAAACAGGAGGCCAGTCCCGTCTCATCCAGCACCCGTTCCAGCCCGCGACGTGCCTTACCAGTGGCTACTCCCAGCAACAGCTGCTGTTGCTTCAGGGCATCCAGCACCTCACGCACCCCCTCGAACAGCTGCGATGCCTCGGACTGAAACCAGTATTTTCTGTAATGTTCCACAAACGTTTGCTGAAAACGCTCATCACGTCCGGGCACCAGTGTATCAATCGCCTCACGCAGGCCCAGCCCGATGACATTCTTGACCGTATCATCATCCATCGGTTCCAGCCCCAGGTCCGCGATCGCCGCGTGCAGGCAAGCCACGATTTGCGCCTCGGAATCCATCAGGGTGCCATCCCAGTCAAACACAATGAGTTTAATCTTGTCGGCCATGATTTATTTGAATGAAGGTAATTCCCGCTACAGCGTCAATTATGGCGACTCAAGCCGGTCGATAACAGCTTTCAATTCATCACCCAGCGGAACGCTCACGGTAATTCTTTCACCCTCGGCCGTATCCGCAAATTCAAGGTAGTGCGCGTGCAGCAGCAGTCGACGCAAACCAAGGTGTTTCATTTGGCGATTAAAGACCGGATCACCGTATTTTTCATCGCCGGCGAGCGGGTGACCGATATGTGCACCGTGCACACGGATCTGATGAGTCCTGCCCGTTTTCAACTCAACCTCGACCAGCGTTGCCGCACCAAAGCGGGTCACCGGCTTGAAGACACTGGTCGCCTGCTTGCCCGTCTCGTCCACCGTGACCATGCGCTCGCCACCTCGCAACAGGTTCTTGCGCAACGGTGCCTTCACTGTTTGCGTACCCCCTTTCCATGCCCCGGACACCAGTGCCAGGTAATGCTTCACCACTTCACCCTGTCGCAGCTGCTCCTGGAAGGCACGCAGGAAACTGCGCCGTTTGGCCAGTACCAGGCAGCCGGAAGTTTCCCGGTCAAGGCGATGCGCGAGCTCCAGGTAGGGGGCCTGCGGTCGCCCGGCACGAAAGGCCTCGATGACACCGTAGCTCAGGCCGCTGCCGCCGTGGACGGCAATGCCGGACGGCTTGTTGATCACCAGGCAACGACTGTTCTCAAACAGAATGCAGTCCTCAAGGCTGCGCATGGGCATGGTATTGCCTGCCGCGGGTGTTGCGACCCTCACGGGAGGAATGCGCACCCTGTCACCGGCACATACCTTATATTGGGCGCGTATGCGGCCACTGTTGACGCGCACTTCACCGCGCCTGAGGATGCGGTAAATGTGACTCTTGGGAACGCCCTTCAAATAGCGCGCCAAATAATTGTCGATACGTTGACCCGCCTCCTCTGCGCTCACCTCTACCTGGCGCACCCTGGGGAAGTTCTTTGCCGGTCCCTGACTCATGGAATCGCTATCTACCTGAAAACGGGTAAGGAATTGTACAGGCTTTATCGCATGGGTATTACCTCGTTTGTTTGCGGGTATAGACCAAGGTTGTTATAGTCCACACAAGGTATGACCTTAATCGGGCGACAGGCGTCCGCAAGTCTATCCGAAGACCCCGAATTTATACGGTAGATATTGGCTGCTTCAGACAACCAGTATTCTGCAGAATGTTCAGCACCGTGCTGTTATAAATACAATCCAAACCAGATAAACAATGAACGCCCCCATGAATCACGCACAGCATCCTTTGCCCGTTTTCATTACCTGCCTGCTATGGCTATTGGGTGCTACTCCAGCACCCCGCCTGCAGCACGGTCCGTCACGGACACGTCAGGCAATGTGCGCTGTGCGTCATCAGGTCGAGCGTATGAGAGAACTAAAACATGAAAAGAATGTTGATCAACACCACGCAGCCCGAAGAGCTGCGTGTGGCCATGGTCGATGGCCAGAAGCTCTACGATCTTGATATTGAGGTCCCCTCACGCGGCCAGAAAAAGTCCAACGTATACAAAGGTAAAATCACCCGCATCGAGCCCAGCCTCGAGGCAGCCTTTATTGATTACGGTGGCAATCGCCATGGCTTCCTGCCCTTAAAGGAAATTGCGCGCAGTTATTTCAGCGACTCTGCCAAGCAGGCAGGCGGCCGCCTCAGCATCAAGGATGCCCTTAGCGAAGGCCAGGAACTGGTCGTTCAGGTTGAAAAAGAAGAGCGCGGCAACAAGGGTGCCGCCCTCACCACCTTTATCAGCCTTGCCGGGCGTTACCTGGTCCTGATGCCCAACAACCCGCGTGCCGGCGGGGTCTCGCGGCGGATACAGGGCGAAGACCGCGACCTGGTACGTGATGCCATGAGCGGCATGAATATACCCGATGGCATGGGCATGATTGTTCGTACCGCCGGCATAGGCCGCAGCAGTGAAGAATTGCAGTGGGACCTGGATTACCTGGTGCACCTGTGGAGCGTCATCGAGGAGGCCGCGGCAGAGCGGACAGCCCCGTTACTGATTTACCAGGAAAGCAATGTCATTATCCGCGCCCTGCGCGACTACCTGCGCACGGATGTCGCGGAGATCCTGGTTGACAGCCCCGAGGTGCATGAGACGGCACGTGAGTTCATGGAACGTGTCATGCCCCACAACCTGGGCAAACTGAAGCTCTACCAGGACACCATTCCCCTCTTCAACCGTTTCCAGATTGAATCGCAGATCGAGTTTGCCTTTCAGCGGGAAGTCACACTGCCCTCCGGCGGCGCCATTGTCATTGACCACACCGAGGCACTGATTTCCATCGATATCAACTCGGCACGTGCCACCAAGGGCGGGGACATTGAAGAAACCGCGCTGAACACCAACCTGGAAGCCGCCGATGAAGTTGCCCGGCAGCTGCGTATACGCGACCTCGGTGGACTGGTCGTCATTGACTTCATTGACATGCAGCCTGCCCGCCACCAGCGGGAAGTCGAGAACCGCCTGCGTGATGCACTGAAGATGGACCGTGCACGCGTCCAGATCGGACGCATATCCCGCTTTGGGTTGCTGGAAATGTCACGCCAGCGTCTGCGGCCTTCCCTGGGCGAGTCCAGCCAGATTGTCTGTCCCCGCTGTACCGGCCAGGGCACCATCCGTGGCGTCGAATCGCTGTCATTGTCGGTACTCAGAATCATTGAGGAAGAAGTCATGAAGGACAATACACTGCGTGTTGTCGCTCATGTCCCGGTCGATGTTGGCACCTATTTGCTCAATGAAAAGCGCGAATTGCTTGTCAGCCTTGAAGCACGCCACAAGATTGCCGTGATGCTGATTCCTTCACCGGCACTGGAAACCCCGAATTACGATGTGCAGCGTCTCCGCAAGGACGATACGGCAATCACGCAAACCACCCCGAGCTATCACATGGCGAAAGCACCGGCCGAACCCGAGATACCGACGGCGGCATCCGCGGATGCAGTTGGCGCAGAAGTTCCGGCCATCAAGACAGTCAAACCGATGGCACCCGCACCTGCCCCGTCACCGGCGCGCACTATAGTGGCTGCCACCACTGCTAAACCCGGCCTGTTGAAACGCATGTTCGCCAGCCTGCTCGGTTCTGGCGAAGAAACGCCAGAACCCGAGACCGGAAAAACGGGACAACAGCGTAGCCAGCAAAACCGGGGGGGCGTGGACAATCGCAGCGATGGCCGTCGCAGGCAGGCGCCACAGGGTAAACGTCGCCCCTCCAGCCGCTCATCATCCGGGCAAGGCACCAAGTCGCGACAACCCGCTGGCAAGCGTCAACCGCCGCGTCCGGTTCAAAAGCGGGATGCCGCAGACCAGCCTGCATCGACGCAGGTAGCTGCACCTGCAGCTGCCTCTCCGCCCACGCCGTCGTCCGACAGTACAGGCCAGCAGCCACGACGGAGTTCAAGGCGTGGTCGCCGTGGCGGCCGACGGCGCTCAACCGAACAGAACAGGAATAGCGGCAACGCGAAAGCGGCAACAGGCGACCAAACCACGCCTGCTGACGACAATGCGGGGCGTACGGACCAGTCCCCGCGAGCGACAGACAGCACCCGGCAGCAGAAGGGAAACAGCAGTGTCAACACGTCTCCAGCACAAGTGAGTCAAGGTCAGGACGGCACACCGCAGCAAGCTCCCGTCAAGGCAGCAGCAGACTCCAGGTCCAAGGTATCGGATAAACAAGCGGCACCAGGTAATCAGGCCACGACTGCAGTCAATACGGCGCCAAAAGCAGAAAAGGCGGCACCAGGTAACCAGGCCACGACTGCAGTCAATACAGCGCCAAAAGCAGAAAAGGCAGCATCAGGTAACCAGGCCGCGACTGCTATCGATACGGCGCCAAAAGCAGAAAAGGCAGCACCAGGTAACCAGGCCACGACTGCAGTCAATACAGCGCCAAAAGCAGAAAAGGCAGCATCAGGTAACCAGGCCGCGACTGCTATCGATACAGCGCCAAAAGCAGAAAAGGCGGCCTCGGAATAAGTGTGCGACTATAGCCGATGCTGCTGGCGAATGTCTGCCAGCAGCCCGGCTGCAGCGAGTTCAATCAGGTCGAGTACTCGCTCAAACCCGGTAGCCCCTCCGTAGTAAGGATCCGGCACCTCGTTTATCTCGATGTCAGGTGCAAACTCCATAAATAGACGGAGTTTCGGTTCATGTCCGGTCGGGCAACTAGCAGCCAGATCCTCGAAATTACTGCTGTCCATCGCGATGACATAATCGAATAGCTGGAAATCATCCGGACTGACACGTCGTGCCTTTTGTCTACTCAAATCAACACCGCGCTTTAATGCCGCGGCAGACGCACGCTCATCGGGCTTCTCTCCTATGTGGTAGGCGTGTGTCCCCGCCGAATCGATTTGTATGACGGCTGCTAGCTCATTCTCCGCGACCAGTCGTTCAAATACACCCTGGGCAGTTGGTGACCTGCAGATATTGCCCATGCAGACAAAAAGCACATTGACCATTACGACTCCTGCTTGCTATTCAGTATTTGTTAACAACGTATCAACCCGCGCCAGGTCTTCCCGGGTATCGACACCATGGCCAGGCATTTCAGATGCGATGCCGACATGGATCTTCATACCGTGCCACAGTACCCGCAACTGTTCGAGTTTCTCGATTGACTCCAGCGGTGAAGCTTCCATTTGCATATAGCGTTTCAGAAAACCGGCACGGTAGGCATACAGTCCGATATGGCGTAACGCCTGAGTGTCACTGTCCAGCATTGGCCTGTCACGGTGAAAGGGTATCGCCGCACGGCTGAAATAGAGTGCATAACCCTGTTTGTCGAGGACGACCTTGACAACGTTCGGGTCAGCCACCTCATCAGGGGATTGAACCGGATAGGCCAGCGTCGCCATCGGGGCGACCGCATTTCCAGCGAGACCAGCGGCGACCTGTGTGATGAGTGCCACAGGGATTAAGGGTTCATCACCCTGTACATTGACGATGATTTCGTCATCATCCCAGCCCTGTCTCACGACAACCTCCGCAAGGCGCTCGGTACCCGAGGTATGCTCGGGAGATGTCATGCACACCATCGCATCAAAGTTGTGTGCAGCGTCTGCAATGCGTTGATCATCGGTCGCGATGATCACCTCGGCTGCGCCGCTCTGCAGTGACCGTTCATGCACATACTGCAGCATGGGGCGACCAGCCAGTTGAAGCAGTGGCTTGCCCGGCAGCCGCGTGGATGCATAACGTGCCGGAATAACAACCTTAAAGGGGGTGTTACCCATGCGCGGCGGCCTCAGACCTCCTCATCTGCGGGCAGTTGCCGCGCCTCGTCTTCCAGCATCACCGGAATGCCGTCCCTGACGGGATAGGCCAACCGGTCTACCTTGCAGATCAATTCATTCTCGTCCTTGTGGTAAACAAGTGGCCCCTTGCATATCGGGCAAGCCAGTATATCCAGTAATTTTTTGTCCACACTGCACTCCTGCCGTATATAAGCTTATCGAAGCGCTATTATCCCCGATGTGTGAGCCGGGTATCCAGTAGCGTATCCAGACAATGGCGGAAATCCTTGCTCATCCGCGCCACAACCGGTACATACCAGTCATTCGCAGTCGCAAAATGGCGACATTTGACCGCATCCTTCTCCGTCATGATGACCGGCCTGTCGTCACCGAAACGGATGTCCTCGGGCTGAAACGGATAATGGTCGGGAAAAGTGTGCTTTTCCAGTTGCAGGCCGGCTTGCTGCAGCGATCGAAAAAACCGTTCAGGATTACCGATACCGGCCACGGCGTGTACCGCTTGAGCACGGAAATCAGCCAAACTGCGGACCTTGTCCGGATCCAGCAGGTTATGCGCATCCCCCGGTTTCAGGCTCATCGGGTGCTCCCGATCGTCACCCAGACCGTTGACGACCACCAGATCGACTGCCTGCAAACGGCTGACCGGTTCACGCAACGGTCCGGCGGGTATCATGAAACCGCTGCCGAATCGCCTGACACCATCGACCACAGCAATCTCGATATCGCGTTGCAGGGCATAATGCTGCAGGCCATCGTCACCAAGAAGGACATCACAATCGTTATGTTCAAGCAGCGCCTTTGCGGCCGCCACGCGATCAGGTGCAACTGACATGGGACAACCTGTCTTTGCCGCAAGCAGAACGGCCTCATCACCGACCGCACCGGGATCACTGTCCGGCCTGACCTGTTGCGGCCAGTTGCTGGCAGTTCCCCCGTAACCCCTGGAGATGATCCCGGGCTTGTAACCCTTGCCGCGCAGGTATTCCGCCAGCCATGCAACCAGCGGTGTCTTCCCGGTCCCGCCAACCGTAATATTGCCAACCACTATGACCGGCACCGGCACCCTGGTACTGCGCAAGAGACCGATTTTATAGCCTGCTCGGCGCAGACTGACAATGACGCGGTAGACCAGTGACAGGGGCGTCAGCACTACCAGCCATGGAGTGCGTGTATACCAGTAATAATCCAGGCGCTTCATTTAATCCTGTTAATCACGGATAAAAGCCGGCAATTATTCCTCTATCTTTGAAGTTGCCAGGGAGATTTGCGTCAGACCTAGCTGGCTGGTAGCGTCAAGTGCAGTAATCACAGCCTGATGTGGCGTACTGGCGTCGGCACGGATAATGACAGTGAGTGACTCACGCCCGTCAACCGCCTTGCTGATGGCCGCTTTCAGTGTCTTGAGTTCACTGTTCACCACCTGGCGTTCGCCTATGAAATAGCGCCCCTGTGCGTCGATTACGATCTCGAGGGATTCATCTTCCGTTTCTGCCGGTGTCGCCGTGGCCTCGGGCAATTCTATCTGGATACGTGATTGCTGTTCGAAGGTGGTGGACACCATAAAAAAGATCAGCAACAGAAATACCACGTCGATCAGTGGCGTCAGATTGACTTCCGGTTCATCCGGTTCGCCGGGCTGCAGGTTCATCGCCTCTTATCCTTCCACCGGCGTGCGCTGGCCATGCATGATCTCAACCATCACCAGCGCCTCCTGCTCCATTTTCAGCACCAGCATCCTGACCTGACCCCTGAAATAACGGTAGAACATCAGTGTCGGTATCGCGACCACCATACCCGCCGCCGTGGTAATGAGTGCCTCTGAAATACCACCGGCCAGCGCACCGGGGTCACCAACCCCCTGCGTGGTGATGGTTGCGAACACCTTGATCATGCCAATCACCGTACCCAGCAACCCCAGCAACGGGGTAATGGCTGCAATGGTACCGAGTGAATTGAGGTAGCGCTCCAGTTCGTGAACAATATGCCGGCCGGTATCCTCGATACTTTCTTTCATGACCTCGCGTTTCTGATGGCGGTTGGATATACCGGCCGCAAGGATGGAACCCAGTGGCGAACTGGCTTGCAGTTCAGCCAGGTGCTCATCATTCAACTGGTGAATCTTCTCCCAGCGCCAGACCTGTGCCACCAGGTTCTTCGGTAGCACCCGGCGCACCTGCAAGGACCAGAGCCGTTCAACAATAATTGCCAGCGATATGATCGAACAAAGAATAATCGGCAGCATAAGCCAGCCGCCTGCTTTCACCAGTTCTAGCACAACATGTCCATCCTTCGTTATGGTGGGAATCCGAAAACGATGCAAATCATACTGTATTTACTCCGCCAGCCATACCGTATCAGGGAATATTTACCGCTTGCCAGTAGCGCTGCCGCTGTTCCCTGAAACGACGGATTGCCGGCTTTTCATCACCAGAGGATAGCGTCACAGCAAGGGCACCGCTGAGACCTGTTTCGTACATTTCGGCATGCACATCAGCATAGCGTTCCACGACCGGAGGTTTGGGAAAACCATAGCGATTGCGGTAGCCGCTCGGAAACAGCACCACGTCAGGCTGGACCGCCCCGATAAATGCCGGCGTGGAAGACGTATCGCTGCCATGATGCGGCGCGACCAGCACCGCCGCCGCAAGTTGTGGCCGTGAATGCCGCAGCAACGCCTGTTCAGCCTGTGCCTCAATATCACCCGTCAACAGGACACTGTGTCCGCCCGCTGACTCAATGCGCAGTACACAGGATGCATCATTTCCCCGCAGCCGACTGTCCTTCTCCGGGTGCAACAGGGTAAAAGTGACCCCCTCCCAGACCCAGGAGCGATTGGCCCAGCAGTGTACTGCATGAGTGGAGGACATTTTCTCGGTGACACTGGTTAGCAATTCATCCGCCGGATAATCCGCCAGAAGCGATGCGACCCCGCCGATGTGGTCATTGTCCCCATGACTGACGACCAGCATATCCAGAGTGCGAACACCCGAGTGCCGCAAAAATGGCACCACAACCGCTGCCCCGGTATCAAACGTATCGCTGAAACGCGGCCCGGCATCATAGACGAGCACATGCTGCTGCGTCTGTACAACTGCCGCCAGCCCCTGCCCCACATCCAGTAGCGTGACACGCGCTTCCCCCCAACCCGGGCGCTGCGGTTCAACCATGATCAGGGGTAATACCAACAGCAGCGCCAGCCATCGGCCTGGAATGCCGCGTGGCATAAAGCAGATGGCCAGTCCGATAAACGCGGGGACCAGTGTCCAGGCGACAGGCTGATGTTGTTGCCACAGCGCATGCTCCAGCCCGGCCAGACCGTTCAGCCATGGCCAGACAAGATCCATCAAACTGGCCGCGATCTGCAGCAACCAGACACCGACTGTCTCGCTGATGCTGAAGAGCAGAGTGCCGGTCAGTGCAACGGGCACAACAATCATGCCGACGCAGGGTACCGCGAGAGTGTTTGCCAGCGGAGCAATCACAGAGGCCTGCTGGAAGAACGCCAAGAGTAATGGCAGCATGCTAATGGCCAGCACAATGTGCATGTAAACCCACTTCTGTACAAAAATACGGCGGCCATGACGCCCGCTACTGCAATAGGCAATGACTGTAACTGCCCAGAATGACAGCCACCATCCAGGCGACAGCACCGCCAGCGGATCCAGCAACAGGATCGTCACCACGGCCAGTGCGATGGCACGGGAAAAGGAAGCGCCCTGATCCGACACGATCGACAACATCATGACGCTCACCATGATCAGGGCACGTCGCACCGGGATGCCGAACCCGGCCAGCAGTGCGTATACAAGTGCCGCCAAAACGGCTGCCACAGCAGCAACCTTGCTCGCAGGATAGCGTTCAACCAGGTAGCCGCAACGCACCCAGACGATCCGTGTTAACCAGAACACCAGTCCTGCCACCAGGCTGACATGCAGGCCCGATATCGCCACCAGGTGGCTGGTGCCGGTTGCCCGCAGAACCTCCCATTGCGATGTGCTCAATGCACTGCGATCGCCAATGGTCAATGCACGAATGATCGCCAGTGAAGGACTGGCCGCCGACATCCCCTCGTAGACGGACATCAAGCGCGACCTGAATCTGTCTATAACAGAGACCCTGGTTACGGAGAGCAGGCGATTGCGCGCCCTGTCCAGACGTACATAGCCGGTTGCACGTATCCTCTGCTGGAACAGCCACTGCTCGAAATCAAAGCCACCGGGATTCGAGAATCCATGCGGTCGTTTCAGGCGTACAGCCAGTTGCCAGCGTTCACCGTTGGCGACTTTGAAATCAGCATTATAGAGACTAAGGCGCGCCTTTCCGTGGAAGTCCGTCCAGCCCTGGCCTGCATCCAGTCGCTCAATATAAAACGTAAACCGCAGCTGTCGGGGTGTTACCGGTCGGGGCCGTTCAAGCACCCGGCCCTCCACCAGCACCGTCTTGCCTTCCAGCGCCGGGGCAAGCGCAGGATCGAGCGCATGTTCCGCAAACAGTGCGGCCCAGAAATAACCCAGGATAAAAATGGCCGGTAGACGGGCAGCCCGCCAGATCAGCGAGCACAGAACGAGGGGCGCCACAGTGTAGGCCCAGAGCGGCGGCAGAGCAGCACACCATTGAAGCACAACCACGCCTGCCACAAAGGCGGCGGTCGGTAATAACATGTTCGTCCCTGAACAGTGTTGCTATGTGTGTAACTGTATCCGGTCTGCGGTTAGATCAGGCGACCGTCCTCCAGCCGCACCACCCGGTCCATGCGCTCGGCAATCAGCGGGTCATGCGTCGCCACCAGCAGACTGGTCGAAAGTTCCCGATTCAGTTCCATCATCAGCTCGAAGACCTGCTCGGCATTTTGACGGTCAAGATTACCCGTTGGTTCGTCTGCCAATATACAGGCGGGCCGGGTCACCAGCGCACGTGCCACGGCCGCGCGCTGACGCTCGCCACCGGACAGTTCACCCGGTTTATGCGTCGTCCGCTCAGACAGGCCGACACGTTCGAGCAAGGCGATCGCCTGTTCCCTGGCATCCGCTGGACGTACGCCCCGGATCAACAAGGGCATGGCCACGTTTTCAATCGCGGTGAATTCCGGCAACAGGTGATGGAACTGATAAACGAACCCCAGTTCCCTGTTGCGCAGGCGCCCCAGCTGCAGGGGTGACAGGTCCCCTATAGACTGTCCGGCGATGGTAATGTCACCACGGGTCGGCTCATCGAGACCACCGAGCAGATGCAGCAGTGTGCTCTTGCCGCTGCCCGAGGCCCCCATGACGGCAATTCGCTCGGCGGTTGCGACGTTTAGATCGACATTTTTCAGTATCTCCAGTGCTACATCTCCCTCAGCGAAGGTTTTGCACAGCTGGCTGCAGGCGAGCACGCTACTCATAGCGCAAGGCCTCTGCAGGATGTGTACGTGCCGCCCGCCAGGCGGGATAGAGTGTCGCCAGCAGACACAGACTCATGGACACCGATGCCATCACCCAGACATCCTTCCAGTGCAGTTCCGACGGAACATCGCTGATGTAGTACACATCTGCCGCCAGGAACTCTACATTAAAAAACTGCTCGATCGCCGGTACAATGGTTTCGACATTCAGAGCCAGACCGACACCACCGGCAACACCCAGTGCGGTGCCCAGCACGCCAATCACCACCCCCTGGATGATAAATATGGTCATTATTGATCGCGGTGAGGTACCCAGTGTGCGCAGAATCGCAATGTCAGAACGCTTGTCAGTGACCACCATAATCAATGTCGAAACAATATTAAATGCGGCAACGGCGACAATCAGCGTAAGAATAATGAACATTACGCGCTTCTCCGTTTTCACGGCACGGAAGAAATTTGCGTGCTGGCGCGTCCAGTCCTCAACGCGGTAATCACCCTGCAACTGTACAGACAGTTTTCTGGCCAGGGCCGGGGCATCGTAGATGTCCTCCAGCTTTAAACGCAGACCGGTGACGTTGTCTTCCAGACTGAAAAGCCTGGCTGCATCCTTGATATGAACCAGTGCCACACCGCGGTCATACTCAAACATACCAACCTCAAAGATCCCGACAACCGTGAAGCGTCGCAACCGCGGCAGGATACCCGTCGGACCAATCGTTACCTGGGGTGATACAACCGTAACCGAATCGCCGATGCCTGCGCCCAGTACAATCGCCAGTTCACTGCCGAGAATGATGCTGTACTCACCGTCTTTTAATGCCCCCAGATCGCCACCGTTGATATGCGAGACAACATCGGAGACCCCGCCTTCCATCTCCGGCATGACACCCCTGATCAACGCACCACTGACACGCTTCCCCTGGCTGAGCATTGATTCACCCTGCACATAGGGCGCCATTGCCTGAATAGCCGGTTCATCTGCAAGGATCTGCGACAGCGCCGGCCAGTCAGCCAGCCTGCCTGCATAGGTCGTTACGGTGGCATGTGATGCCATCCCGAGAATGCGGTCCCGCAATTCCTTCTCAAAGCCGTTCATGACGGACAGCACCGTAATCAGTGCTGTTACGCCCAGTGCGATCCCCAGCATCGAGGTCATGGAGATAAAGGAGATGAAATGCGTGCGCCGCTTGGAATGCGTATAGCGCAGACCGATGAACAATTCGAGTGGACGAAACATAGCCGGCAATTAAATCACATCTACCGGTCAATTGCGCATGCTTATATAAACTTGAAGAGTGTATCCCGGCATTCTTGCGGATCATGCCGGCTTATGCTTGCAAAACCGTGCTAGTTTAGCCTGCCCCTGCCTGCCAGATCTGCTGATAATTCAGTCCAGCAGGTCAGCTCACTCTCCTGATTCAGCTGGTTACGCAAGGGCTGCGCCAACCCCCTCGACAACCATGCTTCACCACTGTAAAGGGCGATTATCGCCTTGCGCAACATGGATACGGTCGAGGTACGACCGATGACACCCTGTACACCCAGTGATACAGCCGCCAGCGTCTTGTACTCATGTTCGCCTTCCACCACCATCAGAGAGCGGATCAACGGAAAATATTCGTGCAGGGAGCGGATCGCCTGATGACCTGCCTGCTCCATAACGGCTTCATCCAGGACCAGCACATCACTCCGGCCCAGCGCGACCCAGATGCCGGCTTCGTTGAGGCCACCCGGCTGCGCAACGAGATTAACCTCGGGGCAATCCGCCAGCAGCTCGGCACAGCCCGGGTAAGCATGGTTTCCGGCGCACACGACAGTAACATTAATTTTTTTCATAACTAGTTGTTTTTATGAGTCTAAATCAGCTTACGTTGAGGACCTCAGTGACACAATTGGACTTAGGTACCAACGTCTTTCCCTGCCCCGCTGCCTCGCCACGATCAACGCATCTGCATTTACCAAAGGAGTACCCGCTAGCGGCCGATAAGCTGATGAATAAATTCCATAAATATTTACAGGTTTGTCATGATGCAGCACGGCCTGCGCCGCCATCTCAATCACCACCTGGGCATCGCGCTGATTGCGGGACTGTTAAGCCTTGCAGGCATTTCCCGGTTAGCGGCCGGTGATTTTGCCCCGTCAACGGAGATTTTAAGACAGGTTGAGCTGGACTACGGCCTTTATGCGCGACGGCGTGTTGTTACCTGGTACCAGTTGATTGGCGATTACCAGGATGCACTCCCCGAGGATAAACTGGAACTCGTCAACAACTTCTTTAACCAGCTGGCCTTCGTTAATGACAGTGAACTGTGGGGCCAGGAAGATTACTGGGCAACGCCGCTGCAGATGCTTTCATCGAATGGCGGTGATTGTGAAGATTTCTCGATTGCAAAATACTTTACATTGCGGAAAATGGGCATTCCTGAAGAACGTATGCGATTGACCTACGTCAAGGCATTGCAACTCGATCAGGCACACATGGTGCTCACGTATTTCCCGTCACCGGATGCAGAACCGCTGGTACTTGATAATCTTGTCAACGAGATACGACCTTCATCGGAAAGGACCGACCTGCTACCGGTCTACAGCTTCAATGGTAATGGCCTGTGGCTCGCGAAAAGGAAAGGCACGGACGAACGCGTCGGTCGCTCCGCACGCCTGAGTCGCTGGCAGGAGGTGATCGCACGAATCAACGATGAACAGATTCCGTTACCTCGATAAGCAAGACTGGAAATACCGCGCAGCCCTCCAACAAGGCGCGGTTTTTCATACAATGGATTCCTCGATTTGACGGCACACAGGGATTCCTGACCGGCAAACCACAGCTACTAAAGACCTGAATTCAGACAACCCCCCCGGTATTGTCCGCATGACGTATTCGCTAAACCGTAGCGCGTGTGTGCCGATAACAACGGCGTACACAACGATTCAGGGATATGCAGACATGCCGGCGAGTGACCCACGAAAAAACCCCGTTATTCTGGTGGCGAGTAACAACACACCGCTCACCGACAGAATATCAAGCATTCTGGATGAATCCTTCTCGCTCGCCATTACCACAAACCCCTCGGGTTTAAATGCCCTGATCGGCCAGTCAAACCCGCTGCTGATCATGCTTGATCCGTCCCTGTTTAGCGGCACACTGCAAGTAACGATCACCGAGACAATTCAACGCACCCCACTGACACGTGTCATCATTCTTGAAGATGACGATAACGACCCCGTCGACCAGCTAGCCCTGTTCAAAAGCGGTGTACACGGGTTTCTATCACACTCGATCACCTCGACCCTTATGTTGAAAGCCGCACATGCCGTTTGTGACGGTGAAATCTGGATCCCGCGGCAGCTTATCACCAAACTGATCGGTGAACTTGCACGCGACACCAGTGCAGGGACTCACACCCTCAGTTTTGCCGGCAACAGCTCAATCGAGCATCTGACACCACGGGAAAAACAGGTCGCCGAAATGGTACACCTCGGTGGCAACAACAAATCGATTGCACGTACACTCGATATATCAGAACGCACCGTTAAAGCGCACCTGAGTGCGATATTCCGGAAACTGGACATTGAAAACCGTCTTCACCTTGCCTTGTTTTTTAATGAACTGAAATAACGCCTTCAACACAGCAGCCAGCACGTCTCTGGCTCTAAGCAACTACGGTAAATTTCTTTATTTCAGGCATTACTGGCTATAGGATGTCAGTCATGCAGCATGACTCGATATTATTCTCTATCTTTCTGATTTTTACCGGTGCCGCTGTGCTCGCAGCCATCGCACTGTTTGCCCGGCAGTCATTGCTGGTTGCCTACATACTGCTGGGTGGACTGGTTGGACCATGGGGTTTCAAACTGGTCAATGACGCTGCCATAATCCAGGAAATTGGACATATCGGGATCATTTTCCTGCTGTTCCTTCTCGGGCTGAACCTGCAGCCCGCACAACTGGTACGGATGCTGCGTGAGGCCATCATGGTCACCGTGATCAGCTCCCTGGTTTTCGGCATGGCCGGTTTGCTGACAGGTCTGGCTTTTGGCTACAGCCATTTTGAAAGTCTGATTATCGGTTCTGTCATGATGTTTTCGAGCACGATTATCGGCCTCAAGCTGTTACCGACGACTGCCCTGCACCACCGTCATGTGGGCCAGGTCATGATCAGCATCCTGCTGCTGCAGGATATCCTTGCCATCGGGATTCTGCTGTTTCTGGAAGGCCTGTCACACGCGGGTATGGAGTGGCAACAACTGGTCTCCCTGGCCCTGTCGCTGCCATTGATCGTCGTCATTTCACTACTCTTCGAACGCTACATCCTGCAGCGACTGATACAGCGTTTCGACACCATACAGGAATACATTTTTCTCACCGCCATAGGCTGGTGCCTCGGAATGGCGCAACTGGCGGAACTGATGGGACTGTCCTACGAAATCGGCGCCTTCATTGCTGGCGTCTCGCTGGCGACCAATCCCATTGCACTCTTTATCGCCGACAGTTTCAAACCACTGAGAGACTTCTTCCTTATCATGTTTTTCTTTTCTCTTGGTGCTAGTTTTAATATCACAATGTTACCGGAAGTCATTATTCCTGCTGCAATTCTTGCTTCATTAATGCTGGCTTTCAAGCCCGTCGTCTTTGCGCAACTGCTGCGGCGATCCGGTGAATCAACTGGCCTCTCGAACGAGGTCGGCGTGCGACTCGGGCAAGTCAGTGAATTCTCCCTGATGATCGCCGTGCTGGCACTTAACGCCGGCGCCATAGGCTCCAGAGCCTCCTACCTGATTCAGTCGACTACCCTGATCACGTTTATTGTCTCCTCCTACGTCATCATGCTGAATTATCCAACCCCGATTGCCGTCAGCGATCGGCTCAGAAAGGACTAGCCCGTGCGCGCCTGCCACGCACCTTGCAGGCCAATATTGTGTACAATCATCCGCAACGGCAGTACATACTGCATCTGACCCGTTGACAAGAAAACAGCATTGACCTCTGGAACCCAGCGATAGATGGCACACTCGCAGCATGCCAAGACACCCAGGCTGAACGCCCTGCTGATCGGTAAAAGGACTGTCCCGAGCGGATGCAGGGTGCTTAATGTCAGCCAGCAGGGCATATCACTGCAATGTGACCCGGATGGACGTCTGCTGACTTTCAGTAATGGCGACAGCGTTGATATCTACCTGTCAGTCGAGCATGCCAACGGGCAAAATAAATTCACCATTCCCGCCATTGTCAGCCATGTTGATGAAAATACAATCGATGTGGTGTTTCACTGTACCGACACCGAACTGGCCGGACTGATTGACTCTTACCGTACCAGCGAGTCACACAGCCTTAAGGCCTCGATTGACCATAGACGGATCAGCAAGGACGAGAGCACCATCAAACCTGCCGCAGTGTATGACAGCGTCAGTTATAACGAGCGAACCGACAGTACAGTCGGACAAGACAGTCGGTCGTTTTATGCCGGCTTGCTGGTACTGTTTATTACCAGTCTGGTTCTTCTCGGTGCGTACTACTATGTTTCCAGCATCAACAAGCGTCTCGATATACTGGAAACAGTCACCCGCTCACATGCGGACGAGTTGACCGAGGTGCAAACACAGGTTTTCAGCAGCCGATTGCAGGATGGCAGATATGCGTCCCTGAATGCACGCATGAAAGCCCTGACAGATGCCTTCCAGTCATTTGAGAAACGGGTCACCCAGGCACCTCCACGGGAGCCTCTCGCCATAACCGCTACAGCACCTGAAGCGGTCAACGAAGCAGTGGTCACGTCCCGGGAAGTACAGGAACAAACTGTCACTCCGCGTGAGGCGCAGACACCGGCCGTCGTGACCACTCAAGCAAAGGCTGATCCAGGGCAAGCAGCTGCTCCACCCCCTGCACCTGTTGAAAAAGCAACAGCTGCAATTACAGACAAGCCGGTCATTGAGGAACCGGGCACACCCTCCTTGCAGAAATATCCGGCCATCATGGCAAGCCCCGTTGAACAAACCGCGGCCACGCCTCATCAATCGACACCAAAAACCGAAACACGGGCCACGAAACCCGACATACCTGCCGGGTCAGACACGAAATATATGCCAACGATCAATCCGCAACCTGCTGCCGTCTCTGCTGCCCCATCAATGGTAACGCCGGTCCTGGCAAAGGAAGTCGTGACCGCTGATTCCGGACCGTGGATAATTAACTTGCTGTCATCGCCCGACAAGGCATACGTAAATAACGCCATGTTGAAGGCCCGGTCCAGGGGATTTGACGTGGTTGTAACGGGCGCCAGGGTCAAGGGCAAGCAATACTGGCGCCTGCAGATGCCCGGATTTGAATCCATGGCTGCCGCCAAAAAAGCCGCCGAGCCCGTCAAGGAACAAATGAAAATCAAGGATGTCTGGATCCTCAAGCGCTAGCGTTGCCCCTCAGACACCCGCCGGAGACTCTTTAAAACCATTCTTGGACGGACCCTGAAAACCGGCTGACAGA
>CAMYIO010000024.1 GCA_947258515.1 uncultured Ectothiorhodospiraceae bacterium
GGTTAAATCCGGATCGGTCGGCATTTTCCCCGTTTTCCAGATACTCAGGAAGAATAAAGGAGGAAGAAACAAGTTTCTAGTTGGGTAGCCCGCAGCCCCCTCCGGGGCCTTGATACGCGGACAAAACGACACCGCCACGATGATCTGGGCATAGATGCGGTGTCATTCGTGCCCAACTGCACCCCCCCTGCCCGGCACTCTTTTCCGGTGTGCAGACTCCGAGCAGCGCACTCGCGGCAAAATGATTTGCGACTGTTTCCATGCACAGGAGTCTTGCAGCTAAACCGCAACGGGCAGGAACGACATCACCCGATCGATGGTCCAGAACGCCGCCACACTGCCAATGCTGTACGGCAGCACGCGCCAGGCACCTTCAGGTGCGGTTAACCGCAACCGTTTCAGCAACGCAATCAGGCTTATCACCACGGCAATGAACAGCAGCTGCCCGGTCTCCACGCCGACGTTGAACATGAACAGGGCCAGTGGGACTTCGTGCTGCGGTACACCGATTTCAGACAACGCGCCGGCAAAGCCCAGGCCGTGAAACAGGCCGAAGACAAACGCGATTACCCAGGGGTAACGCTCCGTCAGGCTGATCTGACCGTTGTGTTTGTGGACGATTTCCGTGGCCAGGAACAGGATACTCAAGGCGATGATGGCCTCGGTAGGTGCCGCCGGTACGTGCACCATACCGAGCGTGGCCAGCGCCAGCGTGATGCTGTGGGCCACCGTGAACGCGGTGACCGCCTTCAGTAATTCGCCAAAGCCGACTACGATCAGCAGCAATGCCAGCACGAACAGCAGGTGATCCACGCCTTCCAGGATATGAACCGTACCCATTAGCCAATAGTCGCCGGCAATCTTGAGTTTCGATGCCTGCAGCGGGATGGTGAACTCGGGTGAGCCTGGACGCAGGATCGCGGAATGCTGGGTGCCGTCCTGTAGCTGGATAAGCAGCAGTACATCGGTCTGCAGGGCCGCCAGGCCTTCGATAACGATGGTCTGTCCGGTTAGTGACTTATCCGTATTCTTGTAAGTCGCATGTTCGATGCTGGCACCCGGGACAGCCTGAACAGAGGGTGAGCCGACCCGTTCAAGGCTCTCCGGCAGTTGTGGCGTAATGGCCAGCACCCGGTCGCCACGCGTGGGAACTTTCCAGGTGACGGCAAACAGGCCGGTATTTTGCTCCTTGATATCCAGCAGCGCGGGCCGGATTTCGTCGGCGCTGGCCGGGCAAACACACGTTAGCGCAATGATTAAACACAACAACCCTTGTAGGAGCGCCGTCCCCGGCGCGAATCGCGGCGAGAAGCTACCGCGTCCCTGCTCACGCCCCTCACCTGCATCCTTGCAGGCGACGCCGCTCCTACAATAATATTTTTTGCCCGGCGTCACTCCGCCGACTCCTGCACCGCAGCGACCTTGTCCTTCTCTGTCGACTCTTCAATGACGACGGTGTACTGCTCCCGCAGATTCGCGTAGAACTGCTTGTTGAGTTCTTCGCTCCTGTCCATCGTCCAGTCCTGCACGACGCGTTCACGCACCTCGGCATACACCGGTGCCGGTGGTTCACTGACGCTGCTGACATACACCAGGTGTACGCCATAACCGGACAGCACCGGCCCGTACCATTGGCCGCTTGACAGCTCGACCAGCGATTCGGCAAAGCCGCTGCCGAAGTGCTTCTGAATTTCGGTCTGATCCTTTTCCGGGTAATAGTTCTGCAGCATGAAGTCATCGCCGAGCGCCCCGGCATCGTCGATGGCATCACCCTGTGCAATCAAGGTTGCCTTGATCACCTCGGCATCATTCAGGGTTGCATCGCCGCGCTTGTCGGGATCGATAAAGACCTGGGTAAAGGTATAACGCGTCGGCTCCTGGTAGCGGTCCAGGTGCGACTCGAAATACGACTGCAATTCTTCCTCGGTGGGGGGCGTCAGGGCCACCAGGTCCTTGGCAAGGAACTCCAGTTTCTGCGCCAGGCGTCGGCGGATCACCTGGTCGTGCTGGTTCAGCCCCATGGGCCTGCTGAAACGACAATGGTTTTGTCGTCTGCTTCCGGTATCGACTCGGCGAACGCGCCGTACAACAAATAAATAACTGCGCCGATGAACATAAAGTGCAGCAGCGGTTCACGTAATAACTTCACTTCTGAATCTTTCCTCTTTTAATAAAAGATAATCACCGCAGTTCAGCCTCAGGCTGTCTTTTATGGCCGCTATTTGACTCGTTTCCAGTCCTGGCCACTACAGACGATGGACACGCAACCTTCCACATCCAGGTCATCGCCTTTGAGTGTCATTTTTGACTTGTAGGTTTTGTCCTTCTGAGGATCCCAGATGGTGCCGCCGGAGAACTTTACGCCATCTTCTGAATTCATATCCTTAGATCAATGGGGTCAGACTCGATTGATTTTATGTAGTTCACGCGAGCATATTCGCCTGCATGTCTGATTGGCAAGTGCGATTGAAGACAAGATTCAGAGGACTGTTTGATTTGTATAGCCGCCGACATCTTGCTGTTATTTTAATCGTCATGGTGTCCATACAGATAACGAAACGATGGTGGCAATCTGTTGAAAGTCTTTATCCGTAGTCAAGATCACAAGATCATGACGGACACAGAGCTGCGTAATCAAGGCGTCGATCGTGCCAACCTGTTTTCCTTTTCGGCGACAGGTGTTACGGAGATCAGCTGCCTGAATATGGTCCTGCCTGTCCGGTACCAACAAAGGCAGCGCCGAGAAGTGCTCAATGATTTGCTTGTGTGCCTTTGGTCTTGAGAATCCTTGCAGCAACTCTTGCAACACAAGTCCAGTAGTATAGATTGAGTCACCCGATTTAAGTGCACGCTCAAGTTCACTGACCTCAGGTGCCGATGATGCCTGATCGCGGCGCCAGGCCAGTGACCAAACACTCGTATCAACAAACAGGCTCACTGCCGGGAACGTTCGGCTTTGTAGTCATAGTCAACATCCCACTCCAGTTTGCCAAACAGTTCCAGCAATTGTTTCTGTTCACGCCGGGCGATGAATTCTTGAAGCGCCTTGGTCACAGCGGCTTTTTTCGTTCGCTCGTTGCTCAATTCCAGAGCACGGTTGATAAGTTCTGGATCGATAGAAAGATTAGTCGCCATATGTGTGTACCTCTACACACTATTCTACACAATACGTCTCTAAGATCAACGATCAAGATCAAAATGGGGATCAATGGGGTCAGACTCGATTGATTTTATGTGGTGTCTGACTATTGCGGAAGTCATTTGATTTTCTATCGCCACCACGGCATTTTGGTTCCAGTTGCCGACCCAGTAATACCCTGATTTGCTCCTTGAACCTGTCATTGCCTAATACCCAGCCCTTGTTGGTGGCTTCACGTATTCCGTCAATAATTGCCGGGTAATATAAAGCGCGGCACCCTTGCCACTGGCCACCTCCCTGTGTTGAATCTGATCAGGGCAGGAGGTTACATAGTTACGATCAGGGCGTCTGTTAGACATCAACGATACGTTTGATCAATCGAGCCTGACCCCATTTATTGGACCAGCAGTAATCAACCGTCCTTGATCCCGGCCCGTAATCCTGTGTAGGAGCGCCGTCCCCGGCGCGATTGTTTTGTCATGTGGCAAATCGCGGCGAGGACGCCGCTCCTACCAATGTAGTTTTGCATTTCAAATCCAACCTCCCCTGTACGTGGTTTCCCGTACTTATCGCACTGTTCAAGTACCGCTTGATCCCCATCAATGCAGTCTATCGTGCTGACTGCTAGCCTGTTTGTGTGTGTAAATTCCTAATTCAGCAGGCAGCAACATGACATGTCGAATCGTCATGATCTGTATTGCCATCGCATTTGCCGCCGGGTGTGCTTCACAGGCACTTGTCAGTCAGGATCACCCTGCAGAACTCGCGCACATTGACACGGCCGTGTTACAACAGCAGCAGTTGCTGCTTCATTACCAGCTGAATGGTGAACGGCGACAGGCAATGGCAACTGTCGAGTCGCACACCGGTGATGAATCGTCCACACCGGGCAAGGCACTTCCGGTCAAGCGACTCCGTCGTTTTACCGGGGACTCCTGGCAACGCCTGCAGGACGATGCCAGCCCGGTCGAGGTGCGCGGATCGCAAGCCTGGCGTGCATTGTTGCACGCGTCACTGCGCGTGCTTACACCGGACAATCCGGGTTATGGCACGTGTGTCGATTTTCTGCAGCGGCATGAATTGTTCCTCTACCGGGATGAAAACGACACGCTGGTGTCTGTGCCACTGGTTTTCAAACCTGCCGATATCAAGGTTGAGAGATCCTACGCGTTCGCGGATTTACTGGAGGTCATGGCACAGCAACTGCGTGCCACTGACCCGCCAGGTGAACACTTGATTTTTGAGACCGGCGACGACAGTGAGTACGGCTATCCGTTCGTCTATGCCGACACGCAAAGCGGCCTGTTCCTGTTCCTGCAACGCGAGGCCGCGGACCAGGCCAACGCCGGCGACTTGCCGCTGGGCACGACACTGGAGATGTTGACCCGGACCGTCATCGACCACATTCAGGTCGTATTTAACCAACCGGTCACATCGATTGCGCGGCTGTTTACCATGGTCAGCGTATCAACCGCCGACCTGGCACGCCCGACACCGCTGACGCTGGTTCAATATGACCCGATACCGCCACTCAACGCCGCTGGGGGGATGGACCTCGTGCAATGGGAAACGCGGCTCGACGAAATCACCGGGACATCACCATCAAGCGGGCGTTTGCGTTACCTGGTTGACGGCATGGCGTTCTTCCCGAGAATGATCGACCTGGTCAGTAACGCCGGGGAGTCCGTCTATTTGCGCATTTATATCTTCGATGACGATGACTATGCCACCACGATTGCCGACCTCCTGAAACGACGTTCAACAGCGATCGATGTCAGGGTACTGGTAGACGGACTCGGTACACTGGGGGCGTCAATGGCTGATTCATCATCCCTGCCGCCCGGGCATGAACCCGCATCCTCAATGATGGTTTACCTTGAGCAGGGATCGTCCGTGAATGTGCGGGCAGTGGCGAACATCTGGCTTTCCAGTGACCACACCAAAAGCATCATCGTGGATAACAGGATTGCCTTTCTTGGCGGCATGAATATCGGACGTGAATACCGCTACGACTGGCATGACATGATGATTGAACTGCAGGGCCCGATTGTCAGCGAGATAAGCGCGGACTTTCATCGTGCCTGGGTATCAGCCGGCTATTTTGGTGATCTGCAGCTGCTGATGCAACGCGACAAGGCAACAGTGGTACCCGTCAGCGAGGCCGACTACCCGATACGGTTGCTGTACACGCGTCCGGGTGATTCGCAGATCCTGCGGGCGCAGATCGCGGCCATGCGGCAGGCGCGTCGGGATATCTACCTGCAAAACCCCTACATAACCAGTGATGCGATGCTGTATGAACTGGTCAAGGCCCGGCGTCGCGGTGTTGATGTCAGGGTAATCATGCCGTACCAGAGTGATAGCGGCATCATCAGCCGCAGTAACGTGCTGGTGGCCAATGCCATGCTCGGCAACGGCATCCGGGTATATATCTATCCGGGCATGTCACACCTGAAGGCCGCGATCTACGACGGCTGGGCATGTCTGGGGTCGGCCAACATGGATAACCTCAGTTTGCGAACAAACCGTGAAATGAACCTGGCGACCTCCCACCCGCCGGCAGTGGACGCCTTGCGTGAACAGGTTTTCCGCGTCGACATGGGGAAGTCCGTGGAGTTAACCGCCCCCCTGCCAAGCAACTGGTCAGACTATCTTGCCGAGCTGCTGGCAGATAGTCTGTGATTGACCGCGGTCAATGTCATGTTTTGTGTAGGTTCCAAGTTTAGTCGGTAGTGCTGCCAACTCACGTTCATGAAACGCCTTTCGCCAGCGGTCAAGAGAGTCCGGGGGTGCCCGGAATCCCAACGCAGGGTGGACATCAGGTACTCGCTGCTACGGAAGAAACGGCCCAGCAGGCGCAGCAATACCTGCTCGGGACGCGGAGAAAAGGGAATGTACGATGTGATGGCCAGCAGCAGAAAGACGCAAAGGCGGCCCTGTGAAAATGTGACAGAGGCCGCACCACGTCCTTGTCGAACGACAGATCAATGGCTTGTGGCACTCGCTCGGGGGCATTGCCCTACAGCATGTCAGCTGTCTGTACCAGGCGCCCGTCGAGTTCGGCGTCGAACGCTGCCAGGTTGGGCAGTAACTGCTGCAGATCCAGTGACTGTGCCTCTGCGTAGCTTTCACGCCAGTGTCCCATAGTCTGCATCAGCTCTGTCGCCTGCTGCTGATAACGCCGCCATTGTGAGCGCAGTTCCCAGACCTCGTAGCAGTCGGCCTCCGCTGCATCAAGGAACTGGCCGAAGCGGGTCTTTGCCTGAATCTCCCGGGTACCCAGGCGCTGGGCCTCCTGCACACTCCCCTGCTTGCTGGCTAAACCAAAGCAAGCCCGGTACATCTGGTGTTGAGTCGATGCCGTACTGATAACAGCCACCGCGATCCCCGCCCAAAAGGGCTTGTCCCAGTCCATGGACAGGGCAATGCCGTAGGCGATGGTCATCGCCAGGGCGGTCTTGATGGCTTCTTTTGCTTTTCTGGACAGGGGCATGGCTATGCATTCGCGCAGCTAATGCTATTCAACCTGCTGTGGCTTTTCCTGCGGAAGCCTTTATCCGCGCCGCGAGTGCTGCGACCAGGGGGTTCGCACTGAGGCCGTGTGCGATAACACTGAGCACGATGGTGCAGACCACGGTACTGATGATGGTGCTGCCGCCGGCCAGGTGCTCGTTGAGCACAATCACGGCGAACACGATACTGGCCAGCCCGCGGGGTCCGAACCAGCCCATGAACAGTTTTTCATCGGTGCGCAGCTTCATTCCGGTGAGCACCAGGAATACCGGCAGCATGCGCACCACGGTCAGGCTGAGTACGGCATAGAGCACGACCTCCCAGCTGAAAGACCCGACCGCCTGACCGACCACGGCGGCACCGAACACCACCCAGGTAATCAGGGCCAGCGTATCACCGGTCCCCTCGGCGGCAAGCAGGAGCCTGTGTTTGTGATGCTTCGTAAGTCCGCCAAACAACAGGCCACCGGCAAAGGCGGCAATGAATCCGCTGCCCCCCAGCCACTGCGCTACTGCAAAGCAAGCGACTGCCAGCGCCGGGACGGGCAGTTGCCGCCAGGTCTCGGTAATCCACCCCCGGTCGGCGAACTTCGTGCCCAGCCAACTGCCCAGAACCGTCAACCCAACGCCCACGGCAACCCCGATACCAATCTCTTCGGCCACCAGCTTCATCGCGAGCACAGGGGTACTGGTCTCGGTACCCGTGGCAGTAACTAGAGCAAGAAACACAAACAGGATAGGAACACAGATACCGTCATTCAGGCCGCTCTCGACATTCAGCCCTTCGCGAATATTGGACGGAACGGCTTCATTCGTCACCACCGCCTTGCCCAAGGCGGCATCGGTAGGTGCCAGCATGGTTGCCAGAATGGCGATCTCCAGCAGGGTCAACCCGTCGAATACAAGCACACCAACCCCGAAGCCGAGCAGGATGGTCAGCGGAAGCCCGATCAACAACAGCCGCTGGGGGATATGGAAACTCTTTTTGAGTACACCGAGATTCGCATTGGCCGCATCCGTGAACAGAACCAGTGCCAGCGTCAGCTCTGCAAGTGTGCGCAGTCCCTCCGTGTCCACATTCAGGCTCAGGATTCCCAGGCCCAGGGGGCCGAGTGCCAGGCCGAAGGCGGCAAACAACAGTGCCCCGTTAACGGGCGTGCGTTCGAGTCCTCCACTGGCAATACTGTAGAGAAAAACAAACACGGCCAGGATCGCCATATTTTCATACATGAGAGTTATCCTCCGGGAGACAGGGTCGAACCTACATTGAAGAGCATTTTTTATACTGAAGGGATGATACCCGGTCTGTCGCGTGGTTTTCCGGTCATTTCGCGCCAGATTGCATCAACATGCTGGTGTATGAACCGGGAATTGACAGGTTGAATACCGGCACGCGTTACAGGCGTTCCGTGAACCTGGTTCTGGTTCAGGAGGGTGTTGTAATAGCAATGAAGGGTACGCTATGCGCACCATTCGGGAAGCGTAACCCTTTGTTTGGAACGGTGCGCGTAGCGCACCCTACGGTAGTATGAACACCTTTTGCGACACCCTCCACAGGGAGAGTGGAGCCTGTAGGGTGCGCCTTGCGCACCGTCTGACAGTAGTAACTCTCATTTAGAACGGTGCGCAAGGCGCACCTTACCCGGTCCCTAAAGGCGCACCCTGCCCGGTCCCTAACAGTTGTAGACGCCTGCCGCGCAACGCCGCGTGGTGCGCCGCGCGACCCCGGCAACGCTTACCGGTGTAAGTGGGCGCCCGACCCTGGCTTCGGCAGCCGGGATTACACTGTGAACCCCGGGGATTGAAAGCCGCTCTCCAAATTCCGATCCGAAAACCACGATGGTTGCGGCAACCAGAAAGACACCCAATCGTTTAGATATGCTCATTTGGATTCTCCTATCACGAAATGTTCCGGCAATTCATCGGTGCCCTCAAGGTTCTTCAGGTCGACATTTTTGGCGTTTGTCGGGTTCTTGAAACTGAACTCAGTGGCTGCGACCTCGTCTCCCGTTTTCCAGTTCCTGATCTGGATGGTGTACTGGGGGCCACTGGTCAGATGCTTGGTGGTGATGGTGTAGCGGCAGGGATAGGGGCGATCACCCTGTGCGATCCAGATCTGCCAGTCGACTTCTTTTGCCCGAAAAGCAAGGAAATCGCGCTCAACGCCACCGATCACACCGCTGCCAAGGTCCTTCACGTCGACCACATCAAGCATCAGCGCATCGTAGGCGTTCGACGACAGCAAGTCCGCGGCCGGGAGGGGCCTGTTATGTTTGTCCCTCAACTCATCGACGAGGTGATCAACCGAGCCCGGTATAGCCTGTTGCGCATAGATGTTCAGGTTCTTGCCCAGCACGGTCAGTGTCTTGCCGTCAAATGACATTTCGACATCCGCAAACCCGCCGGAGCGCGTGCTGCGGATCATGTCAGGCCGGCTGAGGGTGACGGCACCTGAACTCACCAGCGCAAGTTTCTGTTCATCCTTGGTGATGACCTCGAGGCTGGCATCGTATTCGAATGAAAGTGCCTTCTGAGCCGCCAGGTAATCGGACATGGCCTTGAGCAGTCGCCTGGCATCGGCCTCATCGGCACTTACTCCCGTTGACGTCCCCAATCCAATGATCAGTGACAACGCCACGGCGGGCAGGCTGCGTACAGAATTCTTCACTAATGTTTTTGCTGATCTCTTCATCCAGGTGCACCTCTTTTTTGTATGGGGCCCCGTTGGGGGCCCTCCGGTTTGGCCGAGTCAAACGCGAAACACATCGATGTGCATCTCGCATTCAGGAATTACCTCTCCCTGTTAATCGTCTGTCCCTCGCGCTTGCAAAGCGCTCCTGCAGCAAAAGATGCCCCTGTAGGAGCGGACCGCGTCCGCGATTCCGCTACGCACCTTCAGTAATGGCAGGCACGATTCACAGTACCGGTCCTAACATGGCAATGGCGTTATTCCAGAGCCGCTGGCGCCAGCTCCAGTTTGCCACCATTGCCGCGCTGACCGGCCTGGAGCGGGCGATGTAGCTGTCGTGGCGACTGATTCTTGCGGATGCGGCTGAGAAGAGTATCGATATCCAGTACTTCCTGTGGCGCAACGACGCAGCGGGAAAAGTCATGATGCAGCGGATGTTGGCCGCCGCGGCGCGCGGCGTGCGGATACGTATCCTGATCGATGATTCGATGACCGAGGCCGATCCGCAGTATCTGGCATTGCTGGGGGCCGATCCCAATATCGAAGTCAGGCTCTACAAGCCCTTTGGCCCAAAACACAAGTCAATGCTGAGATGGGTCGACTATGCGGCGCACATGAAAGTCATCGACCGGCGCATGCACAATAAACTCTACCTGGTCGACGGCAGTGTAGAGATCATCGGCGGTCGTAATATTGGCAGCGAGTACTTCGAATACCCAGGCGAGTTCGTGTTTCGCAGCCGCGATCTGCTGGGTCTCGGTCCGGTTGTGGAGACCTGCGGCGCGGCCTTCGATATGTACTGGAACAGTGACTGGACGGTACCGATTGAACAGGTCGTTACACAGGTACCGGGTGCCGCGGAAGCAGCGGCCAATAAAGCCACCCTTGACGCGTTTGCGGCGAACCCGGCCAACTACCCGTCGGGATTCTACGACGACCCCAAACAGATCGACGCCGAGATGGCCGGCCTCGATAGCAGTCTGCTATGGGGCAAGGGCCGGTTACTCATTGACGATGTTCCAACCAGGGACGGCAAGCCGCAGACACACGCGGAGCTCGACAGGACGGGTGTAGCGATCGATCGTGCCGCAGACCAAACGACAGACGAGGCCCTCGTTCAGAGTGCCTACCTGATCCTGGTACTGGATGTCGCTCACCGGCCAGCACATGTAGTGTGACTCTTCGGCGAATGCCGCATCAAAAGGGGATGGTTGAGCCCTCAACCCGATACCGGCTCCGATGAGTTCACCGGGCCCCAGTTGCGCAGGGCTTTCGTTATGCCTAATGATACCTTTCTCCATGCTTCATGTTTTATTTAGACAGGGCAGCATCTGCGCTAACTCCAATTTCATCACCACTTACATATATAGCCATTTAAGCAGATTCACCGCAAAGGCGCGTATCGCCCTCCTAGAAGTAGAACTTCGCGCCCAACTGTGGACCCTTGACTGTCAAATCATCGAGGGCAGAGTCTGAATCGAATTCATAATCCAGATAACGATAAGTCAGCAACACATCAGCATACTTGAATTTGTAACCAACACCGAGCTGGGCCTGCCAGGTGAGGTCGGACTGGCCGGTTCCGACATCCGCGTTGTAAGGCATGTACCATTTATCGTTCAAATTTATCTTGCCCCTGACACCTACGATGCCATCCCACACGTGGCCTGACGGGTTCCCCTCTATCTCCCGACCAAGTGGCCGTCCCAATAGACCCGTGGAACTGAGATCCGCTTTCACATCGACATCGATCCACAGGTAGCGGGCGCCACCGACCAGGTCTGGTCATTATGCGCCACTCGTTATAATGAAAGGGCCCGGCCTGGCCGGGTACATGGCGCAACTGGAAAGGATGGCGTAATATAGCGGCGTATCGTCGATACATCCGCGGTACTTTGCTCCAGGCGCTGCTTGCCGGCAGTGTTTGAAACGGGATGATGAAGCACGGCAAATCAATTACTGTTAAATCGATACAAGGGACAAATCCAATGCAATTCAAAAAACTTGCCTCCTCGCTGCTGTTAACCACCCTGTTAGCCTTACCTGTTGCGGTGTCGGCAGAATCAGCAACAGCGGCACCGGCTACAGCAGCACCGGCTGCAGCGGCGAATCCAGAGCTGATGTTTGGCGACTACGAAGCGAAGGGCTTCCTGAGTGACTATTCGAAGATCTCGAAAACAAAAAACCCTGACGGTTCCTACGAGTATAAAGACACTACAGTCGACTATGGAAAATACGACAAACTCCTCGTCGACCGCATCAAGATCTTTTTCAAGGACGACAGCGATTACAAGGGCATCGACCCCGACGAGCTGAAGGTACTGACCGACTACTTCTACGAGGCGATCAACAAAGAGGTAGGGGATGCCTACCCGATGGTGAAGGAGCCGGGGCCTGACGTGCTGCGCCTGCGCGTTGCCGTGACCGACCTGGTGCCAAATAAACCGGAGGCCTCTGTCGCGACCCTGGTCATTCCATTCGCGTGGGTAGCCGATGCCGGCTCGGGCGTCGCAAAGGGTGATACCGGCAGTACCGTTTTCACCGGCCATGCCACCGTGGAGGTCGAGGCCCTTGACAGTGAAAGCAGCGAACAGCTTGTTGCCTTCATCGAAACCGAAACCGGCAAGAAATACGACTGGGCGAAAGGCGTAACCAAGGGCGTCACGGGCTACATGAATGCCTATTCAAAGTGGAATTACACCAAGACGGCCATGGACAACTGGGCACACCTGCTGCGCGTGCGTCTTGATGCAGCGCACGGTATTACAGACAAGAAATAGGCCCGCAGGAACTGCACGATCAAGAGACCACCGGCGTTTGCCGGTGGTCTCTTGTGTATTTCCCCTCTTCCTGCCCTTCTCGGCAATTGCTCCATGCTTTGCCCTACCGCCTCTGACCTGACCAGGCACCATGTTCAGAACGCTAAAAGAACTTAGAGCGCGTGTTCGTTACCTGATCGACAGGGCCTTTGCCCGCGAATTCGCAGGTCAGCTGCTGCTGTTCATGGTGCTGGTGGTGACCGTCACCCTCATCGGCATGACGGCGGTCTTTTTTGGCCTGTTCTCGGAAGAAAATGCCGCCATCAGTGGTATACCCCATAATATTGACAGGGGTTTCTGGGATTCGATGTGGTGGTCCGTAAACCAGGTGCTGCGTTTGCGTGGCTTCGAGCGCATGTACGGCGCAAGTGGTGTGCTGCTGACCTATGCCTTCTTCCTGTCAATCATGGGGCTGGTAGTCTTCAGTGTCCTGATCTCGCTGATCAACAACACCATGCGCAGCCGCATAGAAACGCTGCGCCGCGGTGAGACGCCGGTGCTGGAACGCGAGCACGTACTGCTGCTGGGCTGGAACAACAAGGTATTTTCAGTGCTGCGGCAACTCGCCCGCCTGCAACCGGGTATCAAGGTCGTTATCCTTGCGCCCCTGGAGATCAAGACCATGCAGGAAGAGTTGCGGGTCATGGGCATACAGCGCGAACGCATGACCATCATTCTGCGCAGCGGTATAACCAGCAACCGCAGCGAGCTGGAACGTGTCGCACTGGACTATGCGACCAGCGTCATCATTCTCTCTACCGACGCCGATGACAGCGAATCCATCAAGTCGATGGTGTTACTGGCGGCCAGGGATGACTGGCCTGGCAAGGTGCCTACGCTAACATCGGAGATCGCTCATGAACGCAACTTCGAGCTGGCCAACATTGCCTCTCAAGGCCGCTTGCAGATCGTTTCCTCCGCCAAGGTGATCAGCAAGGTCATCGTGCAGGCGATACGCAATCCCGGCCTGACCAGCATCTACAATGAACTGTTCTCGCACGGTGGCAACAGTATCTATGTGCAGCAGGTACCTGAATGCACCGATGTCGCCATCGAGGATATTGCCTACCGGATTACGGATGCCATTCCAATCGGTATCACCTGGAAAAAACAAGAGGATGGCAAAACGCGCTACGCGGCGGCGCTCAACCCGGAACCCGATTACAAAATCGCCGCGGACGAGAAACTGGTTTTAATTGCGCGTCACTTGCCCGTTCACTATGTCGCATTCGAAACAGGCTACCGCTCACCACTGGCACGCAAGGGTGGCGGCCAGACCCGTGTCCCGCAGCGGGTGCTGCTGATTGGCTGGACGGATATGATCCATGACATCTTGCGGGAACTGAATGCCCATGCCCTGCAGGGGACCGAGATTAGTATTCTCTCCGGAGAGCCACCCGGGGAAGATCGCAGGCGTATCGAACGTCTCGAACAAAGCGCTTTTCAGAACCTCAGCCTGGAATTCATTGAAGGTGATGCCGCCGATGCCGCAGCCTACTCAGGGATCGACCTCAGCAGCTACCAGAGTATCGTGGTGTTCGCAGACGACTGGGGTGAAGGTGACGTTGATACCCGCACGCTGCGCATACTGCTGCGCCTGTCCGACCTGCGTAAGTATGACAAACGGCTTGCCCATACGGTGGTGGAACTCATGGATGAGGCAAACCGCGACCTGATCGCGGGGCTGGGTGTCGATGATGTCGTCATCAGTCCCATCGTCGTCAGTGCACAACTGGCGCAGATTGCACGGCAGGATGTACTCGGCCCGATCTATCGTGAGTTGCTGAGTGCGGGGGGTGTTGAAATCAGTTTGCGACCCGCGCGCGACTACGTTGCACTGGACATGGACTGCCGCTTCGAAGACCTGATTCATGCGGTACAGCAGAAACTGGAAATTGCGCTTGGCCTGCGCCTGGCGCGCCATAATGGCAAGGTGCTGCTGAATCCACCGCGCAATATAAGCTGGCGACTAACCGAGGATGATGAGGTTATTGTGCTGGCGCAGCAGATTTACCAGTAGCCGGGGTCTGTTCGAAGTCCTAAGGATTTCTGACATTATGATCTCATGAATCAAGGTGTCTGTCAGACATCAACGATACGTTTGATCAATCGGGTCTGACCCCATTGATCCTAACGGCTGTTCATGACCTGTTTTGTTGAAAAACTCGGTGTTTGGATGATGGTGATTGCTGCAGCCTTCGCACATACATGTTATTCATTGTGCTACATGTGGTTTTACGCAATTATCAGCGTATGGTTATTTGGTGAAGAATAACTTTTACTGATAGGATGAGTGCGGTTTTAAACAAGAAAAACATTCTGACACCAATAACTGATTAATAATCATATGGAGAAACAATCATGAATAAATCGACTCGTTCCATTAGCTGTTTTACGTCACTGCTGACGTTGCTGATTGCCGGGAGTGTCTTTGCCCCGCTTTCGTCCCAGGCCGCCGAACACTCGGTGGGTTACCAGTACGACATGCGCGGAAATGTTGTCCGCAATGCCAACGGTGAATGTATGAGGACATCGAAGTGGAGCCCGACCGTTGCCATTAAAGAGTGTGATGCGGCGGTTGTTGCAGACCGTAAAGACATGGTTCCCGTCAGGGAACAAAAGGCGATGGTAACCGCTGTGGCCACCCAGCTTAACCTGCTGGTACTGCAGGCGGGTGATGCGTTTGCCTTTGACAGCGCCGAGCTGAGCGCGGCCGGAAAGCAGCAGCTTGCAGAGGCCATGAGCGTACACAAGGATGTCTACATTTTTCGTGTGAATATTGATGGTTATACCGATCGAATCGGTGATGATGATTACAATCTGAAACTGTCCAAGCGTCGTGCCGAGGCGGTACAGGCGGAACTGGTTGCGCTGGGTCTGCCGAAGGAACGCACCCGGGTTTCCGCATATGGTTCGCAAGATCCGCTCGTGACGTGTACGGGCATGGCCGGTGCCTCCCTGATCAGGTGTCTTGCGCCCAATCGCCGCACAGAGATCAAGTTTATCGTTCCCGTCGTTAGTACGGCTGCCGCTGCCGAATTCGTGGCAAGACGCCGTAACGAAGAAATCAAGGATAAAAATATTGCTGCTGAGGCACTGGTTGTGAACTCTCCGATTATCAACCGTGGTGTTAACGCCGCGGTCAAGATCGTTGGTGACGGCTGCAGCAAGGAAATAAACACCTTCTGCAAAGATGTCCCGATGGGTGAACATCGCATAATGAATTGCCTTACAGCTCACGAAAACCAGTTGTCAGACGGTTGTGAAGCGGCGATTGCCAGGGGTAAATCAACCATCGATGCAGCACTTGGCGATGCCAATTTCTTCGGCGCAAAATGCGGCCCGGATATGAAACTTCTGTGTTCCGATATCAAGTCGGGGCAGGGACCGCTTGCCTGCCTGATAGAACACAATACCAATATAACGATGCGCTGCTACCAGGCACTGGTTGATCTGAACCTGATTCATGAATAGTGTCAGGCTGACCCGTTTATAGACTGCGCATGCTGTAGATGCATACTTGAAGGCAGCCCTCGGGCTGCCTTCTTGTTTGCGCAATAGGGCAACTATTGGCCCAGACTGTGTAAAAACGAGTGATCAATGCGGCTGAGGGACGACCAGAGTTCATGGGCATCTCCGCATGACACTGCCTTCAGACCTTTCCCGGATGCTCCACGACCTGGCGAATCAGCTGCATCATCTGCTCATGGGAACAGGCGCCCTTCTCGACAATCTGTTCGACCCGGCCGCTGAGCAGGCGCCGGTCTTCCTCGGTCAGGTCCTTGGCCGTCAACACGATCACCGGGATGTCCTGCCAGGCAGCGTTGGCACGCATCTCCAGCAGGAAATCGAAGCCGTCCATCACCGGCATCATCAAGTCCAGTAAAATCACCTGCGGCCTTTCCTGTGCCATCCGCTCCAGCGCTTCGCGGCCGTTACCGGCCTCACTGACCTGCCAATCGGCGTCCTCCAGTGTACGAACCAGTATATCCCGTGTCGCAGGGTCATCTTCCACCACCAATACCGAGGAGCTTTCCCCGCCGGTGCAATAAGGCGCCAGGGCATTGTGCAGCCGGTTACGGTCCACCGGTTTGGTGAGGTAATCGGTTGCGCCGAGGGAATAACCCCGGGTCTTGTCGTCGACCATGGTAAGCATCACCACCGGAATAGCGTGCAGTACCGGATCGACCTTCAGCGCACGCAACACCGACCAGCCATCCATGTCCGGCATCATGACATCCAGTGTGATGGCCGCGGGTTGCAGTTGATGCGCCAGGCGCAGGCCTTGCTCGCCACTGTTCGCGGTGACGACTTCGAAACCGTCTTTCTCCAGCAAGCGCCTGATGATTTCACAGGCCTCGGCGTCATCATCGATAACCAGTACGGTGTTGCCATGCTTTCCCTGCTGACCTTCGGTGGAGGTTTCCGCAATGTTGGTAGTGGGTTGCGTGGATGCTTCCTGCGGCACTTCAGCCCCGGGCAGTCTGGCAGGCACCCGGATAGCAAAGCTGGACCCCGAACCCAACTCGCTACTGACGGTCAGATCACCACCCAGCATCTGGCAGAAGCGCCGCGAGATGGCCAGTCCCAGGCCGGTGCCGCCATAATCACGCGTGGTCGAACTGTCAGCCTGGCTGAACTCTTCGAACACATGGTCCAGCTTGTCTGCCGGGATACCGATACCGCTATCCTTCACGGCAAAGGTTAACCACTCCGCTCCATTCGCTTGTTCACGCGCCGCCAGCAGGGTGATGGTGCCTTCATGGGTGAACTTGGCGGCATTGGACAACAGATTCAGCAGCGACTGGCGCAGCTTGGTGACATCCTGACAGGCATTGCCAAGATTGTCGCCGCGCTCAACCCTGAAATGATTATTGTTCTTCGCCATCAGTGGTTGCGCGGTACCGGAGACCTGGTCGATCAAGCCCCCGACATCAAACACCTCTGCAAAGGCTTCCATTTTTCCGGACTCGATCTTAGACAGGTCGAGCACATCATTGATCAATGACAGCAGGTGATTTCCGGCCTGGTTGATCTTCTTCAGGTCCGGAATGAAATCCTCCTGCTCCAGGTCCTCGGCTTCCTCTATCAGCATTTCGCTGTAGCCGAGGATGGCGTTCATGGGCGTGCGTAACTCGTGGCTCATGTTGGCAAGAAACGCACTCTTGGCCTGGTTGGCGGCGTCGGCGGCCTCTTTGGCTTTGGCGAGTGCCTCCGCAGCTTCTTTCTGTGCGGTAATGTCCTGATAGGCCCCATACATATACTGGATCTTGTCATCCTTATCACGGACGACCTTGCCGGCGGCATGAACCCAAACGATCTTTCCATCGATGGGTCCTTTGTAGGCATAAATCGAGTCGTAACTGGGGTATTTACCATCGATCGCACCCTGATAATGCTCTGCCGTCTTCTCCGCAGCCTCCGGGTTTGCTTCCACCAGACGTGAGAACCACTCATCCTGCAGATGGTAGCGACCATCTTCCTTCACGGGTTCACCAAGGATCTTCGCGGCACGTTCTGATTGGTAATAATAATCCGGGTCACTGTAGTCAACGTGCCAGTAACCGCTTCCAGTCAACTCAAGTGCAATATCACTGAGGAAATTGATTCGTTTGATCTCGCTCTCCGCTGCCTGTCGCGCGGTGATATCATGGAATACCACCACGGCGCCGACGAGATTCCCGCCATGACTTATAGGTGTGGCTGAGTACTCAACAGGGAACGCCGCTCCGTCTTTGCGCCACAGCACTTCGTCGTCAACATGGTGTGTCAAGCCATCCTGGAATGCGGCACGCATGGGGCAATCGACTTCGTCATAATCTGTACCATCGGCATGTGCATAGTGAACGACCTCATGCATGGACCTCCCCAGCAGTTCATCCGGGCGGTAGCCCAGCATGTCAACAGCTGCGCGGTTGCAGAAGGTCACCCGCCCTTCGACATCCAGCCCGAAGATTCCCTCACCGGCAGAATTCAGGATCAAATCGTTGCGCTCCCGCGCTTCCTGCAGGGCCAGTCCCACCTCTTTTGTCTCGGTGATGTCATCAGTCATCGCGACGAAATGTGTCACCGTGCCTGCATCATCAGTGACCGGCGCAATCGAGATCGAACCCCAGTAGATTTCGCCGTTCTTTCTGCGGTTCCGAATCTCGCTGCGCCACACTTTGCCGTCGAGTATGGTCGTCCACAGATCGGCGTACAGATCCGGGGAAGTCTCGCCACTTTTCAGCAGTCGCGGATTCTTGCCTATGACCTCGTCGGGCTGATAACCGGTGACCCGGGTAAAGGCGGGATTTACATGTTCAATCTTTCCGTCGACATTGGTAATGACGACACACAGCGGGCTTTGCTCCACCGCCTGTGCAAGCTTTTTCAGTTCGTGTGTGCGCTCCGCGACCAGCCGTTCCAGGCGTGCCGTGGCACGGTCGCCCAACCAGACGCTGAGCCCGGTCAGCGCGAGAGCCAGCAACACCGTGACCCCGAGGACACCGACCACCAGGTTACGCATTGCCAGGTAGGGAGCCAGTGCTTCGTCCGAGTCAATCTCTGTGGCCAAACCGATGCCCAGTTCATCGGACCATAGCCATGCGCCGACCACCGGTACGCCACGATAGTCCCGATAGCCACTTACATTCATACCGGAATACCCGCGGGTCACGTTGCTGGCCATCAGGGTTAGCGGCCACTCGTCGCGCGCGACCTCGGGCACATAGCCCGACAGCAGATTGCCACCCGGATCGGCGACGCGAAAACCTTGCACGCCCGAGTCGTCTGTACCGGTATCGGTGTCGATGTCGGCGCTGATCAATGCCCCCCCGAATCGGGATTCGGTCAGCAACCTGCCGTTCTCGTCTACTGCATAAGTCTCGCCGCTTTCACCCGGGCGCCCCGCCCTGGTGATACGGGTAAGTTCGTGCGCCGGATCGAAACGCAACGTGAGCACCGCGATGACATCACCGTTTGCATTCTGCAGTGGCGCCGCATAAAACATGGTGGTCGCACGCGCAACCATCTGACCGTTGTGATCTCGCAACGGAACGTCCGAAACGATTGGCGGTATAAAAACGGTTTCACCTGCAAAGGCGCGGTCCATCAATCCGGAGCGCTGCCGGGCGATGAGATTCACAGTTCCCAGATTGCTATCGCGCATCGAGGCGATGCTGATGCGGTCCGGCGCGATGATAAACATGCCCCTGGTGTTCATGTGATCCAGTCGCGGCGCCAGCAGCGTACGCAGGCGCTCCATCGCGGGATCGGCACGCAGTGCCTGCGGGTCACGGGGTGCGCTCAGCAGAGCACTTGCGGCCTCCAGAAGCTCAGGGTTGTGGGTGAGATCGAACACCAGTTCCCGTCGACCGGTGTGCCAGGCCCTCAGTGCCTCATGTACCGAACTGTTGATGACCGACAAGCGGTTGCCCAGGTCTTGCCTGAGTCGGTCCTGCACTCTCTCCAGCGAGTACCAGGCCAACACCATCACCGCGACCAGGAACAGCGTCACTGCCACCGCGGCGATTCGTCGAACGGCAGCTGAGCCGAACCACTTTGTCTGTTGGTGATCGTTGAGACGCTGCAGAAGAATCGGTATCAGCAACACCAGGACGATCAGCCCAACTGCGATGAACCACCAGACACGAGTCTCTATCGGGGCTGCCTCATTCGCTGAAGGCGCTGCAAACGGTGCCCAGCGGGTGTAGATTGCGCGAACTTCGTCCCTTGAGAGACTGCGGAGTGCACGGTTCAGTAACTCAACCAGTTGCGGCCAGTCCGAGCGAACACCAAATCCCAGTTCCATGACATCCAGGCCTGAGTCAGCGGCAATCCTGAGGTTGGCCAGATTGTTTTCCGGGATCAGATAGGTGGCAACGGCAAGGCTTTCCACCATCGCCATGACCTGACCGGAGGCAACCGCACGCAGACCGTCCAGGGAAGAACCTACCTGCCTGATTTTTATACCGGGATAGTCGGCCCGGATTAATTCCTCAATGGCATAACCCTTGACCAGTGCGATCTCCAGTCCCGCCAGATCATTGAGTCCATCAATCTCCTTAAAATCTTTTTGCGTGACAATGGACCATGGAACCGACGTTACCACGTCGGTATAGATCATAAATTCCAGGCGTTCGGGCGTCCCGTAACTGAGAGAGACCAGGTCAAGGGTGCGATCACGGGCTCGCTCCAGCGCCTGATTCCAGCCTATATTCGGTATCATCTCCACTGAAATGCCAAGTCGCTGCGCCAGTAGCCGGAGAAAATCCGCTGCCATGCCACGATGAACTCCCTGCTGGTCAATAAAATCGAAGGGCGGCCAGGCCGGATCGACCCCCAGGCGTATTACCGGATGATCCAGAACCCATTGCCGCTCCCTATTGCCGAGAGCGAGAGTGGTGCCCTGCCCGATTGAAGACTCGCTACCTGGCAGGCTGGCAAAACTGTGTGTGCCAGGTAGCAGTAGCCACAGGCACAGCAGCAATAACAGGTCTCTGGTCAGTCTATAGTTCATGTGACAAGGGTGCTGTTCCGACCGGTTATATTTTGGAGTTGCACATTTGCACATGCCCGGTGCTGGATTCATAGGGCATCAGGTATGCCTTGAGATGGGTATGCCCGTGCAGGTCAGCGCGCGCCCAGCAAATTTTCGATTTTTCCCAGCAGGCGACTGAAATTTACCGGCTTGGTATCGTAGTCATCACAGCCGGCTGCCAGCGCCTTTTGCTCGTCACCCGCCATGGCGTGTGCCGTGAGCGCAATTACCGGGATTGTTTGCGTGTCCGGATTGGACTTGATCTGGCGGGTGGCCTCCCAGCCGTCGATGACGGGCAGGCTCAGATCCATGAGAATCAGGTCGGGTGACTCCGAGCCGGCCATGTTGACGCCAGCCTGACCGTCCACGGCAATGACGACCTCAAACGCCTTGCGTTCCAGTCGGCGCGACAGCATGTCGCGGTTCATCTCGTTATCTTCGACCAGTAAAATCTTGCTCATTGTCTCTCTCAATAGTTTTCTCTATACCTTTCCTGCTATCCGTCGCTGCCTGGCGGTACGATTTTGTCCTTGTACAGGTCTGCCAGCGGCAGCCAGACTTCCTGGAACAACAATTTATCCTTGTCGTCATCGGTATCCGTGGATTCGATAATATCAATCGCACGCCGGTACAAGTACTCTTCCAGTTCAAGTTTTGTTGCCATCTGAATTATCCTCGCTCGGTATTACCTTTATATGTGAATGTTGCCAGTAATTTCCTGCTCAAGAGGCTACACCAATAACCGTAAGAAAGGCGCTGGAAAGCTCACCGCGCCCTGCCCTGTCCAGGATCTGTTCCGCGGTACTGCTAATGTCCGCCAGTGGTCCATAGAAAATCACCATGCCCAGTTGCAGGGTCGCGGCAAGATCGGCAATCGGATTCTGGACGTTCGGATGTTCGGGCGGCAGAAATACCATCCTGATTTCACCCACTTCGTCGGGTATCGTTTCGCATCCACCGCCGGGGGCCACGAATGCGAAAAGCTCCTCTGGACTGTGCAGGGTGACACTTTCCTCATCAAACTCTACGTCGTTGTCTTTTGCATGGAACTCAACAGTCAGAATTGGCCTCATCGGTATTTAAACTCCTTAATTCTATAGTTATGTATGAAATTAACCCAATCATTGCAAATGTCTTCTTGCAGGAGCACCGTCCCCGGCGCGAATCGCGGCGGGACGCCGCTCCTGCACTACTGATCCAGAACCTCACAGGTGGTGAAACCATCATTCAGGACAGAATGACGTGCTAACAAGGCCGTGGTCGCGGTCAGCTTTCGGC
>CAMYIO010000025.1 GCA_947258515.1 uncultured Ectothiorhodospiraceae bacterium
GTCCTGCCGTTAGACGATCCGCCAAAAAGCGGCTTAACGTTTGGAGAACTGCGGTGCGCGACGTGCCTTGTGCAGACCCACCTTCTTGCGTTCCACCTTACGGGCATCACGCGTCACGAAGCCAGCCCGTCTCAGGACGGGACGCAGTTCACTATCGTATTCAATAAGTGCACGGGTGATACCATGCCGAATAGCACCGGCCTGACCACTCATGCCGCCACCCTTCACGGTCACGGTAATATCAAAATCAGCCAGCATGTTGGATGTATCCAGCGGCTGGCGCACAATCATACGAGCGGTTTCACGACCGAAGTAGATATCAAGAGGACGCTTGTTAACAACGATGTCGCCTTTACCCTTGCGCAGGAAGACCCGTGCGGTGGAAGTTTTACGGCGTCCGGTACTGTAGTAGGTATCGCTCATACTGTAATTCCTGTTGCTGACGTAATTCCGCGTCAAACGATTCGTTTAACAAGGTTACCTGATTAAAAATTCAGTGGCTTCGGCTGCTGTGCTGCATGCTGATGATCCGGTCCGCCGTAAACCTTCAATTTGCGAAACATCGCGCGACCCAGCGGGTTCTTGGGCAGCATGCCCTTGACGGCCAGTTCGATGACCCTGCCCGGCGCCTTTTCCTGCATCTTTTCAAAACTGGCGGACTTGAGGTTGCCGATGTAACCGGTGTGATGATAGTACATCTTGTCCGTTGCCTTGCGACCGGTGACATGCACCTTGTCGGCGTTCACCACGACAATGTAATCACCGGTATCGACATGGGGCGTATAGATAGGTTTGTGTTTGCCACGCAGGCGGCGGGCAATCTCGGTAGCCAGCCTGCCCAATGTTTTACCTGCTGCATCAACGACATACCAGTCGCGATTCACTTCGTGTGCTTTTGCGGAAAATGTTTTCATCAGTGTTAGCTCAGGGTCATGCCAAATCAAAGAGCGAGGATGTTACAAAAGTAGCCAGTAACTTACAAGGTTTAGCCTTGTTAAAGGCATCATCTATAAGCCTGGTGCATTCCTGCAGGCAAAAAAAAGCGCGGACCAATGTGGCCGCGCTTAATAAACCTCCTTGGGGGGAGGTGGAGGAGCGCTGACCGACCAAATAGGGGGGCAGGCCAATCAGCGTGTTAGTATCTTCTAATATACTGTCCTTCTTGTCAAGCCCTAATGAGGCGATGGACTGCAGATAGCCGTGAAATCTGCTAAGTACCTGATAATATTACCCAATCAAGGAAATAAATACTTATTTAACAATATCAATTAGTTACAGATATTCACCTGATGTGCTAGATTTTCAGCCGCTCCACGACGCGCCCGTTCTTCAGGTGTTCCTCGATGATCTCGTCGATATCCTCGCGATCAACATAACTGTACCAGACCGATTCCGGGTACACGACCATCACGGGTCCTTCAGCACAGCGATCCAGACATCCCGCCGTATTGATCCTGACGCCACCCTCTCCGGTCAGTCCCTGTTCCTTGCAACGCTGCTTCGCATAGTCACGCATACCCCGCGAATCGAATCGTTGACAGCAATCACTGCCATCCTCGCGAAGGTTGGTACAGAAAAAAACATGATAGGTGTAATAAGACATATTCCAGAAGATTCAGCGCGGACGTTGTTTCAGGATCATGCTATCTTAAACCCATGCAAGAACGTAAACAGACTTTTATTGACCGGCTGATTACGCATACCGACCAGGCACTGCGGACCGTATTTGGCGAACCCGCAGGCTCGGGCCGGGAGAACCCGGCAGAACCGCTCGTGGATCAGGGACTCTCCACAGTCGAGAAGGCCAAAAGCATCCGCCTGATGCGGGTCAACCATGCAGGTGAGGTGTGCGCCCAGGCGCTCTACCAGGGTCAGGCACTGACCGCCCATCACCATGAAACACGCCAGCAAATGAAGCAGGCGGCAATTGAAGAAAATGACCACCTCGCCTGGTGCCGGCAACGCATCAGCGAACTGGGTGGCCACACCAGCCTGCTTAACCCGCTATGGTATACCGGCTCACTCGCCATCGGCGCCGCCTCGGGGCTACTGGGAGACAAGTGGAGCCTGGGGTTTCTTGCCGAGACCGAGAACCAGGTAGTCAAACACATTGAAGGCCACCTGCAGCAACTGCCTGCAGGCGACGGCAAGTCTCATGCCATCCTGGAACAAATGAAGACTGACGAGGCCAGGCATAAAGCCAGCGCACTGAATGCAGGCGGCAGCGCCCTGCCCGACCCGGTTAAAAAGATGATGTCACTCGTATCCAGGGTAATGACGTCGACAGCTTCACGGATATAGGCGCCACGGCTACCTCGAACTGCGCGACATATTGCGCCCGTAAAACATCTCCAGCATCTCCTCCCTGACCTGTGCCCGTATCTTGCGCTGCTCGGCGTCGGAGAGCGCCTCTTTGCCGACACCAAACAGATAATCATCCAGATCGATCTCCTTCAGCATCATCTTGGTATGGAACATGTTCTCCTGATACACATTGACGTCAATCATCTGGTATTGCTGACGTGTATCGCGAGACAGGAAATCCTGTATCGAGTCGATCTTGTGGTCGATGAAATGTTTCCTGCCATGCACATCGCGCGTAAAACCACGTACACGGTAGTCAAGGATGACAATATCCGATTCAAACGTGTGTATCAGATAGTTTAATGCCTTCAGGGGTGAAACCCGGCCACAGGTCGAGACATCGATATCGACCCGGAAAGTACTGATCCCGTGGTCAGGGTGGCTTTCAGGGTAGGTATGCACGGTGATATGACTCTTGTCCAGGTGCGACACCACCGCCTCCGGCAACGGCCCCGGCGCCTTGGTATTTGACAGCAGTTCCGAGGCCAGCGGCTCTTCTGAAATCAACATGGTGACGCTGGCGCCCTGCGGATCATAGTCCTGGCGCGCCGTGTTCAGAATATTCGCACCGATAATATTGGCCACGTCATTCAGAATATCTGTCAGGCGGTCGGCATTATATGCCTCGTCAATATATTCTATGTATTCACTGCGATGGGCGGCCTTTTGCGCAAAAGCAATATCGTAAATATTAAAACTGAGCGTCTTCGTCAGGTTATTGAAGCCGTGTAATTTAAGTTTCCGCATTATTGACTATCCAGACAGCAACCACCCTTTGCGATTACATCAATCAGCAATGGGCGGATGGTAGATAAGCTGCACTACAGTGCCTTGCGGATCTGCACAGTAAAAACTTCGTGCACCATCGCGATGAGTCCGCGGAACTGCCTTGATAACGACACCGCTGCCCTTGAGGAACTCATACCAGTCATCGACCTGCGCTTTACTGGCGATAAACACACCCAGGTGGTCCAGTCGCTGCCCTGTTGCCGCGGCATTGAAATCCACAACCCGATGCAGTGCCAGGTTGTCATTACCGCTCGTTAAATACACGTTGTCCGCATCCGGACGCCACTCAACCGCCATGCCAAGCAATTCAACATAGAACCGTTCACAGGCCTCAAGGTCACTGACGTTGAGGGCAACATGCCGCATGCCCAGCGTATTTCCCGGCCGCCGCACTACCCGGCCCCGCTGCCTGAATCCACGATCTCGTAGTCATGCGTGATGGTTGCCGTCTTGCCCAGCATGATCGATGCGGAACAGTATTTCTCTGCAGAAAGCTCCACGGCGCGGGCAACCTGCTTGTCGGACAGCCCGTGACCGGTTACTGCAAAATGCACGTGGATCCGGGTGAACACCTTCGGATCTGTATCAGCACGTTCCGCCTCTATATCCAGTACACAGTCGCTGACCTGCTGTCGTGCTTTCCTCAGTATCAGCACCACATCGAACGCCGTACAACCGCCCATCCCGAGCAACAGCATCTCCATGGGACGGACACCTAGATCACGTCCACCCGACTCGGCAGCCCCGTCCATTACAACCGAGTGACCGCTGCCGGACTCCCCGACAAATGTCATTGCTTCAACCCATTTAACGCGTGCTTTCATTAATACACTCAACCCTTGAAAAACGTGAATCCTATCACAGTTCAAAGCATCCATTTGCGGCGTTGCAGCAGCACTAAAGCAATTGCCGGACTACCCGATAAAGAGACATGCAAGCACTTCCACTGACATTCGAAGCAAACAGCACGCCGGTACCACCGGGCACTGTAAACCCCTGCGTCGGGCGATTCCTTGAACAGTGCCACCGTCGCAAATATCCGAACAAGAGCGTCATTATATACGCAGGCGATCAACCGGACGTTCTCTACTACATCATCAGCGGCTCGGTCAGTGTACTGATCGAGGATGAGGATGGCCACGAGATCGTACTCGCCTATATCAATGCCGGCGGTTTCTTCGGCGAAATGGGTCTGTTCGGCGAGAGTCCCAATCGCAGCGCATGGATACGTACCCGTATAGAATGCGAGGTAGCCGAAATCAGTTATTCGCGTTTCCGTTCACTCGCGAAGGAAGACCCTGACATCCTGCTGGAACTGACGGCACAGCTGGCAACCCGCCTGCGCAAGACCAGCCGCAAAGTCAGCAACCTTGCCTTTCTCGACGTCACCGGACGTATCGCACATACCCTGCTGGAATTATGCAAGGAACCGGATGCGATGACCCACCCGGACGGCATGCAAATCAGGATTACCCGCCAGGAAATAGGACGCATTGTAGGTTGCTCCCGCGAGATGGCCGGCCGGGTACTCAAGTCACTCGGCGAACAGGGGCATGTCTCTGTAAAGGGTAAAACGATTGTTGTATTCGGGACGCGCTAGGGCCGCGCCCCCTGCATCACCCTAGGCAAACAGTTCTGCAAGCCGCTCGCCAGGCTCAGGCGCCTTCATAAACGCCTCGCCTACCAGGAATACATTCACACCACGCGATCGCATCAGGACAACGTCCTCGACCGTGTGTATGCCACTCTCCGTTACCACGATACGGTCTTCAGGAATCTGTTCCAGCAAATCCAGCGTCACATCCAGACTCGTTTCAAAAGAACGCAGATCGCGGTTGTTTATACCCAGCAAGGGTGCCGGCACCGCCAGTGCACGCTGCAGTTCCTCCGCATCATGCACCTCTACCAGCGCATCCATGCCAAGATGGCGCGTCAACTGCAACAGCTCCAGTATCATGGCATCACTCAATGCCGCCACGATCAGCAGTACCGCGTCAGCACCCAGCACCCGCGCCTCATAGATCTGATACGGGTCAACAATAAAATCCTTGCGCAGCACCGGCAGACTACAGGCAGCGCGCGCCTGTTGCAGGTAGGTATCCGCACCCTTGAAAAAATCAACATCCGTCAGGACTGACAGGCAGGCCGCCCCGCCTTTCTCGTAACTCGTGGCAATCTGTCCGGGGTTAAAGTCCTCGCGCAAGATGCCCCGACTTGGCGACGCCTTTTTTATCTCGGCAATGACAGCGGCCTGCCCGGCCTGCAGCTTGTCCTGCAGGTGCTGTATAAATCCGCGGGGTGCGCCCGCACCCGGGACACGCTGACCAAGTTCTTCCATGCCTGTGTTGCGAATACGCTCGTCAATTTCCTCTACCTTGCGTGCAAGAATACGTTTAAGGATATCCGGCGTGTCACTCATGGCTGTCAGACCGTATTGGATACATCAATCAATGCAGCAAAGGTCTGTTTTGCCCTGCCGCTCGCGATCACCTCACTGGCCAGATCGACACCCTGCTGCAGCGTCACCGTCAGGTCAGCGGCGTATATCGCCGCGCCGGCATTCAGACAGACGATGTCACGGGCAGGACCCGGCCGGTTATCAAAAACTGCCTCGATCATTGCCAGACTCTGCGCGGCATCTTCAACGGCAAGGCCATCAAGACTGGCACGCTGCATACCGAACTCTTCTGGCGTAACGCTATACGTTGATATTTCTCCGCCCCTGAGTTCCGCAACCCGTGTTGCTGCAGCAATGCTGATCTCATCGAGGCCGTCGTCGGCATGCACGACAAGTACATGCTGACTGCCCAGTTGCCTGAGCACCTCTGCCAGCGGTTCAACCCAGTCCGGGCTGAACACACCGAGCACCTGGTTCGGCGCACCGGCAGGATTGGTCAATGGACCCAGCAGGTTGAACAGGGTCCGCACCCGCATTTCCCTGCGCGGGCCGATGGCATGCTTCATGGCACTGTGATGCTGCGGCGCAAACAGGAAGCCGACACCCACCTGGTCGATACAGGCGGCCACCTGTGCCGGATCAAGATCCAGCTTCACACCAGCCGCCTCCAGTACATCGGCACTGCCGGAACTGCTGGAAACAGAGCGATTGCCATGCTTTGCCACACGCCCCCCGGCAGCAGCGGTGACAATGGCACTCGCCGTAGAGATATTGAAAGTACTGGCACCGTCACCACCGGTACCACAGGTATCCACCAGGTGCGGCCCGGAAACATCGACGGCAGTGGCGAGTTCACGCATGACCCTGGCAGCCGCCGCGATTTCATCGACGGTCTCGCCCTTCATACGCAAACCGACCAGGAACCCCCCGATCTGCGCAGGCGTCGCCGCACCGGTCATGATCGAGCGCATCACCATTTCCATCTCGCCGCTGCTCAGGTCACGGCGATCGATGACGGCTGCGATGGCTGTTGTAATATCCATTGTCATATTCCTGTAGTGATCAAGCGACCATTCTGAAAAGCAACACTGTGTGAACTCACGTCAGATTCAGGAAATTGCGCAACAGGTCGTGTCCGCAACCGGTCAGTATGGACTCCGGATGAAACTGCACGCCCTCTACCGCCAGCGTCTTGTGTCGCACACCCATAATTTCATCCATCTCTCCGTCATCAGTCGTCGTCCACGCCGTCACCTCAAGGCACTCCGGCAGAGACGCCTGTTCAATCACCAGTGAATGATAGCGCGTTGCCTCAAAGGGATTCGGCAGGCCGTTAAACACGCCCCTGTCACTATGGGAAATCATGGAGGTTTTGCCATGCATGATCGCGCGCGCATGCACGATGCGACCACCAAAGGCCTGACCAATACTCTGATGACCAAGGCACACGCCCAGTATAGGCACGCGACCGGCGAATTGCTTTATGCTATCGATGGAAACGCCGGCTTCGTTCGGTGTACAGGGACCGGGGGAGATCACGATCTTCGCCGGATTCATGTCCTCTATTTCCTGCAGGGTAATCCGGTCATTGCGGTGCACACGCACATCCGCGCCAAGTTCCCCCAGATACTGCACGAGGTTGTAGGTAAACGAGTCATAATTATCGATCATCAGGAGCATGCTCAATGCCTCCCTTCCAGTCCGCGACAGGCCATGGCCACGGCACGGAAAATTGCGCGGCCCTTGTTCATGGTCTCGTCCCACTCATTGGCAGGTACCGAGTCCGCAACAATTCCCGCACCGGCCTGAATATGCAGGATTCCATCCTTGATGACAGCGGTACGAATCGCGATCGCCGTGTCCATATTGCCCGACCATGACAGATACCCCACTGCACCGGCATAGACACCCCGCTTGACCGGCTCCAGTTCATCGATTATTTCCATGGCACGAATCTTCGGCGCACCACTCACAGTGCCGGCCGGGAAGGTCGCCCGCAGTACATCAATAGCGCTCATTCCCGGTTGAATGCGGCCAGTGACATTTGAGACGATGTGCATGACATGCGAGTAACGCTCGATGACCATTCTCTCTGTCAACTCGACACTACCGACCTTGCTGACCCGTCCGACATCGTTACGCCCGAGATCGATCAGCATCAAGTGCTCGGCCAGTTCTTTCGGATCGGCCAGCAGATCGAACTCCAGCACCCTGTCTTCTGCCTCATCCTTGCCACGTGGCCGGGTACCGGCAATCGGTCTTACGGTCACCACATCATCCTCGAGGTGTACCAGTATCTCGGGCGAAGACCCGACGACCTGGAAATCACCCAGGTTAAGGTAGTACATATAGGGTGACGGATTCAGATTACGCAGGGCACGGTACAGATCCAGCGGAGGTGCCGTGTACGGCACCGACATACGCTGTGACAGCACCACCTGCATGGCATCGCCTTCCACTATGTAATCCTTGATTCTGTCGACTGCCGTCTCAAAACCTTCGCGTGTAAACCCGGAAACGAAGTCGGTTTCCTCGATCGTCTCGTCTCCACCTACATGCGTCTCGTAACCGGATGCTACTGACCGTAACCGGGTTTCCAGCTGATCGAGCCGCGCCTGCCCCCTTGACCAGGCATCGTCCGCTTCGGGATCAACGTGCACGATTAATTGCAGGGTACCCGCGAGATTATCGAAGACCAGTAACTCATCCGACACCATCAGCAGGATATCCGGACAACCGATCAGATCCGGCTTGTCGAACGCCGCCAGGCGCGGTTCTATATAGCGCACGGTGTCATAACCGAAATACCCGACCAGGCCACCGTTAAACCGCGGCAAATCCGGCAACTCGGGAGCCCGGTAGCGCGACTGAAAGGTCTCTATCCAGTCCAGCGGGTCATCACTACGGGTCGACTCAATCACGACCTCGTCCTGCAGCAGCGTGACATCATGATCATGGATGCACAATACCGTTGAACACGGCAGCCCGATAATGGAGTAACGCCCCCATTTTTCTCCACCATGGACAGATTCAAACAGGTAGGAATAGGGCTGGTCAGCCAGCTTTATAAAGGTACTGACGGGGGTGTCGAGGTCGGCAAGCACCACACGACTGACAGGAATGCGATTGTAGCCCTGGCTGGCCAGGGCCTTGAATTGTTCAGGTGTCATCAGACTCACTTTTGAGAAAACCGGGTTGCACAAGGCAGCAAATCGAACAGCAGGCAGTGTGCCGCCATCGACTGCTGACCGGGTGCTGCGTCAGGTTCAACTCTCCAGTGAATTGCATATTCTTCAAACGGCCTGTTCCAGTAACGGAATGATTTCTGTCAGGGTGTCGATCACGGCATCCGGTGCTGACTCGCGTATGTCGACACCGTGATTGTACCCGTAACTCATGCAAACAATCTGGAACCCGGCTGCCCGTGCAGCCGCCACATCACTTACAGAGTCCCCGATCATCAAGGCATCGGCCGGTTCACAGCCAAGTAATTCCGCAGCATGCAGTAACGGCGCCGGATCGGGCTTCTTTTTCGTTAATGTATCACCGCTGATGACAACAGAGAAATCATCATGGACACCGAGGTCCTTTAACAGCGGCTCGGTAAACCGTGCCGCCTTGTTGGTCACGCAGCCAAGGCGGTAATTTTTTGCTTTCAGCCAATCGAGTCCCTCGCGGACACCGGGATAGAGACAGGAGCGCTTCGAGGTGTTCTCTGCGTACAGCTCGAGAAATATCGGGTAGGCACGTTCGAAATCAGCCTCATCCGGCTCACCTTTCAGTGTTCCGGTCAAGGCGCGTCTCACCAGCCGCTCGACACCGTTACCCACCCAGTCGCGAACCCGCGCTTCACCGCAGACTTCACGTCCGAGCGCCTTCATCATCTCATCCACACAAAAAGCGAGATCCGGTACGCTGTCAACCAGCGTGCCGTCCACATCAATCAGAATCATTGCCGGCTTGCGCATCACGTCAAGCTCAGGCAACAGCCCTGGCGATCTCGGCACGCATGGAGTCGATGGTCGCCTTGTAGTCAGCTGCACCGAAGATCGCGGATCCGGCAACAAAGGTATCCGCACCAGCGGCGGCAATTTCACCAATGTTGTCCACCTTGACCCCGCCGTCGATCTCCAGCCGGATATCGCGCCCACTGTCATCAATAATTCTGCGTGCCTCACGTAACTTGACCAGCGCCTCGGGAATAAAACTTTGTCCGCCAAAACCCGGATTGACAGACATCAGCAGGATCATGTCGACCTTGTCGATAACATGCTTCAGGTAATCCAGCGGCGTTGCAGGATTGAATACCAGGCCGGATTTACAACCGTTTTCACGTATCAGCATCAACGAACGGTCGATGTGCTCACTGGCCTCCGGGTGAAAGGTTATGTACGTCGCACCGGCCTTCGCGAAATCAGGAATAATCCGGTCCACCGGCTTCACCATCAGGTGCACGTCAATATCAGCAGTGACACCGTGATTGCGCAGTGCCTCGCACACCAGCGGGCCAATCGTCAGGTTGGGTACGTAATGGTTGTCCATGACATCGAAATGCACGATATCTGCACCGGCATCCAGCACCTGTGTAACTTCTTCTCCCAGGCGGGCAAAATCCGCTGACAGTATGGATGGTGCAATCTTGTAATCGGCCATGTTGTTGTCCTCACTCGGAATTTCAAAGGTGTATGCGTAAAATTTTGAAGGCGCACTTTAACCCAACAGGCCGAATTTTTCAGCATATCGGGTGCAGAAAGTCGCTAAATAAATACACTGCCCTGCTTAGACTCCATTCCAGCCGGCAGGCCCGGGGGCACACCAACGGCAACCCTGCTTTCTTATTAAATGCAAACAGTTACAGGTCATTCTCAAAACCGGCCTGAGAACAGATGCAGCACACTCGCTACAACACAGTGGAAAACAGGGTATAACTGACAGCAAGCGGCAACCTGCAACGCCCGCAATGTCCAGCAGTCAATCTCGAAAATAAGCTAATACTGAACTGCTTGCCAAGCATGGATGCAAGTTTTATAAATGGTGCTATGGCATTCAATTATCACAGCATCATTGTCCTGCTTGTTCCGCACAAACCGGCAATCTGACACAAGGGAGAAATTGAAATGGCAAGAAAATATCAACCACGCCTCGGCAACTGGTACCGGTCCATCAACGGAGACAAATTCGAAATTGTGGCACTCGATGAGGATGTTGACACCATGGAGATCCAGCATTTTGACGGCGCCGTTGAGGAAGTCGATTTTGACAGCTGGAATGAAATGGAGGTCATCCCGATTGAACCGCCGGAGGACTGGTCAGGTTCCCTGGACATCGAACGCGAGGATTATGGTGTTGACCTTGAACTGACGTCCCCCAATGACCACATCAATCCGCTGGACGAGGTTGACTAGCCATACCCCACCTCAAAGTCAGGATTAAACAGGTCTTGATCAGCGCAGATTAAATAGCGCTTAACCGCCCCTGCCTGCTGCCGATAGCCTTTTTAAGGCAACCCGGGAGAGGCATCATGGCAGTTATTTATGAAATCGAGAATGGCACAATCGTGTCGGAAAACAGCGGCATTACCACCATTAAAAACCATGACCGGCTGCGGGAATCCGATGTTGCCCTGCAACCGCTTGAGACACCAACAGCAACCACCAGGCCCGGACCCTGTGACGAGTATATGAGCATCATCCGGGAATTGCTTAAAGACCTCTGAGTTCACTCCCCGACACGCAACAGTAAACCGCGCTGACGCGCACTGTTAAACGCAAGCAGGAATGCACCTGCACCCAGCATAATATAAAGCATATTCAATGCGGCGGCTTGCCACATCAGGTCGCCACGAAAATCATGTTCGAACATCAGCGCGCGCATACCCTCGAACACGTGACTGGACGGTAAAAACCATGCAATATGCTGCAGCCATTCCGGCAATACGGCTATCGGGTAATAGATACCACTGATTGGCGCAAGCGCAAAAATCGATACCCAGGCAAAACTTTCTGCTCCCAGCCCAAAACGCAGCACCAGCCCTGATACCAGCAGGCCGATCGCCCACCCCATCACCAGCAGGTTTGCAAAAAATCCGATCAACGGCAGACCCAGACCGAAAATTGAAAAGTCATAGAGGGGAATGGCCAGCAAGGCTGCGCCACCGATACCTATAAGCGTTCGCATCAGGCTGATACCCAGCAACGCGCCAACCAGTTCGGAGACACGCAAGGGACTGACGAACAGGTGCCCCAGATTACGTGAGTACATCTCCTCGAAGAAAGCCAGCGACACGCCCAGGTGCGCCCGGAACAGGACATCCCAGAGCAACACGGCCGCCATTAATACACCGGATGCCTGGGCGACCCAGGTACTGTTGGTCTCGAAAAACTTACTGATAAAACCCCACAACATCAATTGCACTGCCGGCCAGTAAAACAGCTCCAGAATGCGTGGCCATGAATGCCGCAGCAGGTATACATATCGCAGCACCATCGCATACATGCGTTGCAGCGACCGCATCAATCAGCCACCGCGTTTCCCACCCGACCGGTATCACGGGCAACATCGATAAACACGTCTTCCAGGGTGGTCCGTCCGTAACGCTGCAACAGACTGTCCGGCGATCCACGGTCTACCACCTGCCCGCTGCGCAGCATGATCACATCGTCACAGAGACGCTCGACTTCCAGCATATTATGCGTTGCCATCAACAGGGTCGCACCACTGTCCTGCTGGTAGTCACGCAAAAACTGGCGGATAGATGCCGCCGTGTCCGGGTCGAGCGAGGCTGTCGGTTCATCAAGCAGCAGTACTTCGGGTCTGTTGAGCAGCGATTTTGCAAGTGCCACGCGTGTCTTCTGGCCTGCCGAGAGTGAACCATAGGCGCGATCCATGAAGCCGTTTATATCGAGCTGCCCGGCCAGCACCGCAAGACGCTGTTTCAGGTCTTTAATACCATAGAGACGTCCATAGACAAGGAGGTTTTCCCTGACCGTCAACCGTTGCGGCAGGTCGACGTACGGTGAGGAGAAGTTAATGCGATCCAGCACCCTGTAGCGATGTCTGCACATATTCGTACCGAGAATGGAAAGCCTGCCCGCTGACGGCAGTAACAATCCCAGAAGCATGGACAGCACCGTTGTTTTGCCGGCACCGTTGCCACCCAGCAAGGCACAGATGCTGCCACAACCAATACGGAAACTGAGTGCATCAACCGCCAGCACTTCATCGTAGTATTTGCTGACGGCCTGCACCTCAATGGCCGGATTGCTTTTCATCTCAGCCACCCTGTGCGGGGAAATCTCTGTGCAACACCACGACCGCACCGGCATCAACCATCACAGAAACAGGCGTGAGCCGGTCCCCGGCACAGGGACCTGCAATACAGTGACCGTCATTGAGGCGAAACAGGGCAGCATGTGTTGCGCACTGGATGTAATCCTTGTCGAGACTCAGGAACTGGTCCGGCAGCCAGTCAAGGGGACCGCCCGTATGCGGACAGCTATTCAGGTAACCGAAAACCTGTCTCCCCTGCCGCACAATAAATACGTCGTGCACCTGTTCATTCACGCATATTGCCAGCCCCCGGCTGCCGGGATCATGCAACTCATCAAGATGACAGACAACTGTGCGGCCGGCCGATGTCATTGACATGTTGGCCAATTAACGGTCGCCGCTGACAGGCGCCTCGAATGATCAGGAAATCCAGACATACCCGCAGACTACGGGCGCCTGCCGTTTTGTCAACCACTGGCAACAGTCAGCCAGTAACCGAACAGGTGTATCGTGAGGTATCAGTGCTCGCGGACAACGCGGAAGCCGATGTTATCGAGGCGCGTGCCCTGGTCATACTGGCTGCGCTTGGCGCTGCGCAGTGAATCAAGCGGGCTGGTATAGGCGCCACCACGTACAACCCGCATGACGCATTCAGGGAATTGCCAGGCGCTACCATCTGCCGGGGCACCGTGGTAGCTGCCATGATAGCAATCCGCCGTCCATTCCTGGACATTACCGGTCACGTCATGCAGGCCGAAGTCATTGGCTCCAAAGCTGCCCACGGGGGCCGTACGTTTACTGTCCCACTCACTGCCACAGTTAAAACAATTTGCATGCAGCGTGTCGCCCCCGCCATTCCACCAGAATTTGGTATCAACACCGGCGCGCACCACATATTCCCATTCGGCTTCCGTTGGCAGACGATATGTATTTCCGGTCTGCTCCGAGAGCCAACGGGCATATGCGCGCGCATCCTCCCATGAAACATTGATCACCGGGCGATCACCGCGCCCCCAGGACTCATCGTAGGGCAGACGACGACCACTCGCACGTGCAAACCGGTCATATTCCGCAAAGGTTACCTCAAATTTGCTGACAGAAAACGCAGATAGACTTACCTGGTGCCGGGGCCCTTCGTCAAAATTCAGGGAGTTCCCGCTACTGCCCATCTCATAGCTGCCGGCCGGCAGCTCAACCATTACCGGCCCCTGACCACCAATTCGCAGGTTCTCACGGAACGATCGGCCTGCAATCACGGGGGCCTGCTGCTCTACGCGTACAACTTCATCAACCCGGGGATCAGGCTGTGCCGTGGCAGGCTCCGAATCGGGCGCAACATCCGCAACAGTCGACGCTGGCGTCTCGATTTCTTCTTCAATCGGCAACACGGCCTGTTGCACTTCAGCAGCGGGGGAATCACCGCCGACTGCCGTAACAGCTTCAGCCTCCAACTCCGGTTGCGCAGCGACAGGTGTTTGTTGCAACACATTATCACCGGTCACCGGTAATTCTGTGCCGAAAAATATCCAGCCGGCCAGCACACACGCAACAACTGCACACAACTCGATTGCAGCGCCCGGCCAGCGACGCTGCCTGTCATCACGCTTGCCATCTACCAGATGCGGCTCGTCATCACGTACACGCTCCAACGAAGTCACCGCTAGCGCGGCCTGCTGGTTTATCTGCTCCGGCCCCGGGTGCCCGGAAGCCGTTATCACCTTGTCAAGTGACGGCACATGTAATGGCTCGCTTTCCACCTCACCGGAATCCAGTTGCTGCCGGAGTGCATCACGCTCCTCCTGGAGATGTGCGCGGGCCGCTTCCGCCTCAGCCCGCAAGCGTAAGGCGATCCCAATATTTTTTTTGCTTTCATTTAAATCGTGACGCAATTTTGCGGGATCTTCAACCTGATCACTCACCTCCATAAGTCCACGTGCGACCTCAACCTCACCACGCAGCGCATTCATCCGTTCACGCAGTGACTGCTGCTCCTCGAGTGCTATATCCCGTTCTTCCGAGTACTGCTTGAGCTGTGATTCAAGCTGTGAAATGGTCGCCAGCGCCTGCTGGTTCTGCTCTTCCATCAAGTCGACTTCGACCTTCCTGCACTCTTTTTCCTGATGCGCTAACCCGGCAATTTCCTCGTGCGCCTTTTTCAGTTCCTGCTGAAGCCTGTTCACCAGGTCTTCGGTTTCTACATGCGCCGCAAGCAGCTCGCGCACGCGTTCCTGCTCCTCCTGCCTTGCGGCATCGAGGGCCTGTTCAATAGCACCGTCGTGATTTGTCAGCCTCGTTTCATGTTCTGCCGCAATTAAAGCCAGTTGCTCCTTCAATTCGCGCTGACGGGCTGCCATCTCGGAGCGTTCCTCTGCCCGCTCCTGCCGTTCTGCGTGCAGCTGATCCCGCAAGTTGTCGACGTCTTCCCGTGCACTTACGTGGTCTTTTTTATGGTCCGACGTCTGTTGCTCCACCTGTTTTCGCAACCTGTCAATTTGCCCCTGCAGCTCTTTTTCATTGTCATTTTTCCGCATCAGGTCTTCATGCGCCTTCTGTACAGACTCCTTGTGCTCCTCCTCAAGCGCCTTCGCCTGTTTTTCCTGTTGCTCCAGCTGTAATCGCAGCTCATTCATCTGCTGCTGGAATAATTCACGTTCTTGCTGAATCGCTTCGTGCTCTGTCCCCTGCGAAGTCAGCTGTTCCTGCAGCGAGTGTATCCAGGCATCTTTTTCTTCACTCGACTGTTCAACGGATCTTGTCTTTTCCTGCGCTTCCTGCAATTGCTGTTGCTGCTCATTCAAGGTACATGCCTGCGAGTCCGCCTCCTGTCTCAGGGATGCCATCTCGTTTTCCAGCTGCTGGTATTGCGCCTCGCTTTCGGTTTTTTGCTGTTGTAGCTGTTCACGCTCCGCCATCACTGCCTGCAGCTCATCTGCCTGTCTGAACCGCTCCTGCTTGAGTTCAGCCTTCCTGATCCCAAGGTGTTCAATCTTTTCGTTTGCCTTGTCGAGCTGTGCCTTCAGTTCTGCCTCGAGTACAGACTTGTCCTCGCTGGACTGCAACTCAGCCAGCCTCAATTCCTCGCGAAGAGCGCCTGCGGCCTGTTGCTCCTTATCCAGTGCTTGCTGCAAGGCAACCCGCTCAACATCCCATTCCGACTGCTGCCGCTGTATGGCTTCTTCTGACGCCTGCCTGTCTGCCAGCAGGTTGTCCAGTTGTTCCCTGTTTTCACTCCGTTGCGCACCGGAATCACATAACTCGGTGCGCAATATCTCGTTATCCCGCTGCAGCGCCTGCAACGACTCGGTCGCGGCAACCCGGTCTGCTGACGCCTCCGTTAACTGCGCCTGTTGCTGATCCAGGGCTTCCTGCAGTGTAGTGTACTGTTCCTGCAGCAACTGCTTTTCACTGCTTGCATCAGCCTCTTTCGCATAGAACGCACCCAGCTTCTCACCGGATTCCCCCAGCTCAGCACGCAACAGTTCCAGCTGTTCTGTCTGACGTTCTTCAGACATCCGGACTGTCTGCAGTTGTGTGCTTAGCGCCTCATTCTCGGCACGCAACTCATCCAGCAGCGATGCGACATCCTCTGCCTCTTGACACATCAGAACGGCTTCAGCGGTTCCTGATTCCACTGGCTCCGCATGATCACCCGCCACGATACCGGCATCAGCGCCGGGTTCTCCGCAGGGCTCATGCATCCCACCATCAAAATCGATAACCTCTGCCAGTGCATCAACGGAGTCTGTCGTAGCCTCCATAACCCCGGACTCGACGGCATCGCTTGCTGTATACGGGATGCCTCCCTCCAGTACGTATACATCAAACCCCTTGTGACTCAACAGGAAATCGGCAGACTCACTGCGTCGCCCGGTGTCACAGCAGATAATGTACTTTGCATTAAATACCAGTTCTGAGAGCTCATCCCGCAAGCGAGACAACGGAATGTTGACGCTGTCCTCAAAGGCACCGTTTGCATATTCATCCACTGTTCTGACATCCACCCAGACGGCGCCGTCCTCGACCATGGCTGCTGCCTGTTCGTAATCCACCCGTTTGACCAGCTGTTTCTTCAGCAACTCGACAAAGTCTTGCTTCGCCAGGCGCATCAGAATTCCGTCAGTCAACATCGTCACCGTGGCGTTACGCTTTATATCCGACACCAGCGCATCCTCACCAAAGGAATCGCCTTCACGCAGTTCAGCCAACACGTGTTCTTCCCCATCAGGAGAATCCTGTCGGGTCACCGCGCAACGGCCTTCGTGTATGGTGTAGAAATAATCGCCGCTTTCTCCCTGGTGAATGATCGCATTGCCTGCTTCTACCTCTAGCGGCTCCATCTTGATAAGCAGGCTCTGGATCATCGCAGGCGGTATCTTTATAAATGCTTCAGACTGCAGAATGCGCGTCATCCAGTCTTTATCCGTTTCTGCACCAATTTCAACCACTTCGGCGATACTGGACTGGTCCCAGGTTAAAAAGACATCGAGCAAGCCGGAGTCGATCTTCGCGATCACAACCTTTTTAACGGCCCTTGCCGACAGGGTGCGCGGCTGCAGGTTGGCGATTGGGTAGCGGCTTGAATCTGAACCGGCCTTCACTTCGCCGGTGACCTTCCTGAAACCGTTGATCAGGTTAACCTTGCCTTCCAGCAGATAGATTGACTGGTTGTCCCTGTCACCCTTGCGAAACAGATATTGCCCGGCCAGCACTTCCTCGATGACAATTTTCTCCGACACTTGCCTGAAGCGTTCGGCAGACAGGGCATTGAGAGGCACCAGCTCTTGCAGGAGCTTTCTATCTACCGTTATTTTTTTCGCTGCGCGCATACTCACCGGTCCGGACTTCAGAGGTCGTTGTTAACCATTACCCCGCTCACGGGGCTCCGCTACGACAATGTGCCGCACCCTGTTTATCGGCTAAAACTGCTTGAAATTAAGGGGGCTGGCTATGAGAACAACCGCGCACAGCTGAACGCAGGACACGTCAGTGGAAGGTGCTTCGTGCCGCATTGGCAGCGGTCATTCCATTACCCGCAACAGGCTGGCGGCAGCGAGTGGCGAATAACAGCAAGCCATAACACATCCCGCAACAACACCATAAATTTCTTTTATTACAATAACTTGCATAACCCATGCGTTGTAACGCCCGCTACGTCCCGGTCAACCGACGCCGCATTACAAGGGCGCACAAACCGCCTGCCAGCTGTCGTCGCAACCGCCAGCAAAGTTACCGGCATCAATGTTGGCTGACTGTAACTACCAACCCCTGCAGGTCACCATCACGAGCCGATGACCTGTCAGTCAGCGACTGACACCACAGTTCCGACCTGCTGTACAGTTACATGCAGCCGTCTTCCGGATACGCTGAAGTACTGCAATAGAAGGTGTTTTAATAAATTAAAACGCTTTAACATTTTTATTATTGTGCTATCTTACGCGTGCTATCAATCTCACCACCTGAAGAGGAGCGACAACGAATGGCTGTAAAAAAGAAAGCGACCACCAAAAAGAAGACCGCCGCAAAGGCAGCAATCAAACCGACAACCAAGTCTGAAACCCTCAACTACATCGCCGATGCAACAGACCTGACCAGAAAGGACGTCGGTGCCGTTTTTGATGCGCTCTCGGCGCTTATCAAGCGCGACCTCAAGGGCAGGGGGAGACCCGGTGTATACACGGTTCCCGGCCTGATGAAGGTCAAGGTCGTTCGTAAACCGGCCACCAGGGCACGCAAGGGTACGAATCCGTTCACCGGCGAAGAAATGATGTTCAAGGCAAAGCCGGCTCGCAACGTAGTCAAGGTACTGCCCTTGAAAGGCCTGAAGGAAATGGTCTGATCCAGTACACGTTAAACGGGTACACGTTAAAACGGGGCCGCAAGCGGCCCCGTTCTTGTTTCATGCTGCGGCTCAGCGGTCTCACTGCACCGACGGTTACTCACCACTCTCCTGCCACCGGGTTCTGATGAACTGTTTGTGCGGCACATACAGCAGATCAGCGACCTTTCTGACCAGGTGTTCTTCATGCTTATCAACATGACCATCGGCAAATGTCACTTCCCACAACAGTTTGACAATAGCCACCCTTTCTTCAAGACTGCATTCAAGGGTTATCAGGCGAGTCAGCGGATACAGCGAGGTCCTGTCATCAGCCTCTCTCTCTGCAGCATCTGCGATCTCCCGGGCACGCCCGTTTGATACAGAATAAACGCGTTCAATAATCCGCAGGATTACCTCGCGCTCGGCATCACTAACGTTGTAATCGGCACGCGCCACCTCTATCAGTAATGCGACCGTTGCCATGCGCAGCGCCTGCTCATGGTCGAGCGGCTCTTCCTGCGGGGCACCGATGGTCTTCTTCAGCAGCGACTGAATCGAGGCAAACATGAAAACAGGGCTAGTTTACGTGTCTGCCGCTCAGATATAAGCCATGATCAAAACCTGTAAAAAACTCGTTAAGCAGGGGATGATTGACAGGTTCATTGCTGTCATCCCGTGCCAGGTTACGTTCTGCCACATAGGTCTCGTTACTTTCATCATGCACCAGCACGTGATACCAGGGTTCATCCCTGGGGGGCCGACTTTTTGCAACCTGCTCATACCAGTCATCAGAACCGAGGAACTCCGGATCCACATCCACGACCACACCGCGGTAATCGAACAGGCGGTGCTGGATACACTGACCAATCGAGAATTTCGCCTGTTTCATTTTCAACTCCCGGGTTAGCTGCACAGATAAATTGCGATATCTGTCAGACATGGAAAACAAGGCAAAGTTCGCCCGTCATTATCACATGCGTATAATACAGAATACCGGCAACGACCATTCCACGGAAACACCCGCGAACAGACTTCATGGACAAACCGCAAACCATCGCTGCAAACAAGGTAATCACCATGCAGTATTCACTCACCAATGCCAATGGTGTCGTGGTGCGCGAGGCCGGTGGAAAAGCGGTGACGTACCTGCATGGAACAGGTGCAGTGTTTCCCAGGCTGGAAAGCGAGCTGGAATCACATTGTATCGGCGATATCGTAACGGCCAGATTATTGCCTGAAGACGCCTTCGGAAACGAGCTATTGCACCAGATACCGCTTGCTGAACTGCCACCGGGAGACACCATTGAGGTTGGCGGCCGACTCACGGCCCACGATGAAAGCGGTAATGAAATCTCCTTTACCGTGACCGGCATAGAAGATGGCATCGTCAGCCTCGATGGCAACCATCCGCTGGCGGGTCAATCGCTTGTTTTTGAAGTCGAGATCCAGGGTATCCGCGACGCCACAGCGGAAGAGATTCGTGAAGGCAAGGTCGGCTAGACTTATCGCTCCATCAGGAAGCGGGTACCCTGGTAGTAAAACTGGATGTTGTCCTCGTTAATCGCTTCGACCACCGCGCCGCTCTCCAGCGTTTCATCTTCACGGTACTTCTGCAAGTCGACCAGTATGAAACGTCGCGCCGGGTCATCGTCATAGACATGCACATCGATGTGCGGCAGAGTCAGGCCACTGCGAAACTCCAGCGGCAAGTCGTCCCAGTACGGCACCCCGCTTGAAGCGGCAGGTGCAGTTGCGGGCACCGCTCTGGCGACCGGCTGAGGGGTGTAGTCAGGTGCTGCCGTAACTGCCGGCGCCCGCCGTACGGCAGGCGCGGGGCTTTGCGCCACGGGCGGCACATAGACCGGTTCTCTTGGCCGCGTGATCTGGCGCGATGGCGGCACGGCAGGGCGGCCCGCCTTCTGAACAATGCGCTCCGGCAGCTGATCGGCAACAGCAGGGGCCGAGGCTTGCGGTTGCACAAGCGCATCGTCATCGCGCCCCAGCAATACCGCCAGCAATGCACCATTGACGACCAGCAGGGCCACAACGATCCATACCCAGCGATAGTTTCGCTGCCGGCGTCGCTCACCCCAGTGTGCCGTCTCCAGATCCGGCACATCACCCAGGGTGCGTTCATGATCGGCCTTTTTCAGTGCTTCGAGAATATAGGACATGGCAAGCTCAGTATGACTGCACCGACAGCAGCGGCACCCCATCACGGCCGGACGCGGTATTTAAATGAATCATGGTGTACTTGCCAACGACGCCATCCGCTACCAGCCCGCGTTCGCGCTGGAATGCCAGGATTTCCCGTTGCAGCGCATAATCAAATTTCAGCGGGTCCTGCGCCGGTATGATCACACCCTGGGCAATCTCGAGCTGGCCGCGTATCCAGGAGACCACCGGATCGCGGTCGCCAACGCGGAGAAACAAACGACCACCGGGTGGTGCTTGTAATAACAGGGTAAAATCACCATACCAGCTTTTTTCCACCTGTTCGATGGGGAGCCGGTACAATCCTTCGCCGATGAGCACTTCCGCTACCGAGTCATCAAGGTGCTGCAGCACCACCGGTACACGTTCACCGTTGGCCGCAACCAGCGTCAGAATCGCGGGTCGGTCAAACTGCCGCAGGGTATACCAGTTACCCTGCACCTGCAGGCACAGCAGGCCATACTGTTTCGCAAAGTCACAAAAATCCGGATTGACGCTTTGCGGAAGTACCACGGACCAGAGTGCAAACAATTCTGTCCAGGCAGAGCGATAATAGGAACTGTCTGCGGCCGTCAGCAGGGTAGCCAGCGATTGCGGTTGCGCTTCTTCTTCAACCGCAGCCGCGATCACTGCCTCGGGTTGCGGCAAATCCGCTGCAGCAGCCACTGCAGCGGTATTCTCGGCTGCAGATACACTGGCAGGCTCCTTCTCTATCCCGACCACTGGCTGCGTTGTGCTCCCGGGGCGCTTCCAGGGCTGATATACACCGGCCACGGCAATGAGCAGCAATATCGACAGCACACCCAGCAATATCGGCAGCCGACTGCGACGAATCTTTTCATCACTATCGACTGCCAGCACCTCACTGGCGGCCTTTTTCACAACCTTTACATCCACCTGGGTCTTGCCCTCGACATAGGCACCCAGCATGGAACGGTCACTGAGGACATTGATAAGGCGTGGTATACCGCCCGACAGCTGCTGTATCTTGTCGACCGCACGCTTGTTGAATATCGCCTGGCTGGAACCGCAGATTTGCAAGCGGTGCCTGATGTAGGCGCTGGTCTCGTCACGGCTGATCGGCTCAAGGTGATAGCGTGCGGTGACGCGCTGCGCAAGCTGACGCATATCCTCGCGCCCCAGGAGGATACGCAGCTCCGGTTGCCCGATTAAAATGATCTGCAGCAGCTTCTGGGTTGCCGTCTCCAGGTTGGTGAGCAAGCGCACCTGTTCCAGCACGTCGGTACTCAGGTTCTGTGCCTCGTCAATAATCAAAACCGTGTGCCGGCCACGTGCATAGGCATCCAGCAGGTAACGGTTGAGTACATCGGTGAGCAGTTTGATACTGACATTATCAGCATCGTAGTCAACGCCCAGCTCGTCACACACCGTGGCAATCAGCTCGATGGCTGTGACCTTGGGGTTGAGCACCACCGCAAGATCCACATTCTCCGGTATCTGCTCCAGCAGGCAGCGACAGATCGTCGTCTTGCCGGTCCCGACCTCACCTGTCAGCTGCACAAAGCCACCACCATCACCGAGGCCGTAGAGCAAATGGGCCAGCGCCTCGCGATGACGCGCGCTCATGTACAGAAAACGCGGATCTGGCGTTATGGAAAACGGCCGTTCGCTCAGATTGAAATGCTCAAGATACATATCGTGTCAAGGTTCAGCCCGTTAAAACAGTTTGCTTGCCAGCCGGGGCAAATCGGTCCATCCCCTCATATTACTCGTTGTCAGTACTATTGGGCCTGCGCAAGCGGGAACCCGTACCATACTCGTGAAAGCGAATAATATCCTTTCTTTACTGCCTGTTGCGACAGGAATCCTGTTTTTTTCAAGTAGGCTGCCTGTATCCATCAGCAGCCATGCGTGCGGCCGGGTCACGCAACACGGTACCACTGGCATGGATGCCTGCATCGGTATTGGCATGAGCGCCACCGATGACCGGCAACCGATGTGCAAGCCGTACCCGTTCACACAAATCTGTGCGCCCTTGCTGAACAGTGTTGGCAGTGCGGATTACCCGGCGCTACCGCGACAGGCTAAAGCGCTGGACGCTTTACTGGATGGCATGCGCCCGGGATCAGTACAATTCCGTATCGAGGGGGCAGGCCATTATTTTGACGACCAGAACGATGCACTGGTCGAGGTTATGATTGACTGGCTGGAAAAAACATGACCACCTGAGCATTAAAGGTCACGCGCCACATCACCCTCAGGGTGCACGTTGACGGGCGAGTGCAACACCAGGTCCATGCCATGCCAGCTGTCAACATCGATTGACTCGCGCTTGCCGGTGATATCCTCCAGCACGATACGTCGTCGCTGACCGGCCAGATAGACAATCGCCCGGACCTGTATCAATTGCCCGGAGAAATTACTGTACCAGTAACCGGGAATCGGTTTTTGTTGCAGTAGCATCCTGCCTCCCTGCACCAGGAATCAGAATCCCTGGCTCGCTGTTGTTTTTATCAAAGACACGAATCGCGCCTTATGAACATTTATAGACAAACAACAGCCGTCCTGCAATCGGTCGAAGGTACTAGCCGCACTTGGACTCGCCACAATTCAGGCAGGTCAGACAACCATCCATCTTCACCGCGGCCTTGGTATGACACTTGATACACAGCTGCGCACCTTCCGGAAACTCGCCAGTGTCCTGCTTGTCCACCGTGGTGGTACCTGCCGCTGCTTCAAACTGGGCACGCTTTTCGGCGACGAGTTTTTTCTGGTGCTCATCGAGGCCATCGTCTTTCAACAGGCCGATCATGCGCATGTGGCACTCGATGGCGTCGCCGATCTCGGCCACCAGGGAAGGCATGTACTTGCCGCCTTTCTTGAAATAGCCGCCACGGGGATCAAACACCGAACGTAATTCTTCCACCAGGAAGGTCACGTCACCGCCCTTCCTGAACACGGCTGAAATAATCCGTGTCAATGCCACGATCCACTGAAAGTGGTCCATATTCTTGGAGTTGATGAATATTTCAAACGGGCGACGCAATTCGTTCGCGGTACCATGATTCAGAATAATGTCGTTAATGGTGACATAAAGGGCATGCTCGGACAGTGGCGTCTTGACCTTGTAGGTCGAACCAATCAACATCTCCGGACGCATCAGCTTTTCATGCAACTGCACCACGTTATCTTCTGCTTTTGGCTCGACATCCGCTGCTGCCGACGTGACGCCTGCAGCGGCATCATCCGCTTCCGCGCTGCCACCAACCTTGTACCCTACAATTTTCCTGTCAATCTGTATTGCCATGGTTTTCTCCTGCGTATTCGTATCGATGCGGTGATTCAGAACTTGCCGTAATAGCCTTCTTTCAGGGCGTCGTAGAGATTCGCGGCCGTGTGCATCTCGCCGTCGTACTCGACCTCTTCATTGCCCTTGAGACTGACCTTGGAACCATCGTCGAGCGTAAATTCATACACGGTATTCTCCAGGTCCTCGCCTTTCACCAGCACACCCTGGAACGCTTCCGGGTTAAAACGGAACGTGGTACAGCCCTTCAGGCCCTTTTCGTAGGCATAGCGATAGATATCCTTGAAGTCCTCAAACGGATAATCGGTGGGGACATTGGCAGTCTTGGAGATGGAGGAATCCACCCACTTCTGCGCCGCCGCCTGGATGTCGACATGCTGTTTTGGTGTCACATTATCAGCCGCGATGAAATAATCCGGCAATGAATGGCCCTCGCCTTCCATGCTCGCCGTGGCCTCGGGATTGACCCGTTCACGGTAGGCCAGCAACTCAAATGAAAACACGTCCACCTTTTCCTTGGTCTTGCGGCCTTCCCGTATGACGTTACGGAAATAGTGGTGCGCAAAGCTCGGTTCGATACCGTTACTGGCATTGTTGGCGAGCGACAGGGAGATGGTGCCGGTGGGCGCAATCGAGCTGTGATGCGTAAAACGGGCACCGGTTTCCGCCAGTTGCCTGGTCAGTTCGGGGGCGACCTCGGCAACACGCTGCATGTAGCGGCTGTACCTGGCATGCAACACCCTGCCCTTCACATAATCGCCTGGCAGATAGCCGTCACGACGCATCTCCGGGCGTTTGCGCAGCATCTCCTCGGTCACCTCGAAATCCTCGTCCATGACCGGGGCGGCACCCTTCTCCTTCGCCAGCTCGAGGCCAACCTGCCAGCCGGTAATGGCGAGTTCGCGGCTGACGCGCTCGGTAAATTCCAGCGAGGCCTGCTCACCGTATTTCATGCGCAACATGGTGGCCGTGGAACCCAGCCCCAGGAACCCCATGCCGTGACGGCGTTTGTGCATGATCGCCTCACGCTGACCGTCCAGCGGCAGGCCGTTGATCTCGACCACGTTGTCCAGCATGCGCGTGAAGACGGCAACCACCTTGCGGAATTCCTCCCAGTCAAACTCGGCCTGCTCGGTAAACGGATTACGCACGAACTTGGTCAGGTTGACGGACCCCAGCAGACAGGAACCGTACGGTGGCAACGGTTGCTCGCCACAGGGATTGGTGGCACGGATATTTTCACAGAACCAGTTGTTGTTCATCTCGTTGACCTTGTCGATGAGAATGAAGCCCGGTTCGGCAAAATCATAAGTAGAACTCATGATCATGTCCCAGAGGCGCTGTGCCGGCACGGTCTTGTAGATCCGGCATGCAACCAGGCCGGCATTGTTGGCAACGTAATCACCCTTGTAGGGCCATTCACGCCATACAATCTGCTGCGGATCGTGCAGATCAATACTGTCATCGAGTTCCTTGCGGTTGATCGGAAAGGCCAGTGGCCACTCATCCCGGTTCCGGACCGCATCCATGAACCCGGTGGTGATCAGCAGCGACAGGTTGAACTGGCGCAGGCGGCCGTCTTCGCGCTTGGCACGAATAAAATCCATGACATCGGGGTGGCCCACATCGAAGGTCGCCATCTGTGCACCGCGCCGGCCGCCGGCCGAGGACACGGTGAAGCACATCTTGTCGTAGATATCCATGAACGACAGCGGGCCTGACGTATAGGCGCCCGCGCCGCTGACGTATGCGCCCTTGGGTCGCAGCGTCGAAAACTCGTAGCCGATACCGCAGCCGGCCTTGAGCGTCAGCCCGGCCTCGTGGACCTTATTGAGGATATTGTCCATCGAATCGCCGACCGTGCCCGACACCGTGCAATTGATCGTCGACGTGGCGGGCTTGTGCTCCTGGGCGCCCGCGTTGGACATAATGCGTCCCGCCGGGATCGCGCCGCTGCGCAATGCCCAGAGGAACTCCTCGTAAAATTCCTCCTGCTTCGACTCGAGTTCGACACTTGCCAGTGCCTTTGCGACACGCTTGTAGGTGTCATCAATCGTCTCGTCGAGCTTGCTTCCGTCTTTGGCCGCAAGACGATACTTCGCATCCCAAATGTCGATGGATGCAGCCTGGAATTCGATGTCGGTGACCGTGTGCGCTTCCATATGAACGGCGGACTTCATTGGTCTAGATTCTCCCCTTTTCTCCGTCATGGAGACCCCGATATTCCCCAACAGTGGAGGCCAATCGTTATTGTTGAAACTATTTCCCGAAGAAACAGTGACCTGCTCACCGCGCGTGCGTTCCGCAGCGGCGAGTGCCAGAATTGGCCTCTTTTCCCTTCGTGATTGGACACAAGATGTTGTGTCCGAACGTTGACAAGATTATGCCCGTTACGGGCGCCTGTCAAGGTTTTACCAGAAATTTCTCTTTGCCTATTTTAAATTTAAAAACAAGGACTTAAAAAACCTTTCGCAGTAAGTGCTTTAAAAACTTGAGAAAAAAAATGGCACTTTTGTGAAATATTGCATCCACTACATATAGTGGCTGATAACCGACGTCAAAAAGCGTGAATAAAAGGCCATATATGGCCTCCTGGTGCACCCAAAACGGCGACTTGAATTGCCATTTCGAGGCCCCATTTTCCGGATATGAGTTTCTTGACGGGCCGTAAATTTCAAGCCCCGTCCATAACTTGCCAGG
>CAMYIO010000026.1:0-36739 GCA_947258515.1 uncultured Ectothiorhodospiraceae bacterium
AACTGTACGCTCGTAGGAGCGGATCGCATCCGCGAACGCAGTCACTAACTGTACACTCGTAGGAGCGGATCGCATCCGCGAACGCAGTCACAACCATAAGCAATTGTTACGGGAAAGCCGGTATGACCGGTTCGGTACCCTCAATCTCTGCTTCCGGGTGATGCTGTTTGATCAAAGCAGTGATTTCGTCCACCCGGGTTTTCGGTATGTCCACCATCATCAGAAAGCTGCCCGCCTTGATTGCATCTTCAAACTCGGTCAGGCGTGTACTGGGTGCAGAGATACCGATCATGCCGGACGCCCATGCCCCCAGACCGGCGCCTGCCAGGCCAATGCCGAGGATGGCCCCGCCGCCGAGTGCCAGGCCGACACCCGGTAATGCAACGGCAGCGATACCGGCAAGAATCCCGGTTGCGCCACCAATGGCAACGCCGCGTTCTACTGCAGGTACGAAATCACTCTCCTGCAGCAGGTTGGCTTCAGGTAGATTGGCTTCGATCAGCGCATGATGGTCTGCCGCGGCAATGTGCATATGCCGTTGTTCCACACGTGCCAGCAGCAATTCATCGACGATGGTTTTTGCGCTGTCTACGGTAGGGATCAAGAAATAGAGCCGTCTCATATATCATCTCCTCGTTCTGAGTATGGGTGTCATGATGCGTACTGTGGTAAGTATCAGGACGATTATATGTAATTATTAGGACACTTTCCCGGCTTATGCCAGTCAATGTCTGGTTTGTCCGGATAATGTTGAGTTAATTCCCTTCCCTATATACCGCATAATCCTCAGGTGTATCAAGGTCTTTGCGCAACGGTAATGTATGCAGAGACAGATTTTGCCGCTGTATCCGGCCCTCGGTGATGGCTAGCACGGCCGGGGTACTCCAGGGAATGTCGGTAAACAGGGAGGCATGATGATGTCGCATGCCAATCAGGTAGTAGCCGCCGTCTTCAGCGGGCCCGATGACAACATCGCTGCCGGTATCCAGTGCATTGAACGCGGCCACAAGATCTGCCGGGCCAAGCGCCGGGCAATCGGCCCCGATCACTACAACGTAATCAGCCTCTTCCAGTGTTGTCCGGATCGCCTCTGACATGCGCTGTCCCAGGTCACCGGGCGCCTGCGTGTGGAGCGTTGCCTGGTATCGGACTTTGCATTGCTGGAAGAATGGATGATCGCTCGACGGGCTGCACCAGATATCAACCGGACACAGTGCTGCACGGCTGCACATTCCCAGGCAGTCGTGAACCAGTTGTGAATAAAGACCGGCTGCCCGGGCTTCTCCCAGTAGCGGAATGAGCCGGGTTTTAACCAGGCCGGGATCGGGTGCCTTGGTCAGCAGCAACAGCCGCGCACGCGGATAGTTCATCCGCTCTTGACCGTATAGATTTTTGCCAGTCGCTCGGGGCTGATGCCGGCAAAGTAGGCCAGCCGTAGTCCCCACATGGTCACGATCGTTCGCAGAATGCCCTGTGCATGCCAGCGTCGCGGTGAAGTGCCAAGTGTCTGTGTGATGCGGCAAGGTCGGCCGTGTTGTTTAAGCGAACGACTGAAACCGATGTCTTCCATTAACGGGATTGAAGGGAATCCGCCGACCCTGTCAAAAAGCGTGCGCCGAACGAAGATGCCCTGGTCACCGGTAGCTATCCCGGTCAGGCGGGAGCGTTGATTCATGAACCACGCCACGCACTTCAGCAGCGGCTGGCCGTCCGTGAACGCGATGTCGAATCGTCCCCAGCCCGCCTGTGACTTTTCCAGTGCCTCAGATATCAGGGTATCTGCACCATCGGGCAGGTCGCTGTCAGCGTGCAGAAACCAGAGGACGCTGCCATGGGCAATGTCTGCACCCGCCTGCATCTGGTGTGCACGCCCGGGTAGCGTATTCAGTGCCCGGTCAACGAGTGGCTGGCTCAGGGCAAGCGTTGCGTCGCTGCTGCCGCCATCAACGAGGATAATCTCGTGACCACGTGCCCGCAGTGGCTGCAGTGCCTCGAGGGTTGACTGAATGCAGCCTGCCTCGTTGAGGGTCGGTATGACGACGGAGAGTTGCCCGTTGTCAGCAGCAACCGTTGCCACCGGGCGACTCCGTGCTGCAACAACCGGCAGCGACAGTGCTGCCGGTGTCCGACAGATCAATAAAGGCTGTGTCGTATGCCGGGTTTGTCAGCAGTGCGTGTGTTGACCCGGGGACAGCGGTGCGTTGACCGCGCTGATAGGTGTTTCCCGCGTCATCTGCCACCATGGCAAAGGGACCGCGATATATCACGGTATGCTGGCCGTTCAGATTGCCGGCTGCATCAGGTTTGATTGCCGTTAATGTGACTGACCGAAAGTCGATGCCATTAATCGTTTTCCACGGTTCGATATCCCACTTGTCATATTTTGTCGCCACGAACCCGCTTGCCGCGAAGGCGTCGAGGAATTCTGTTTCCTGGAAGGCCCCGGAGATGCAGCCACTCCAGAGTTCCGGGTCAGTTTTCATCGACCGGGGAATGGCGCGATCACTGACGATATCCGCTATGGCAACCCGGCCGCCCGGTTTAAGCACCCGGAATATTTCCCGGAGTAGCTGTTGTTTATGCTGGTCATCGACCAGGTTGAGGACGCAGTTGGAAATGACCAGGTCGACTGAATCGTCGGCAATCAGCGGGGCGTTCCGTCTTTGTGCGGATTCCCGGTTCTTCAGTGCAACATAGTCGGCATGGCTGTTGACCGGATGTGTTTGCAGATAGCTGTCCAGTTCATCAATATTCAGGGCAAGGTCCTGTATATAACCTTTCACAAACCTGACGCGATCACCGCACAGGCGCTGTGCCATTTCATCCTGGTAGCTGCGTGCCAGCGCCAGCATGTCATCGTTCATGTCGACACCGATAACCTGTCCGCTATTGCCTGTGAGTTGCGCGGCCATGTAGCAAATCTTGCCGCCCCCTGAGCCGAGATCCAGCACCACGTCTCCCTCTCGCACGTAGCGTGAGGGGTCGCCGCAGCCATAATCCCGTTCAATGATTTCATCCGGCAGCATGGCCAGCAGATCTGTGTCATAGGAAACCGGGCAGCAGAGTGACTCCTGCCGTTCCCTGGCGCCTTCTGAATAACGCTCAAGGACGCTGATTTCAATATTCATGGACATGGGTGACTCCTGACTCTTTTATTCTGACAATTTGTAGGAGCGCCGTCCCCGGCGCGATTTTGGAAACCTGTTCGGTGCAGGCGCCATCGCGGATGCGATCCGCTCCTACAAAAGAAGATAGACCTGTAGGAGCCCTGCAGGAGCGGATCGCATCCGCGATGGCTGTGATTGTCCTGATCGCGCTTGCACAGCGCTCCTGGGCCAATAGAAACTTCTGCGAAAATTCATACCCGCTAACCTGTATTTTCAAGTTTCCAGTGCGCCGCCACAGCTTGATCCCTGCCCGGCTGTGCAGGCGTAGCAGTGATCAGCCACCCTGATAGGCTGGTTGGCCAGATCAACACCGGTCAGGTCAGCGATATGCAGCCGTGATCTGTGATCAATCTGCAGAGGTATATCAAGCATCTGGTTAAAGTCGCAATCGTAAACATAGCCCTGCCAGTCAACGCTGATTAACGAGCGGCACATGACCGAGCAGGTGTTGTCATCCTGATGCGCAGTTTTAAGCAGTGTCATGTAGCTTCCAAATTCCCCACGACTGACGAGCGTGCTGCCAAAACGCTTGATGGGCATATTGGTCAGCGTCAACAGCTGGTTGAATTCAATACCGTACTGTTGCGCCAGGTGCTGTTTGTAATCCTGTTCGAGCGTTTCCTGGGACGGTGGCAACTGTGGGCCCTGCGGGTTATAGACCAGGTCGAGTCGCCGTTCCGAACCGGCCGTTCCGTAGCCCAGTGAATTCAACAGGCGCAGTGCTTGCAGGCTGCACTCAAACGTACCGTCACCCCGTTGCCTGTCAACATTATCTTTTAAATAACAAGGCATTGAGGCAACAATCTTAACCTTGTTATCAGCAAGAAAGCGGGCGGTGTCCTGTTGCCCGGGCTCAAACAAGACCGTCAGATTACAGCGATCGATGACCTCCAGTCCACGCTGGCGGGCGGCTGTGACGAAATGTCTGAAGTGTCGATTGAGTTCCGGTGCGCCACCGGTAAGGTCGAGTGTCCTGATAGAAGCGCCGTCGATAAACGCAAGCAGTTGTTCGATGGTCTTGCGGTCCATCATTTCCGTGCGATTGGGGCCGGCATTGACATGGCAATGCAGGCAGGACTGGTTGCACTTGTAACCGAGGTTCACCTGCAGTGTTTCCAGGGCAGCACGCCGAAGCGCCGGGAAGTCGCTGGCAATCAGTAATGGCAGGGTCGCATGCATCGTTTCGTATCAGTGTAGCGGCTATTTACGGCAGAATCCGGTTCAGCATCCAGACAAGAAAACGCACCTTTTTCGATTGCAGCAAGTGCGCATAGGACTTGTTGATCGTTCTGCGGTGGATTTGTGCATAGGTCGGATAGGCATGGACCATCGCCGCGATGTCCTTCACTTTTACATTGGCCTGCATGGCCAGTGCAAGTTCATGTATCAATTCCCCGGCATGCGCTCCGACAAGACTGGCACCCGCGAGGCGTCCCTTGCAGATCAGTAACCGGGCACGGCCCTGTTCATGGCCATCGGTTATGGCACGGTCAATCCCGGCCATTTCAAATTCTGCGGTATGATACTTGATGCCTTTCTTTTTCGCCTCGGCCTCTGTCAGCCCGACCGAGGCCACCTCGGGGTCGGTATAGACCACGCGCGGCACCACCCGGTAATCCGTCTTTTTCGGCGTGCGAAACACGATATTGGCCAGCGCAATACCGGCCTGGTACTCGGCCATATGCGTGAACGGGTACGGTCCACAGACATCACCGACGGCGTAGATATGCTTTTGCGAGGTACGCAGGCGCCGGTCGACAGTAATGCCCTGCCTGCCGAATTCTACTCCCGCCTCTTCAAGTCCCAGCCCGTGAACTACCGGACGTCTGCCAGTCGCAACCAGTATGCGCTCGCATTCGACCGTGCGGCCATCCTCCAGTGCAATCTGCCGGGCATCACCCGCACGCCGCACGCCGGCTACCTGGGCTGCCGTGATGACGTGTATACCCTCCTCTTCCAGGGCTTCCTGGAGCAATTGCGACGTCTGCGCGTCTTCATGTATCAGCAGCCTGTCAGCAGCTTCAATCACGGTCACCTGGCTGCCAAATCGTGAAAAGGCCTGGGCCAGTTCGACACCCACCGGGCCGCCACCGATCACAGCGAGATGCTCAGGCAGCGAGCGTCGTTTAAAGATGGTTTCGTTGGTCTCAAAGCCGGTCTGTTCCAGCAGCGGTATCGGCGGGATGGCAGGCATGGAACCGGTCGCAATGACAAAGCGTCTGGCGCTGATGATTTCTTCACCCACGGTCACTTCGTGCGGGCTGATGAAGCGGGCCGCGCCGAAACGTACCTCGCAACCATAGCCGCGAAAGCGCTCCGGATCATCATGCTGCTGAATTCTGTCGACGACCTGCTCGACCCGGTCAATGACCTTGTTGTAGTCGATGTCCGGCATGACAGAGAGCAGCCCTGTTGCTGCGCCCCTGCGTGCAACGTGTGCGGTACGGGCCATGTGGATGAGTGTCTTGCTGGGTACGCAGCCGCTATGCAGGCAGTCGCCGCCGAGGCGCTCTGACTTTTCTATGAGGGTGACCCGCAGGCCGACCTGTGCGGCAACACTGGCAACGACCAGGCCACCGGGGCCACCACCAATGACGACAAGGTCCTGTTTCTTTTTCACTGTATCTCGATCCTGTTACGTCGATTGCGCATCCATATCCTCGAGACAAAGGCAATGGTCGCAATCACGGCAATTGCCAGCAAGACCTTCCTGATGACATCTTCACCGCCTGCGGCGGCCTCGCGACCGGCATAACCCAGGTAAGTATAGGCTGCACCGCTGGGCGCCATGAAAATAAAGGAGGTAACAATATAATGCGACAGTCGAATATTTGTCAGGCCCAGTGCATAGTTGAGCAGGTTAAACGGGAACAGGGGTACCAGGCGCGTGAAGGCAACGAAGCGCCAGCCTTCCTTCTCGACACCGGTGACCAGCTGTCGCAAACGGCTGCCCGTTCGCTGTGTGACCCACTCATAGGCAACATAGCGTGCGGTCAGGAACGCCAGGGTGGCACCGATGGTCGCACCGGTGAGGTTATAGAATGTGCCGTACAACGGGCCAAACAGCACGCCGCCGGCCAGTGTGAACAGCAATCCGGGCATGAAGAAGACGGCAGACACGGCATAGGCGGCAATGAACACCAGCGGTGCCAGCCATCCCAGCTGCTGAACCCAGGCAACCAGTGCATCAACCGATATATGATCACGCCAGATAATGGCGGCTGCAATTCCTGCCAGCAGCAACGAAAATACAATAATGCGCCGTCGTGTATCAGGACTCATCGGGGTTCTCCCAGCGGCGGCGGTTGATCGCGTAGTCGTTGATCCTTCCAACAAACGGCATTAGTAACAGCCGTGGCAGCCATGTACATTGCACGCCATCGTGAAAGGTATCGATGCCTATTTTCATACCTGTATGTCCATCCTGCGGCTGCGCCCGGTAGGTGCCGAACAGGCGGTCCCAGAGCGACAGGTTAAAGCCGAAGTTACTGTTGGTCTCGTGCGCCAGGTGCGAGTGATGCACCCGGTGCATGTCCGGCGTCACGATGAACAGGCGGATGGCACGGTCCAGCGCCAGCGGTAATCGCACATTGCTGTGATTGAACATGGCGGTGGCATTCAGCAGGGCCTCGAAAATGACGACGGCCACCAGTGGGGGGCCCAGCAAGATAATGGCGGCGAACTTGATGAGCATTGAAAGCAGAATTTCTATAGTGTGAAATCGTGAGCCGGTGGTGACATCAAAATCCAGATCGGCATGGTGCACACGGTGCAGTCGCCAGAATACGGGTACAGCATGGAACATGACGTGCTGCAAATAGATGACCCCGTCAAGAATGATGACAGACGCGAGTACGGCCAGCCAGTCGGGAGCATCAAGCCGGTTAAAGAGTCCCCATTGCTGCTGCGCTGCATGGGCCGCAACACCGACCGCTGCCGTCGGAAAGACTACGCGTACAACCACGGTATTCAGCACCACCAGTCCGATGTTATTGAGCCAGCGTGTTGATTTCGGTTGCGTCAGTTCCCGGCGTGGGGCAAGTATTTCCCAGATCGCCATGACAGCAAAGACACCAAAGAAGACCCCGAGTCTGATCGGTGCCTCATATGTGCTGACAAAGTTATCCATGAATCTGACAGTCATTATTCCCGTTTGTATGGACTTCCCCGATTTCGGCGAGCTTTTCCAGTGCCCGGGTAACCACCTCGATACCCGCACCGCTGCGAGGGCCATGTTCACTTAAATGCCTGCGCCAGTGACGTGCACCGGGCATGCCCTGGAACAAACCCAGCATATGTCGCGTTATATGTTTGAGTGGTGCTCCCTGATTCAGTTCCCTTTCAATGTAGGGCAGCATGCGCTGCACGACTTCACCGCGGCTCGGTACAGGTCGTCTGTCATGGAACAGGCGTCTGTCGACCTCTGCGAGTATATAGGGATTGTGGTAGGCGCTGCGCCCGAGCATGACGCCATCCACGGCGATTAAATGCCGTTCAGCTGCCTCCAGGTCAGTAATACCGCCGTTGATTATGATGCTCAGCTCCGGGAATTGTTGCTTGATTCGATAGGCAAACTCATAGTTGAGCGGTGGCACTGTGCGGTTCTCTTTTGGACTCAGTCCCTGCAGGAATGCCTTGCGCGCGTGAATAATGAACGTTTCGCAGCCCGCCTGCTGCACGCACTCAATAAAGTGCGCGAGTTCTTCGTATGAATCCCTGTCATCAATCCCGATGCGGGTCTTCACCGTGACGGGCACTGACACAGCCCTGATCATGGCCGCGATGCAGTCAGCCACCAGCTCGGGTTCTGCCATGAGGCAGGCGCCAAAGCGTCCGGACTGGACCCGGTCGCTGGGACAGCCAACATTTAGATTGATTTCATCGTAGCCTGCATCTTCAGCGATGCGGCTGCACTCGGCGAGTTGCTGTGGGTCGCTGCCCCCGAGCTGGAGTGCCAGCGGGTGTTCGCAGGGATCATAACGAAGGAAACGCACACGGTCGCCATGCAGGATGGCGCCAGTTGTGACCATTTCCGTATACAGCAAGGCATGTTGACTGATCTGCCGCAGCAGGTAGCGGCAGTGCCTGTCCGTCCAGTCCATCATGGGGGCAACGGAGAATCGATGTGAAAGGGGCTGTGTAATCCGGGTCACTCCGGTTGTACGGGTTTCAACCTGCCGCGTGCCTGGCCGATAGCCGTATAGTGATTAGAGATATTAACTGCAGGCAAGTGATTCATATCACATTATATTAATAATTACTTTTGTATTCTGACTGTCAGTGATATAGTTATCCGGTTATCCAGAAATAGATTATTTATTCAATTAAATCAAGGGGTTACAAATGAAAAGCAGACATGCACTGGTGTCGTTACTGACCCTCCTCCTGATAAGTTCAGGTCCTGCCCTTGCCGATGTACTCCTCGTGGACAGTATTCAGTCTGCCCCGCAAGTAAAAACGCCCCGAAATGGTCTTACCATGTCACAGGTTCGACAGCAGTATGGTAACCCGACAGCAGAGGTTCCCGCCGTTGGTGATCCGCCGATATCACGCTGGGAATACGATAGTTTCTCCGTGTACTTTGAACACGACCTGGCTCTGCACGCCGTGATCCATCGCCCGGTGACTAAATAGTCCATTTGGCATTTCATGATGATGTTTGCGATGGGCTCGGTGTAGCGAGTCCATCGAATGTCCCTCCCTCGCTTGATCCCCGAATTCGCACCCCAGTCCGGGGTGATGCTTACCTGGCCGCACCCTGATTCCGACTGGCGGGACTGTCTCGATGATATCGAGCCTGTTTACCTGCAGATGACACGCGCCATCAGCCGTCATGAACAGGTGCTGGTTATTTGCCATGACGACCCGCATATTCTTCAGGTAAGCGCCGCGCTCAAACAGGCAGGTGCCACATCAGGGTCAATCCGCTGTGTCACTGCACGTACCAATGACACCTGGATCCGCGATTATGGTCCCTTGTCTGTCGCCGGCAGTAACGGCACGTGGCTGCTGGATTTCATATTCGATGGCTGGGGCGGAAAGCATGAGTCATGTTACGACAACCAGGTCACACAACTGCTATTTGATGCGCGTGTCTTTACTGCCTCCGGTCTTGTGCAACATTCACTGGTGCTTGAAGGAGGCGCAATCGATAGCGACGGCTACGGGACCTTGCTGACGACGACGCGCTGCCTGCTTGAGTCGGCACGCAATCCGGGCAAGGACAAGGTGGCGCTGGAGGCCTGCTTCCATGAACAGCTTGGTATTGAACGGACCCTGTGGCTTGATCACGGCAGGCTCCCTGGCGATGACACCGATGGCCATGTGGATATGCTGGCCCGGTTTTGCACACCCCATGATATAGCCTACCTGCAATGCACGAATCCCAATGATGCGTATTATGAGGAACTGGCTGCCATGGAACAGCAGCTGCAAGAGTTTATTGCTCATGATGGCATTCCCTACACCCTGCACCCGTTACCCATGCCCCGGGCGGTCTGTTCAGACAGCGGCGAACGGCTGCCGGCAAGTTATGCAAACTTCCTGATCATCAACCAGGCGGTGCTGGTGCCTGTTTATAATGATCCGGCCGACAGGCAGGCGTTGGACGTGTTGCAGCGCTGTTTCCCCGAGCGTGAAATAATAGCGATCAATTGCCTGCCCTTGATACAGCAGTATGGCAGTTTGCACTGCGCTACAATGCAGTTGCCGGCGGGTGTGTTGTAATCGCGCTTGCGAAGCGCTCCTGCACGTGCATCAGCAACAGGTAGGAGCGGATCGCATCCGCGATTCGGGGCATAAAAACAATCGCGCTGGTGAAGCGCTCCTGCACGTGCATCAGCATCAGGTAGGAGCGGATCGCATCCGCGAATGTGCACCTGCACAATTAATGCGTTCGTGTACAGGTATCATAACCCATGAGTAACAAACCACTGACCGTCGGACTGGTGCAACATGCGTGCGGCAACAGCCGTGAAGCCAATCTTGACAGCAGTATTCAGGGGATACGTCGAGCGGCACAACAGGGCGCAAAACTGGTGTTGCTAGAGGAGTTGCACGGCAGCCGCTATTTTTGTCAAACGGCAGATGCCGCCAGCTTTGCTCTTGCAGAAACCATCCCTGGTCCAACCACTGACTTGCTGGGTCAGGTCGCCGCTGAACTCGGGGTCGTGATCGTTGCCTCGCTGTTTGAGCGTCGCGCGAGCGGTGTCTATCACAATACCGCCGTGGTGCTTGAGTCTGATGGCCGCATTGCCGGTTGCTATCGCAAGATGCATATCCCGGATGATCCCGGTTACTGTGAAAAATACTACTTCACACCCGGCGACCTGGGATTTGAACCTGTCAGCACCTCGGTGGGAAGACTGGGTGTTCTGGTGTGCTGGGATCAATGGTTTCCGGAAGCCGCGCGCCTGATGGCACTTGCCGGGGCGGATGTGCTGCTCTATCCCACGGCAATTGGCTGGGATGCCCGTGATGACAGTCAGGAGCAGCGACGGCAGCAGGATGCCTGGTTGACCGTGCAGCGTGGCCATGCAGTTGCCAACTGCCTGCCGGTCATGGCCTGCAACCGGACCGGGCATGAAGCAGATCCGTCCGCTCAGAGTGACGGCATCCAGTTCTGGGGCGGCAGCTGCATCATTGGTCCACAGGGTGAAATGCTTGCACAGGCTGGCGCCGCTGGGGATGATGTGCTGGTGACCGCGATAGATTATGCCCGCACCGAGGCATTGCGCCAGCTATGGCCGTTTCTGCGCGATCGCCGCATCGATGCCTACACGCATTTGCTAAAACGTTTCCGCGACTGACATCGAGGCCCGCTGTCACGGCATAGTCAATCACGGGCGTTTCATGGATAATAACGCGCCACGCTCTTCACGCATTCAGGACAACAGGCATGATCCTCATTTTGCACGCCGATACAGACAAGAACGGTGATGACTACCGGCAGTTGATGGCGTTTCTGTCCAACCTGGGCAATATCCAGACGCGCGTGCACGATGAAGTCGGTACACAGCAGGTGCTGACGGAAATCTACCTGGTGGGTGATACTGCGGCATTGTCAATCGAGGACATGCAGGGTTTTACCTGTGTTGAACGGGTGGTGCGTATATCCGAGGAATACCGGATACTGGGGCGCCATCATGACGATAAACGCGCCACCTTTTTTGATTACAACGGCGTACGTTTTGGTCAGGACAACCTGCACGTGTTCGCCGGTCTGTGTGCGGTAGACACGCCGGAACATGTCGAGGTCATGATGAAGGCCTTGCAGGAACATGGCCAGCAATGTACACGCATGGGTGCCTACAAGCCGCGCACCAATCCCTACTCATTCCAGGGGCATGGTAAAAGCTGCCTGCCCTGGGTGTTCGAACTGGCGGGCAAATATGGCATCAAGGTCATTGCGATGGAAGTGACCCATGACACACATGTCAGGGAGATACACGAGGCGCTGGAATCGACCGGCCATCCCACCGGCGTGATGTTACAGATCGGAACCCGTAATACCCAGAATTTCGAACTCCTTAAATCCATTGGCCGCGAACCTGACTTTCCGGTGCTGCTGAAACGCGGTTTCGGAATCACCCTGGAAGAGTCCCTGAATGCGGCAGAATACCTTGCGAGCGAAGGCAATCGTCGCGTGGTATTCGGGCTGCGTGGCATGAAAACAAACATGGGAGACCCGCATCGCAATTTTATTGATTTCGCACATGTGCCGGTCGTACACCGCCTGACGCGCATGCCCGTGTGTATCGACCCATCGCACTCGGTCGGTACCCGTGAGGCGACCCATGAGGGGATCATGGATGTATTTCATGTTACGGCACAGGGCGTCATTGCCGGTGCCAACATGGTGCTGGTCGATTTTCACCCGCAGCCAAGCAAGGCACTGGTTGATGGTCCACAAGCCCTGCATATGGACGAGCTGGGTTACTTCCTTGAGGATATCCGCATTGCCCGGGATGCGTACGAGCAACGCGTGACACTGGCGCGACAACAGAAAAAGGATTCGGCATCCGGGTGATAACAAAGAGAGCGACAACAGATTGTGAGTAGTTCATCAGGTTGACTATTTGGCTGTCGTTTAACGCACATACAACTATTATTTGAGGACCATGAACACCATGAACACCATGAACGCCATGAAAACCCTGTTTGTCACTGCCATTGTCTCTGGCGTTGCCGCAGACAAGGTCGAGGTAAACATCACGCAAGACATGGCATCCGTTGACGTCATGCATGATGGCAAAAAGACGACCATTACGCGTAACCAGGACCAGAAAAGTACCGTCAATCCGGATTTTGCCAAGACCTCGCGCAAGTGCCCGCCATTCTGTATCCAGCCGGGTACTCTGGCTCCCGGCGTTGAAACGATTGGGGAGCTTGAGGTGCTTGCATACCTCGGCAAGATGAATGCAGGTGATGCGTCGATCCTTGTGATCGATTCGCGCACACCGGACTGGGTCAAGAGAGGTACGATCCCGGGGTCAGTGAACATTCCGTGGACGGCACTGAATCCGGCCAGGGGCGCTGACCCGATCTCGATCAGCGAGATTATGGTCGACAAGTTTGGTGTCAAGGAAATGGAAGGTCTGTGGGATTATTCCGATGCGAAGACCCTGGTGATGTTCTGTAACGGCATGTGGTGCGGGCAATCGCCAAACAACATCCTCAACCTGCTGAAATTCGGGTATCCGGCTGACAAGATCAAGTGGTACCGCGGTGGCATGCAGGACTGGGAAATTCTCGGCCTGAGTACTGTGCCGGGTAACCAGGACTTTTAATCGATTTGGAATTGAGGGTGGCTGTTGGCCGCCCTTGTTTTTGCGCCGCTATTATTATTTCAGATTAATAGGCTATATATTAGTCAAGCGCTGATTTATTCGTCATGCCGGCAGCCAGTGCATTGAAAACCCTGGATCCCGGCATGCGCCGGGATGACGATAATGGCATTAAACAGTGGTTCTCTAACACAATTTCAGGACAATCGAGGGCGCCAGCCATGACCTACCTGCGTACAGTATTAATGTTCATGATTGCGGTCACAAGCCTGACGGGATGGGCGGAGGACAAGTTATCCCGTATCGTGGAAACGCCCTACTCCGAGCAGCAGGTGCTCTACGACTTTTATTTTGATAATCCGGAAAAGATGGGAAATGCGCTTTTCTGGATTCGCTCCCTGATGAACCCGTTGATGGATGCCCCCTACAATATCGCCCCGGAATTTCTGGATATTGTCGTCGTTATCCACGGTACCGAGATTGTCACTGTGGCACGCAAAAATTATGATAAATACAAGGATTCGGTTGAGCGTATGCGCTACTACGCCAGTCTCGGTGTGAAGTTCAAGGTGTGTGGTATCGCGGCACATGATTACGGCTATGAAACCGATGCCTTTTACGAATTTATAGAGGTGGTACCTTCCGCTATCACTGAGCTGGCGCACTGGCAACTGCAAGGCTACGCGCTGATTACACCGACGGTGATGGAAAAACGGTTCTCTATCGAAGAGATCCGCTAGCCCCGCATTAGCGGGCCTTGTTGTCTGCTTTCATTAGTAACGGCGGCAGGAATATAAAGTCGGCGATCAGTGCCAGGCCGATGGTGATGGCCGTCAGCAGACCCATGTCAGAATTCAGCTTGAATGCCGACTGGTGCAACACCATGAAACCGGCGATCAATACCAGCGTCGTAACCAGCAAGGCGATGCCAACCGTGTGGAAGGCATAGCGCACCGCGTCCTGCGAACTCAGGCCCTGTTCCCGGCGTGCGCGCAGGTACTTGCTGAGAAAATGCACGGTGTCATCGACGACGATGCCCAGCGTCAGGCCCGCGACGATAGACAGGCCCAGACCGACCTGGCCGTAGAGCAGGCCCCAGAGACCAAATCCCATGGCAGCCGGTGCCAGGTTCGGGACCAGGCTGATGAGGCCAATCTTTACCGAGCGCAGTGCAAATATCAGGATCAGCGAAATCAGCACCAGCGCGATGCTGGTGCCGGTCAGCATGCTGCGGATATTGCGCTGGCCGATGTAGGCAAACATCATCGACGGGCTGGCGCCGCTCGACTTCATATAGGGGGCGTTTTCGTGCAGCCACGCCTGAGCCAGGTTCTCTGTTTCAAGCAGTTCATTGCTCGACACGCTTTCCATGGTGACGGTCAAGCGCGTGGCGGATTTGCCAATATCGATCTGGTTGTTCAGGTCAAGGCCGTAGGGCAAGGACATCTCGTAGAGCAGCAGGTACTGTGCCGAGAGTTCACGTGAATCAGGCAACCGGTACCAGGCCTCATCATCGCCATGCATGTTTTTGTTGAGGCGCTTCATGATGTCGGTGAGGGTGTTGACATGCAAAACACCCGGTTGCTGCCGGTACCAGTTTGCGAAACGTTCAACGTCCTGCAGGAATTCAGGCTCGTTGATACCGCCGTTTTCACCGTTGCCGAGGGAATAGTCAATGGTGTAAAGACCGGTGAGGTTTTCCGTGGCGAATTCGGTCGCCACCCTGAACGCTACCGACTCGTCAAAATATTTCACAAACTCGTCATTGAGTTCGTTTTTTGGCACGAAGCTCACCAGTGTCAGCACCACGATGCCCATGCCCCAGAAGAGGGGGGTGCGGCGTGCCACGACAAAGTCCGCGAAGCGGTCAACGAACCGGGTATTGCGATCGGTACCGGGTTTTACACGTACAGGCAGCAGCAGCACGAATGCCGGCAGGAACGTGACAGACATTATGAAGGCAATGGTCACGCCCATGGCAACGATATTGCCCAGGTCCCTGAACGGTGGCACATCACTGAAATTCATGCTCAAAAAGCCGATCACGGTGGTCAGGGATGTCAGGAAGATCGGCTGCAGGTTGATTCGTATGCTCTCTACCATGGCACTGGTCTTGTCGGCGCCACGCCGCATGGCGTGCAGGAACGTCACCAGTACATGCACACAGTCGGCGACTGCAAGTGTCAGGATGACCGTTGGTGATGATGCTGACGGCGGCGTCACTGCTATGCCCAGCCAGCCGGCCAGTCCCATGGCGGAGAGAATGGTGAAGATGATCACCAGGAAGGTGCCAAGCGTTGACGTGACCGAGCGTAACAGCAGCACGAGTGTCAGCAGTACAACAGCAAGCATGATGGGTACCAGCGTTTTCTGGTCATGGATGCTGACTTCAGGGAAGGAGTTGTTCATGATCACCATGCCGGTGAGATAAACATCCAGGTCCGGGTTTTCCGCCTGGACTTCCTTGACCAGGTTACGCGCAAAAGCGGTGATTTCCGGGACTTCCTTGCCGCTGCCGTCATCCGGCAGCTGGATGGTTACATTGACAGCGGTGACCTGCCCGTTGTGTGAAATCAGGCGGTTGACCAGTAACGGCTCATTAACGGCAATCTTTTCGATACGCTGCAGGTCAGCCTCACCCAGTTGTGCCGGGTCCGGAACCAGGTCTGCAACAATCAGGTCATCTTCAATGGCCTCGGTGTGCTGGTAATTGGTGACAGAATCGACCCGCAGGGAATACGGCATCTGCCACGAGGCCGTTGTCAGCTTTGCGACGGCTGCCAGCGTCCCGGGCTTAAAGACGGTTTTGTCCCCCGGCGCCAGCACAAACATGACATTGTCAGTTTTTGTGTAGGTGTTTTGCAGTTGCTCAAAGGCCAGCAACTGGGGATTGTCGTCGCTGAAAAAGACACGGTAATCGGTTTTGAAGGTAATAAAGCGCGCACCGCTGGCGGCGGCGGCCACCAGTACGAGTGTGGCGAGAATGATGACATAGCGCCAGCGAACCAGCCATTCTGCATATGATTTAGCCACTACAGCTCGCTTTCTTTTAAACCTGGACAGCCAGAAACATTTGTAACGCACCTGTTGGTTGACCAAAATGAGTGCAATTCGAATGCTGTTCCTGATGATGGCGGCCTTTATCCTGCTGGGTATATGGCTGACAGGTTTTGGTGTGGTTCACTGGGTGCTCTACCTCCCTGTCGCTGCGCTGATATTCGCAGGTATCACGGGGATCTGTCCCGGTTATATGATATTCAAAAAACTGGGTTTGAAGGGCCAGACCATGGGCGACAAACTGTAAGTAAACCCGGTACCTTACTGACGGCACTACCACGGACCCTGGCAACGCTGCAGGGTCTGATGATAGTGGCCACTTAATCCTCCATACCTCATGTCACGCACGGCCCAGGCAGACGAGCGAACCTGCAGTGCCAGTTCACTACTGGAACCCGGGTTTCCTGCTGCCCGTGAACAGCTGGTCTGGACGGGACTGAGTGGTGACAGCCTGCCACTGGCGGTGGCCGCTGCGGCACTGCAACACGACAGCCTGCTGGTCGTGATTACCCCCGATATGCAGTCCGCCGATTTGCTGCAGGACCAGGTGGCCTTCTTCTCGGGACAACAGGCACTGCCTGTGACGACGTTTCCCGACTGGGAAACCCTGCCCTACGACAGTTTCTCACCGCACCCGGATATCGTTTCCGAACGCCTGGCCACACTGTACGCATTGCATGAACAGCGTCGCGGCCTGCTGATTGTTTCAGCGCCGACGCTGCTGCAGCGACTGCCGGCGCGCGATTATATCTATCAGAACAGCCTGATTCTGAAGACCGGTGAGAAATTGAACCTGGACGAAATGCGCACACGTCTGGAGAGTGCCGGTTACCGCTGTGTCTCACAGGTGATGGAACACGGTGAATTCGCCGTGCGTGGTTCATTGCTTGACCTGTATCCGATGGGCAATCCCCTGCCCTTCAGGATCGACCTGTTCGATGATGAAATCGAGTCGATCAAGACGTTCGACACCGAAACACAACGTTCGCTGGAGACCCTGAACTCGATTCGCATGCTGCCGGCACGCGAGTTCCCGCTGCACGAGGCGGCGATTCGTATGTTTCGCCAGCGTTTCCGTGCAAGGTTTGAAGGCGACCCGCAGAACTGTTCAATCTATCGGGACGTCAGCAACGGCATTGCGCCCCCCGGCATCGAGTACTATCTGCCGCTGTTCAGCGAGCAGACCTGCACGCTGTTTGACTACCTGCCGGCAGATGCCTGCATGCTGCAGCTGGATTCAACCGCGTCCGCCTGTGAGGACTTCCAGGAGCAGTTGCAGGAACGCTATGAAGCGCGACGACACAATGTTGAACGGCCGGTCTTGCCGCCGGAACTGTTGTTTATCGAGCAGCCTGAACTGCAGCAGCGCCTGTCTGAATATGCACGCATCGATGTCGATCTTTTCAGGGGCACGAAAGCCGCACACAGGAAAATTGACTATGGTGTGCGTCTGCCCGCTGACGTCAGGTTAAGGCCGCATGCTGATCGGCCGGCGGCTTCGCTGCAGGCGTTTATTGCCGGTTTTAACGGTCGCATTCTCATTACTGCAGAATCGACCGGTCGCCGTGAAAGCCTGCTCGACCAGTTGCGTGCCTTTGATATTCGTCTGTCCCCCGTCAATGGCTGGGATGATTTCCTGGCCTCGAAAGACGGCATCTGCGTGACGGTGGCCCCGCTTGAGCAGGGTCTGGTTCTGGAAGCGGCCCGGCTGGCCGTCATTACCGAAACCGCGCTGTTCGGCGATCATGCGCGACAGACACGCCGCCGCAAGCCCGCACGTGACCCGGCGAGCATCGTCAGGAATCTGAACAATCTGGAGATCAATGCCCCCGTTGTTCATGAGGAACACGGTGTCGGTCGCTACCGGGGACTGGAAACCCTCAGGGTCGGTGACATCGAGACCGAGTACCTGGCCATTGAATATGCCGGTAATGACAAGCTCTATGTACCCGTGGCCTCGCTGGCGCTGGTGAGCCGCTATACCGGCGCCACGCCCGAGCATGCGCCGCTGCACAAGCTTGGCAGTGAGCAATGGGATCGGGCCCGGCGCAAGGCGAGCAAGCGGATACATGATATTGCCGTGGAATTGCTCGACATCTATGCGCGTCGCGCGGCACGCAAGGGGCATGCCTACGCGGGGCCGGGTGCCGAGTATGCAACCTTTGCGGCGGACTTCCCGTTCGAGGAAACACCGGACCAGGAAGATACGATCAACGTGGTACTGGCTGACATGCAGTCCGGCATGCCCATGGACCGGCTGGTGTGCGGCGATGTCGGTTTTGGCAAGACCGAGGTGGCCATGCGCGCAGCGTTCATGGCGGTACAGGACGGTCAGCAGGTTGCCCTGCTGGTGCCAACGACCTTGCTGGCACAACAGCATTACCAGAACTTTTGTGACCGTTTTTCCGAGTGGCCGATACGCATCGAGGTGCTGTCGCGTTTTCGCTCCGGTAAACAGCAGGACGAGATCCTCGCCGGGCTGAAATCAGGCGCGATCGATATCGTGGTCGGGACGCACAAGCTGCTGCAGCCGGCGATAAAGTTCAAGCGCCTCGGCCTGTTGATTATTGACGAAGAGCACCGCTTCGGAGTGCGGCAGAAAGAGGCCGTCAAGCGTCTGCGTGCCGAAATCGATATCCTGACCCTGACCGCAACGCCGATTCCGCGCACGCTCAACATGTCACTGTCGGGTATGCGCGACCTGTCTATCATCGGTACACCGCCACCGGGCCGTCTTGCCATCAAGACGTTCGTTTGCGAGTGGGACAGGGAAACGATACGCGAGGCATGCCTGCGCGAAATCAAGCGTGGCGGACAGGTTTACTTCCTGCATAACGATGTCGCCTCGATCGAGCGCATGGCAAAGGAACTGGCTGACATCGTTCCAGAGGCGCATATCGAGGTGGCCCACGGCCAGATGCGCGAGCGCGATCTTGAGAAGGTGATGCTGGATTTCTACCATCGACGCTTCAATCTGCTGTTGTGCAGCACCATTGTCGAAAGCGGCATTGACGTACCCACTGCGAACACCATCATTATGAACCGCGCCGACAAACTCGGTCTTGCACAGTTGCACCAGTTACGCGGACGTGTCGGGCGCTCGCATCACCGCGCCTATGCCTACCTGTTGATCCCCTCGCGTCGCACCCTGACGGCGGATGCAGAGAAGCGCCTCGCGGCGATTGAATCCATGGAAGAGCTGGGCGCCGGTTTCACCCTTGCAACCCATGACCTGGAGATACGTGGTGCCGGCGAACTGCTGGGGGACGACCAGAGCGGGCAAATCCATGAGATCGGATTCTCGCTGTATACCGATTTGCTGGAACGCGCGGTCAAGGCGCTCAAGGAGGGTCGTACCCCCGAGCTGGACCGGCCCTTGCACCAGGGCGCGGAAATCGACCTGTCGGTGCCGGCATTGATCCCGGATGACTATGTTCATGATGTGCATACCCGCCTGGTACTCTACAAGCGGATAGCCGGCATGGAGTCGGATGAGCAACTGCGCGACCTGCAGATCGAGATGATCGACCGTTTCGGCCTGTTGCCGGAGCCTGTCAAGAACCTGTTCAGGATCGCATCGCTGAAACTGCTTGCCACCCCCATGGGCTTAAGGAAAATCGAGATTGGCAGCGAAGAAGGCCGTATACTGTTCGACGCTGAACCGGCCATCGATACCGACAGGCTGATTGAGTTGATCCAGTCACAACCACAACGGTACCGGCTGGAAGGTGGCACCAAACTGCGCCTCTATGGTGATTTCCACGACGAGGAAGACCGCTTTGCCGGGGTTGCCGAACTACTGAAGACACTTGCACGAAAAACACACTGACCGACAGACCATGCGCATGAATACCCTACAATCCCTCGCCTCCCTTACCCGCAAAGCCAGCCAGCCTGTGATGGCTTGTATTACCCTTGTCCTTACCCTTGCCGGCAGCTCGATGGCCCTTGCTGAGGTGCCCATCTATGATGTCGAGGTTATTGTTTTCAGTAACCAGAACTCGGGTGATGACGGTGAACGCTGGCCAGTGAGCGTCCGCGATGATATCGGTGCACGGGGTTTTGCGGCTCAGGGTCAGATCAGCGAACGACCCGCATCCAGCTACCAGCTGGGTGGCATCGCCTACGAACTGACCCAGTCCCGTGGCTATACGGTGTTGCTGCACACAGCCTGGCGACAGCCTGCCTATGGCAGCGGCAACGCGATCGGTTATGCCGTTGACATCGATGTCCAGAATGGCACCCGGCAGCTTGCCGGCCGTATAAACCTGGTCCGGGAACGCCACCTGCACCTGGACGTGGACCTGTTGCTGTCATCCGCCGATTCACCGGTGTATGAACTCAGTGAACGGCGCCGTATCAAGAAGAGCGGTAGAGTACATTATTTTGATCACCCGCGATTCGGCATGATTGCCATCCTGACACGCTACCAGTCACCGCAAATGCAGCAGCAGTTACTCGAAGAGGAAGAGAGGGAGGCCGCAGACGCTGCTGAGGAAGTCGTCGCGGATGAAGAACCGCTGCCGGCAGACGATCAGCTGACGCGTTAGCGGCGGGCCTGGAGCAGCTGCTGCAGTATCAGCTTGACGCCGCGCAAACCGCTCTCCAGCCAGCGCTTTATCGCGTCCATCTCGATAGGACCTGTCCCCCGGCCGGCGGCATCATTGGCGGATACGGCGACCGCCGCATAACACAGTCCCAGTTCACGGGCCAGCGAGGCCTCGGGCATGCCGGTCATGCCAACAATGTCACAACCGTCTTTTTCCATGCGATTGATTTCCGCGGCCGTTTCCAGCCGCGGTCCCTGGGTTGCCCCGTAGGTGGCGCCCGGAACGATCTCAATGGCTGCTGCCGCGGCCGCTGCGAGCAACGCCTGGCGTAATTCGGCACAGTATGGTTCGGTGAAGTCGATGTGGGTCACTTCCGCCAGGTCCTGTTCATAGAGGGTGTGTTCCCTGCCCCAGGTGTAGTCAATGATCTGGTCCGGGACGATGATGGTGCCCGCCCTGATGGACGCGCGGATACCGCCAACGGCGCACACTGAAATGACAGTGTCGACGCCCATGTGTTTCAGTGCCCAGAGATTTGCCCGATAGTTGACCCGGTGTGGCGGGAGGGTGTGCGCCGTGCCGTGCCGGGCAAGAAACACGACGCTTTCTCCGTGCATCGAACCAATGGTGAGCGCATCGGACGGCTCGCCGTACGGGGTCGACACGGTTTCCGTGCGGCTATTTTCGAGGGCGTCCAGCTGGTACAGGCCGCTACCGCCGATAATCGCGATGCCGGTCACTGGCTGCTCTCTTCCCCGAGCGCATAGACGCCATTCATGTTACGCAAGTAGCCCTTGTAATCCATGCCAAAGCCGAAGACATAACGGTCTTCGACCTGCAGACCGACAAAATCCGCGCTAACGCCAGCGGCGCAGCGCTGATGCTGCTTTTGAACCAGCACGGCACTGTAGACCTGTGCGGCGCCCGAGCTCTCGCAGAAATCTACGATGTCCGCCAGTGTCAGGCCTTCATCGAGGATATCGTCAACAATCAGTACCGTGCGGTCCTGCAACTCGATCGAGGGTTCACACAGCCAGTGCATATCGGCACCGCTGGTTTTGCCGCGGTAACGGGTGGCGTGCAGATAGCCGGTCTCCAGCGGGAACCCCAGGCGTGTCAGTAGCTGTCCCGTCGGGATGATGCCGCCGTTGAGTACGCACAGCACGACCGGCAGGGTCTCGCCGAGGATCTCTGTGATGGCCGCGGCCATTTGATCGAGTGCCTCATGTACCGCGCCGGCATCATGCAGGCACTCGGCATCGTCCTCTATGGCTTTGATTTCAGTGTGTGTCAGGGTCACCCTTTGAGTTCCGCCATCAGGTTTAAATAATATTATTATAAATAGCCTGTAATTAGCTGTTTATATTAATAATCAATGTCAAGATCAAGCTCTGGTGTTTCCTCGTAACCCTTGACGGCGGCAACCGCCTGCGCCCAGCGGGGATCGTGATGCAGCATGTTCAGATTGAGCGGCTTGCGCCCGTGCATGCGCATCATGCGGGTGTGCGCGATGGGATTCTGGTAATCACCGAGTGTCTCCGCAACACAGCCCGCCTGTTCACGATTATTGCACACCAGCACCATGTCGCAGCCGGCCTCCAGTGCGGCCTGCGCGCGCGCGCTATGATCGCCGATACAGGCGGCGCCCTCCATGCTCAGGTCATCGCTGAAGACCAGGCCGTTAAAGCCGAGTTGCTCACGCAATATGGTCTTGATCCAGTAACGTGAAAAGCTTGCCGGTTGTTTATCAACGGCAGAATACACCACATGCGCCATCATGATGGCCGCCAGGCCGGCATCGATCATGCGCCTGAAGGGCACCATGTCCCACAGGGCCATATCTTCAAAGCGGCGCTCATCAATCGGCAAGGCAACGTGCGAATCTGCAGCGACGGCACCATGGCCCGGAAAGTGTTTGCCGGTGGCGGCCATGCCGGCATCGTGCATTCCCGCTTGATAGGCCAGCGCCAGTTCCGCAACGACTTCGGGACGTTTATGCAGGGCGCGGTTACCGATGATGGAAGAGACACCGAACTCAAGATCAAGCACCGGAGCAAAACTGAGATCGATACCGACGGCACGCAGCTCGGATGCCATCAGCCAGCCGCTGACACGGGCAAGATGCCGGGCACGGCCCGTATCCGTGTCATGTATTTTGCCGAGACAGGCCAGTGGAGGAAGATGGGTAAACTCATCCCTGAAGCGCTGTACCCGTCCACCCTCCTGGTCGACTGCAACCAGCAGGTGTGGGTCACGCAGGCGGTGCAGTTCATCTACGAGAGCGCCGAGCTGCCCGATCGATGCGTAATTGCGGCTAAACAGGATGACGCCCCCGACGGCCGGGTGCCGCAGCAAGGCCCGGTCCTCGTCGGTGAGTTCCAGGCCATCGATATCCGCCATCAGGGGTCCAAGTGTCATGCTGTTATGTTGCCCTTACTTAATGAGTAAAAAGGTTGATATATATGATGTAGCCAATTGAATAATAGAAAATATCAAGTCCCATGTAGTCCGCTATCGCGTGCCCGGGTTTCGCCTCGAATATATCCAGAGGGGCATCCAGCAGGCAAGCCTGAGCGGGGCGAAAGTCCGTACATCCCGATGCGGCGACCACGCCTGGTGCCAGGATGCCGGATCGGGATTATACCTGCGTATCCGCAAGGGTGATGCAAAGGTCGGGGTGAGCCGGCACCCTCAGCATGGCAAAACCCGAGTCATCACCCCTGGCGACTACCCTACCCGCAAACATCGACCCCCTTCCGGTGGAAGGCAGCTTTCACATGGAAAATGAAGTCAACCCTGTTACTGTATAAACCATCTACAATCATAACAATGACTTTTATATTCAATCAGTAAGGGGGGGGGATTGATAATGAAAATAACATTTTACGGTGTGCGCGGTTCAATCCCTTCCCCGGGATATGATACTTACCGCTACGGTGGCAATACTTCCTGTGTACACATTGAAACAGCCAGCGGTCAGGACCTGGTACTGGATTGCGGAACGGGCATCAGGAATCTGGGCAAGCGACTGATAGAGAAAAACAACACAATCAACATCCTGTTGTCCCATGGACACTGGGACCACATCCAGGGCTATCCGTTCTTTATGCCCATCTACCAGCCGGATAGACAAATCCATGTTTATACAAGTGCAGCAGAGGGTCACGAGCAAATCTGCGCGCTGTTTGAGCAGATTGACGGTGCCAACTTTCCGGTGAAAGCAACTGAATTGCCATCCCGATCAGAATGCATAACAGAAAACTTCGAGGCCGGACTGGCCAGGCAGAACATTTGCGTCAGGCGTATACCAATCAATCACCCGGGTGGCGGTTACGGCTACCGCATCGAGGATGATGGAGCGTCCTGTGCATTCATTACTGACAATGAACTTGAACCACCGGGGAAGCTGTCTACAACATACGATCAATGGGTAGAGTTCTGCCGCGGTGCTGATGTCCTGATCCATGACGCCCAGTACCTGGAATCTGACATGCCCCACAAGCACGGCTGGGGACATTCACTGGTATCACAGGTGCGGCAACTCGCACTCGATGCCGAGGTTGGGTGTCTGGCCATGTTCCACCATGATCCTGACAGAACGGATACCGAGATTGATTTCATCCAGAAAGACAATGAGCACTATTTTTATGGTCAGCGTGCCCCGTCAATCAGTCTCTGCGCTGCCGAGGGTATGCAAATAAAACTCACACCCCAACAGAACAAAAACTCGGTTATTGAAGTTGGCAAGGTATCATCCGGATGATGTGTTCATCTGTAAATCGCCTGCTCTTCACCGGTTGCTCCTGTGTATGTGTGGTCAGACTCCCTGAAGCAGCGGCAGTGATCATCGCGTGAAGAATTACACCTCGATACTGATTGTCTGTACGTTGATCCTGGTTGGCTTTTTCCTGTCCTGGTACGTGGACAGGAGCTACGAAAGCTACTACGAAAGTCAACAAGTCCTGGCGCAACACTCGACGCGGGGCGTGGCAAGGATCATTAAACTCTATATCAATGAGGTCCGCCGGCGTGTTGATTTATTTGCCGAGGAAGAAGGCGACGTTATAAGCAAGCTGTCGCGGAACCCTGCGGATGCAGAAATGCACGAACAGTTCACGAACCGGGTTAAACGACATTTTCCCGATTTATTTGCCTATACCATAACTAACAGTCTCGGCGAGGTGCTGCTGGACGATTTCGAGGGAAAAGTCGCCAACCTGTGCCAGACAGACATTCATCAATTTGCCGCCGGGGAAGATCAAAAGGTTTTCATCCATCCCAACCCGGTTGGCTATCACTTTGACATTATGGCCACCTGGAAGAACCTCGCTGGAGACCAGGGGGTTTTCTTCATCAGCATCAACCCGAAGGTGTTGGCGCGCATCCTCGCCAACAGCCAGCTGCACGACCATGAACTGATACTGCTGCACAGGGAAAAGCCCGGCTTGATTGAAATCACAGCCGATGGCACACGTGCCGACTTGCAGGGTAAAACCAGCCTGGATCCGGAGGAAATGGCGCGCATCGGTTTTACGGCCCCAGTCAAGGGCAGCCTGTGGACACTTGCCGATTTGCCTGCCGCCAACCTGTTCAGCGCGCACAAAAAGCTGCTATGGCGCCGTGCAGTCTCAATCTTCCTCGTGTTTCTGCTGTTCAGCGGTGTCATGGCCGTGCTGATCAGGCGGGCAGAGCTGCGGCGCGGCAAGGCCGAACAGGCGGTGCGTGAATCCCGCAGCCAGCTTGAAAAACGTGTAGCCAGCCGCACCCAGCAATTATCGATCACCAATACCCAGCTGGAATCCGAGATACACGACCGCCAGCGGGCGGAGCGGGCACTCAAACACGAAATCAACGAGCGCAGGCAAACCGGGGACACACTGCGTGCACTGCATGAAATTACCTCGGCGCAGAAGCTGCCGTTTCATGACAAGGTCAAGGCACTGCTGGAAAATGGCTGTCAGCAGTTCAAGCTGCCGATCGGGATACTCGCGCACATCGAGGGTGACCGCTACGAGGTCGTTCAGTCCATCTCACCCGATGAATCCATTGTCCCGGGCACAGTATTCGAGCTTGGCAATACCTATTGTCGTGAAACGCTCAGGGCCGACGGCCCCGTCGGCTTTGAGCATGCCGCGCACTCAGACTGGAAGAACCACCCCTGCTACCAGGCGTTCAAGCTGGAGACCTACCTCGGGATACCGGTGATCGCGGGTAGCAAGGCCTATGGAACCCTCAACTTTTCCAGCCCTGCGCCACGTAAGGAGCGCTTTACCACCACCGACGTGGAAATCCTGCGGATGATGGGCCAGTGGCTCGGTAGCGAAATCTACCGCCAGCAGACTGAACAGGCCTACAAGCAGGAAAGAAACAAGGTACAGCGCTATCTCGATGTCGCCGGCGTCATTATGCTGGTTGTTGGCGCCGATCAACGGGTCAGCATGATCAACAGGAAGGGCTGCGAACTGTTGGGCGGATCGGAACAGGACATCATCGGCAAGAACTGGTTTGACAATTACATACCCGCCGCTGACAGGGAAGATATCAAAAAGTTCTTTGTGAAAATTATGGCGAATGAAGGTGAGCTCATCGAGTACTACCAGAATCCGGTGGTCACCCGCAGTGGCGAGGAACGGCTGATTGCCTGGCACAACACCCTGCTGTACGACGATGCAGGTAACATAACCGCATCACTGAGTTCCGGTGAGGACATCACGTTACAACAGCAGGCGCAGGAACAACTCCGACAAAGCGAGGAACAACTGCGCCTGACGCTTGAAAATGCACCCATTGGCATACTGACATCCGGACTGGACGGCCGCCTGCTCAGTGTTAACCCGGCCTTCTGCAATATTCTCGGCTACAGCGCCGCAGAACTCATCCACCTGTCCGTCGAGGACATCACCCACCCCGATGACTGGAAGGAAACCAGGACAAGGTTTCAGGCACTGGTGAGTGGTGACATCGACAGCTACGAGCTGGAGAAACGCTATCTCCGCCGCGATGGTTCCGTCATCACCGGGCGTGCGCGCGCTGGCCTGGTGCGGGATGCGCAGGGCAAGCCACTGATGGTCGTTGGAGAGGTCGAGGATATTACCCAGCGCGAACGCACCGAGAAGATGTTCCAGCGGGTTGTCGAGTCGGCTCCCAATGCCATCGTCATGATGAATTCGGAAAGCCGGATTGTGCTGGTGAATTCACAGACGGAAAAATACTTCGGCTACCGGCGGGAGGAGTTGCTTGGCAAGCCCATCGAGGTCCTGATACCCGAGCGTCTGCGCGAAAACCATCCGGTTTACGTCGAGAGCTTCAAGTCCGAGCAGCGCGCCCGTCCCATGGGTCTCGGGCGCAACCTGTTCGGCCTGCGCAAGGATGGCAGCGAGTTTCCCATCGAGGTCGGCCTCAGTCCGGTTGAAACGGGCCAGGAACTGCTCATCCTGAGTGCCATTGTCGACATCTCCGAGCGGGTTCGCAGCGACCGGGAATTGCAGCGCATGCGCACCTATCTCAAGAACATCATCGATTCCATGCCATCGGTACTCGTCGGGGTGGACAAACAAGGCCGGGTCACCGAATGGAACCAGAGTGCCGAGAAGGCCACCGGTGTTCAAAACGATAAGGCAATCGGGCAACCATTCAGACAGCTGTTCCCGGAACTCGAATCCCAACTCGACAATATCAGTGAGGCAATTCGCACCCATACCCCGATGCGAACGGAACGCCTGATTACAGAGAAGAACGGAGAACCACGCTATGCTGACGTCATGGTCTACCCGTTGCTGGCAAACGGCTCTGCCGGCGCCGTGATCCGGGTTGATGACATCACCAGCCGCGTGCGTATCGAACAGATGATGGTACAGACGGAAAAGATGATGTCCGTCGGCGGACTTGCCGCCGGGATGGCGCACGAGATCAACAACCCGCTGAGCGGCGTGCTGCAAAGCTGCCAGAATATCCAGCGCCGACTCTCGCCCGACCTGGAACCCAATCAGCGTACCGCCGAGGCGCTGGGTGTTGACCTTGAACGGGTGTACCGCTATCTGGATGCGCGTGGCATCATCGATTTCGTGAATGCCATCCAGCAGTCCGCCAGCCGCGCCAGCCATATCGTGGCCGACATGCTGGCCTACAGTCGCAGTACCAGTACCGACTTTCAGACGGCGCGTGTCGAGGAAATGCTGGATACCGTGGTACGTCTGGCCGCCAGCGACTATGATCTGAAGAAGAAGTACGATTTCAAACAAGTTGAGATCGTACGCGATTTTGACCCGGAACTTGACACCCTGATTTGCGACCACACGGAAATAGAACAAGTGTTGCTCAACCTGATCAAGAATGCTGCCCAGGCCATGTCCGATGGCGGCACTCCCCTGCCACACCGCATCACCCTGCGTACCCGCAGGGAGGATGGATTCGGACGCATCGAGGTAGAGGATAATGGACCCGGCATGGACGTACAGACGCAGCGCCGGGTATTCGAACCGTTCTTCACCACCAAAACGGTGGGAGTGGGAACCGGGCTTGGCCTCTCCGTGTCCTATTTTATTATTACCGAGCAACACAAAGGCACCATAGACGTTACCTCGAACCCCGGAGAAGGCACCTGTTTTACCGTCCGCCTGCCGTTGCACGGGAAGCCCGACAAGTGAGTCCGCGGGTCCTGGTCGTGGATGACGAACCGTTCATCGTCACTGGACTACGGACCTTTCTGGAGGATGAAGGCATGCACGTAGACAGCGCAGGCTCCGGGGAAGAGGCCGTGGACATCGTGCGCAATGATTCCGGCATCGATGTATGCATCATGGACATGCGGCTGCCCGGCATGAATGGCGATACCACCATTCGCACCCTTTATGAAATTTGCCCGGATTTGAGGTTCATAATCCATACCGGATCGGCGGACTACAGCATCCCGGATGATCTGCGCGCCATAGGAATTGATGAACGGCAGTTGTTCGCCAAACCGCTGCTGGACATGATGCCGCTGGCGGAAACCGTAGCCGCGCTGGCGGGCGGCAGGGACTAGCGTATGAACACCGTGATGACCACACCGGCCAGGATCCTCACCATCGAGGACGAACCGCCGATCCGTGACGGCATTGTTGCCTACCTCGAGGACAGCGGCTTTACCATGCTGCAGGCCAGTGATGGTCCCAGCGGCATCGACATCTTCCGCCAGGAGCACCCGGATGTCGTGTTATGCGACCTGCGCTTGCCGGGCATGGACGGGCTGGAAGTCCTGTCCACCATCACCGCCGAATCCCCGGAAACGCCGGTGATCGTGGTCTCGGGCGTCAGCCTGCTCAGTTACGCCGTACAGGCGCTGAAGCGCGGCGCCTGGGACTATGTGACAAAACCCATCCAGGATATGGCCGTGCTGGAAAGCGCCATACGCCGGGTAATCGAGCATGCAGGGTTATTGCGCCAGAACCGGGAATACCGTGAACACCTGGAAACGCTGAACCGGGAGCTGACCCTGACCCTGGAGCAACTCCAGGACGACGAGGAAGCCGGGCGCAAGATCCAGTTCCAGTTACTGCCGGAAGACAACACGTGCTTCGGCAACTACACCTTCCAGCGGCGCCTGTATCCGTCCATGTATCTCAGCGGGGACTTTATCGACTACTTCCGCATCGATGACCGGCATATCGGCTTCTACATGGCGGATGTATCCGGTCATGGTGCGGCCTCGGCATTCGTGACCGTGATGCTCAGAACACTGGTGATCCAGTATCGAGATGCGTTATGGCAGTCGGGTGACGATACCATTCGGCACCCGCAGCAAACCCTGCAGCGCCTTAACCGTGATGTGTGCCGCCAGAATCTGGACAAGCACCTTACCCTGTTCTACGGGGTTATCGACCTGGAGGAGAACACCCTGTGCTACAGCAACGGCGGGCAATTTCCCTATCCGCTACTGTCCGACGGGCGTGAGGTCCGGACACTCGAATGCCCGGGGCGGCCGCTCGGGCTGTTTGAGGAAGCGGAATTCAGGATCTGGCAGAGCGACCTGCCGCGGGAATGCGTGCTGCTACTGGTATCCGACGGGATTCTGGAACTGATACCCGAAGATACCATGCTGGAAAGATACAACGCCCTGCTCACGGCGACCCACGGGATGGATCTGGATCTGGATGAGATGACGGTCGGCCTCGATGTCCTGGCGGACAAGCATCTGCCGGATGATATTGCCTTCCTGGTAATCAGCGGGCGCCGCGGCGATGGATAACGGCAACGTCCTGCATGCCAGCCACGATGGCGTTCATGTGCTGCGTTTTATCGGGGATATCCGCTATACCCTGAGTCCCTCCATCGACCGCTTCCTGGAAGGGATTTTTGCCGGACCGAAACCGGCAGGTTTTGTCATCGACCTCACAGAAACCGACAGTATTGACAGCACCAATCTCGGCCTGCTCGCCCGTATCGCCAAGCGGATGCAGACACTCCACGCCCCGCGAGTTACCGTCGTGTCGAACCGCGCAGCCATCAATTCCGTACTGACCAGCATGGCCCTGGATGAAGTCTTTGATATCGTCGAGGATACCGGTCTGGAGACAGGTGTATCAAAGGAGGTGCCACAGGAGCACGCCGACAGGGAGACCCTGGCGCGTACCCTGGTTAATTCACACCGTGCTCTGATGGACCTCAACGAGCACAACAGGGAGATGTTCCAGGACGTGGTCGCTTCCCTGGAGAAGAAGGGTCACAGTGGCTAATGCCGGCTTAGCCATAATGGAAAGTTGCTGCGCCCCGGTACAGTTCTCTTAATTACCCCAATCATTGCAAAAAGTCTTATTGTAGGAGCGGCGTCGCCTACAGGATGTAGGTGAGGGGCGTAAGCAGGACGCGGAAGCTTCTCGCCGCGATTCGCGCCGGGGACGGCGCTCCTACAGCACTGATCCAGAACCTCATTGGTGGTGAACTCCAGAATAATATTAAATATTCATTCCATCCTGTCAATCATGTGGCGAAACCAGCTTTCAGGCCGGGATTTATGCAATTATCGGGTTACGTTTAATTTCTTGTAAATACGTTGCCCAACCTCACGTCCGCCTGCTGCCGGCCAGTCGTATATCCAGTCGGTCGCGCAAGCGGTCGCCGAGCAGGTTCACCGACAATACCACGGCGAAAAGTGCCACGCCCGGGGCCAGCACCATGTGCGGCGCGACCAGCATATAGCGCGTGCCGTCACGTATCATCGCACCCCATGAGGCCTGCGGCGGCTGTACGCCAAGTCCGAGGAAGGATAATCCGGCTTCTGCAATCACCACCGCCGCGATACCGAAGGTTGCCTCGATAATCAGGGGTGCCGCCATCAGCGGCAGCAGGTGTTTGCGAATAATACGCCACTTGCTGTTACCCAGTGCCTCGGCGGCCTGAACATGTTCGCGGTGCCTGAGCGACAGCACCTGTGCCCGTGATAACCGTGCAAAGCCTACCCAGCCGACGGTGGTGAGTGCAATCACGACGTTGTCAATTCCCGGCCCCAGCAGGCCGGCCAGCGCGATCGCCAGCAGGATGCCTGGAAACGCGAGAAACACGTCCACCACCAGTACCGTCGTGCGGTCCCACCAGCCACCGTGATAGGCACTGGCGGTGCCCAGCAGTGTACCTGCCAGCAAGGACAGGCTCACCACCCAGACGGAGACCAGAAAGGACGTCCGCGCGCCGACGATCATGCGATCAAGGATGTTCCGTCCCAGGTCATCATAACCGAGCAAGGCGCCGTCACCGGGTGCCGCAAGGATTCGCGGCAGCTGAATCACGTCGGGTTGCAGCGGCAGGTAGTGCGCACCGATCGCCAGCACGGCCCACAGTACCAGCAGCACGACGGGCACGGTGCCGGCCAGTCCGTTGCGCATCAGTGCCCGCCTCCCAGACGGATGCGCGGGTCAATCCAGGCATACGCCAGGTCCGTTAAAAGATTCACAACGACATAGGTCACGCTGATGAGCAGGACGCAGGCCTGTACCACCGGGTAATCGCGCGATTGTATCGATTCAATCGTCAACAGCCCGATACCCGGCCAGGAGAACACGGTTTCAGTGATCACGGCCCCGGCCAGCAGGGCACCGAGCTGCAAACCCAGCAGGGTGATCACGGGTAACAGGGCGTTGCGTAATCCATGATGCAGTATCACCCTGCCCGGCGGCATACCCTTGGCCCTGGCCGTGCGCATGTAATCCTCGCCCAGCACTTCCAGCATGCTGCTGCGCACCATGCGCGAGAGCACGGCAATCAGCCCGGTCGCCAGTGTCAGCGCCGGCAGGATCACCGAGCTGAAGCCACTGCGGCCACTGATCGGAAACCAGCCCAGCCACAGTGAGAACACCAGTATCAGCAAGGGTCCCAGCCAGAAATTGGGTATCGATATGCCCAGCATGGAGAAACTCATGGCACCGGTATCCCACCAGGTATTGTGGCGTATCGCGGCAAGCACCCCGAGCGGCAGCGCCAGCGACAGCGTTATCGCCAGGGTGACCAGTGCCAGCAGACCGGTTGCCGGCAGGCGTTCCAGCAACAAGTCTGCCACCGGTCGCCGCAAGTGAATGGAGCTGCCGAGATCCAGTTGCAGCAGGCCGTAGAGGTAGTTTTGAAACTGCACGCCGATCGGCAGGTGCAGTCCGAGCGCTACGCGCAGCGCCTCCCTGTCTGCCGTGGACGCCGATTCGCCCAGCATGATCTCGACCGGGTCACCGGGAATCAGGTGTATCAGCAGGAACACGATGCTGACGACGCCGAGGATTACCAGAAGTGCGCCCAGCAGGCGCTGCGTGATGAAGGCCAGCATCGGCTGATTATACGTAGGATCATGTATTATGTGACTGAAATTTGCCCGTTTGGCCGAGTACAGTGGCCAGTGTGTTCGCTGGCCTGTTGTCTGCCGGGGAAATATACTGGGAGCCAATGACGAAACGCGATGTCCATGCCGTCCGAGGCCACATGCACCGCTGGATCGCGGTGTTTTGTGTGTTGCTCATGCAGGTCGCCTGCGCGACCGTGCCGGCGAACGTCGCCACTGTTATCCAGCCACCGTCCACCCGGATTGCACTGTCAACGGACACGCTCAAGGTCCTCAGCCTCAACATTGCGCACGGCCGCAAGGATGGCAGTAACCAGTTGTTACTTAGTGGTACGACGATCAGGAATAACCTCGATGCAATTGCCTCGGTTCTTGGCCAAAGCGGCGCCGATATTATCGCCCTGCAGGAAGGCGATGCTGCCTCCCGCTGGAGTGGTAACTTTGATCACATCGCCGTGCTTGCTGCGCGGGCCAATTACCCTGCCGTGGTACACACGACACATGCCCGCAGCTGGTTATACAACTACGGGACCGCAATCCTGTCGCAGGCCTCCTTCACCGAGACGCTCAATTATACCTTTGAACCTTCACCGCCCACACTGAACAAGGGCTTCACCCTGGCACAGATCGTGTGGCAGCCGCACGGGCAGAACGAGGCCCCCGTTTTGCTTGATATCGTATCCGTTCACCTGGACTTTTCACGAAAGCAGGTTAGGGAACGCCAGGTCGAGGAAATTTCACGGGTATTTGACGGGCGAGAAAACCCGTTAATCGTCCTCGGTGACTTCAACAGTGACTGGCTGGCGGATGAACGCGTGGTCAGGGCGCTAGCCAATGATAATGACTTGCAAGTCTATCGACCTACGGCAGATGACCTGGGCACCTACCCGTCAGGCAATAAGCGGCTGGACTGGATACTGATATCCGACACGCTGGAATTCATCCGCTATGAAGTCCTGCCTGACGTGTTATCGGACCACAAGGCGGTTATTGCGGAGATCGGTTTCAAAGGGCATACGTCATCGATAGAAACAAGCATGAAGAATCATGCTGCACATCCGGCGAACCATCATGACGGCAAACCATAAGGAGGCTGCTTCCATGCGGCTAACAAGACTCTTCCCGCTACTGGTCATTGTTTTATTGCTGGCTGCCTGTGCCACTCCGGCACACCGGCAGCCAGCCCCGCTACTGTCGATTGAACAGCTGCTCGATGATGCGAGTGGCAACGCAGGCAATGAAGAATATATCCGGCAGTTGCTCGATTCCAGAACCTGGGTCAGTTACAAGCACCTGAGTGAGGACCCGATCGAACTCGGCAAGCAGGCCGAAATCCCGGTGCAACACGAAGAGGTAAAAATTCTCGGACCGTCACAGCAGGATTCCGTGCGTTCGCTGGCGCTGAAATTGTGGATGATCGAAAACGCAGAGCATACGATTGACGTCGTCTATTACATATTCAAGTACGACGTTGTCGGGCGTGCGCTGCTCGGTGCACTCTGCAATGCCGTTCAGCGGGGTGTCGACGTACGCATCATGGTGGATTCTATTGGTTCCATCGATCCGTCACATACCCCCTTGATGGCACTGGAGACCTGTGCGCAAGCTGCCGGCACCATGCGAACGGTGGATGGACAGCTGACCGACTACCGGGCCCGCGTTCAGGCGGTGATATTTAATGCCCTGACCAGTATGTCCAGCTGGGCAAATCGCCGCTCGCATGACAAGCTGCTGGTCGTCGACGGTGCCTTTCCCGGCAAGGCAAAAGTCATTACCGGCGGCCGTAATGTGTCACTGTCATACTATGGTATCAAGGCGGATGGTTCGGAAGACCCGAGTGCCTACCGTGATGTCGAGATACTCCTGAAGTCGCGCGCCTCAGACACCTTCAGTGAACCCACGGTCGGTGATACCAGCACCATCTATTACAGCCTGCTGTTCCTGCACAAGGGTAATAAACGGCTCAGGCCGGTGTATTTTGATGACCCCGAGGAACCCGGCGAAGATCCAGACCCGTTTCGGGCCGAGCGGGAGCGCGCCCAGCAGAGCCTTGCGTTTCTGAAATCGCAACCGCTGATCAAGCGCTACATGGCGGAAATGCCCGTCTATATGAACACTGGTTTCGATGATGCAGAGGTCTTGCTGGCGCATGAACTGGCCAATCTGACCAACCGCAACGTGGTGGCAGATGTGCACGGCAATCTGGCGGATAATCCGAACTCGATCATGCATGTAATCGCGAAGTATGGTGATGAGTTGTCCGATAAAGGCACACTACGCATCGTTTCACCCTATCTTTTCATTGCCCGGTACTACGATGCGGACGGCAATGTTGTTGAGGATGGTGCCGTCGGAATTCATGAATGGTTGCGTGAACACCCGAACAACAGGATAGAGATTATCACCAACTCGGTGCTCACCAGTGATAACTTCATGACGCAGGCCATGATCGATATGGATGTGGGGCCGCGCCTGTTGCTGAGCCCGGAGCTGGAAGCGGCCTGGTTATCCAGTCGCAAGGGCGGTGAAATGAACGCCGCGGTTGTTGCCAGTGAGGCATGGCGCACATGTGTAAATCATCCACAACTGTTTATTTACCAGACCGGCAAGCTGGATGCCGCTTTACTTGGCAGCGGCTCTGTGCACTACGGCAAGCTGCATGCCAAATACTTCACCGGTAATAAAGCGGGCTTTGTCGGCACGGCGAATTTTGACTACCGCTCGCGACTGTTTAACAATGAAATGGGCTTTTTCTATCAAAGCGATGCCGTGCAACAGGACCTCATCGATATCTTCGAAGACCTGAAGGCGGGTTCCTATCGCTGGGGGACGCCGGAATGGCTGGAAATGCGCAAGCAGGTCATGGCACTGGGTGGCATGAAAGGCTGGTCTACGCGTAATCAGCGACCTGTTTTCAAGTTTATGCGTGCCACCGGACTGGACTGGTTAATGTAGCGATTATCCGGGGAGCAAACGTGTCTGACAGCAAGGAAACTGCCGTGATTGGCTATATTGTAGCCGTGTTAATATTGGCCACGTTCTTCTGGTTCACACTGGGAGATGCCTATGGCCGGTTTATGATCGGATTCGATCCTGGTAAAAGCACGATGAGCTATTATCTTCAGCCCTTTACCCGTGGCATGACCGGACTTGTCTGCCTGGCAGCGCCCATGTTGATCGGCTATGTGCTACGTTCTGTCGTCGGCCGCTGGGTGGAAAGCGGGTGGGACGTGTCAGCCAGGGCCGGAGACTGGCTGCTGGTCAATGGAAAGCAACTGGCGGTCTATTCATGGCATCACGCATCACGTATCGCATGCAGTCTGAGAAAAACGGTTATCGAGAAATTTAATGGGCTCAAGCAATAAAACCGGTCGAGGTAAACAGTCCTCATGCTGCACCTGTTGCTGGTTGTTTTCATTACCTGGTGTGGTATTACACTGTATTTGTATTTTTCACAGTCGCGCATGTTGTACTACCCCGAGTTACCTTCGCGGGTGCTGGATGCGACGCCTGCAGCTGTTGGCCTGCCGTTTGAGAATATACGCCTGACGACCGAGGACGGCGTTCAGCTGCACGCCTGGTATGTGCCGGCGCTTGCTGCCCGCGGTACGCTGCTGTTTAATCATGGCAATGCCGGCAATATAGCGCATCGGCTGGACTCCATCCGGCTGTTTAATTCGCTGGGCCTGAATGTCCTGATCTTCGATTACCGTGGCTTCGGTGAAAGTGAAGGCAAACCGTCAGAGCAAGGGACCTATAGAGATGCCCGCGCCGCCTGGAATTACCTGCACGAGAATCGCGCTATTGCCGCGCAGCAGATTGTTATCTTTGGCCGCTCACTGGGCGCTGCCATTGCGGTTGATCTTGCGAGCCAGGTGCCGTCGGCCGGCGTGATAATCGAGTCAGCGTTTACCTCTGTGCCCGATATGGCCGCCCACCTGTATCCGTGGCTGCCAGTGCGTTTTCTTGTGCGTTACCGGTATGACAGTGCCGCCAAGATTGGACGGATTTCGTCACCCTTGCTGGTGATGCACAGCCGCGAGGACGATATAATCCCCTACTCCCAGGGCGAGGAACTGTTCGCGCAGGCCAATCAGCCGAAGCAGTTTCTGCAATTGAATGGTGGACACAACGATGGGCATAATGCCAGTCAGGCGGTCTACACGAAAACACTGCAACAGTACCTGGACACGATCCTGCCACGTACCGGCGATGGCGCCGCAGCGCCACTGTCGTCGCATTAAGCTGCCGGCTACAATGGTGTTTCCTGAATCAGTACCGGTGTACCCGCCGCGACAAGGTCAAACAGCTGAATCATTTCTGCATTACGCATCTTGATGCAACCGTGTGAGGAGGGTGTGCCCATGGCATCTTCTTCCG
>CAMYIO010000026.1:36795-45937 GCA_947258515.1 uncultured Ectothiorhodospiraceae bacterium
CCAAAACGGTTTCTGCCGGGCTCCATGCCGCATAGCCAGAGGATGCGGGTCAGTATCCAGTCACGCTGCGGATGGCGCTGTTTCAGTTCCGGGGTATAGATTTCACCGCTGGCACGACGCCCGACGAACACGCTATTGAGCGCAGCGCCGGCGCCTATCCTGGCGCGGATGCGGTGCTGGCCCCGTGGTGTGCATTCGCTGTGCATGATCTCGCCCGGTCCGTTGGCTGCCGTTGACACGGCCACATCCATGATGATGTGACCGGACTCAAGCAGTTGCAGGCGCTGCTCGTCGGTGCTGATTTTAATGAGGCGGGATACGGGCTGCATGGGGTGATTATACGTGATCAGAATCGTGTTGAATGATTAACAATGGCTGTTGATGCAGTCCAGGCTGAGTGACAAATTTATTCATTAATAGCCAAATAGCCACGGAATCCACGGAAGGACACGAAAAGATAAAAGCCCAAATAGAATTTTTCCGTGTTCTTCCGTGTTCTTCCGTGGCCATTCTGTTTTGCCCTGGGATTACCGGCCTCTGGATACGTCGCGCAGGGCATCGTAGTTACCGTCATAGGACAGCCGGTAGCCGCTGATGTCGGCCCGCGCTGCAAACACGTGATCTTCATACCACAGCGGTATGTAGGGTAATTGCTGCAGCAGACCGGCCTGTACCTGGCGGTAGGCAACGGCCTGCATGTCCAGTGTTGTCCCCTGCTCTGCCGTTTCTATGAATCGATCGATGTCCGGATCTGACAGGTGACCACGGTTTGCACCCGCCGGTGGCAGGGAGCTGCTATGAAAGGCATAGCGGAAAATATCCGGGGTCTTGATGCCCACCCAGGCAAGACTGTAGAGCTGAAAATGTCCTGCCTTGATATCACCGTAAAAGGTGCCCCAGTCAAAACTCTGCAGTTGCATGTCAATGCCGACTTCGCGCAGCTGCTGCTGTATGACGGTTGCGATCCGTATGCGGACAGGGTCGGTCGATGTTTTGTAGGTGACTTTCAGTGGTTGCTCGCGGCTATATCCGGCAGCAGCCAGCAGCGTCCGGGAGCGCTCCGGGTCGAGCGCAAGCGGACTGAGTGCCGGATTGCCGGCCCAGTGATCGGCCGGCAGCAGTGCCGCCGCGGGCCGGGCGGCACCGCCGAGCACGTACTGGATAATTGCCTCGCGGTCGATGGCATGGGCGATCGCCTCACGGATCGCGAGCCGGCCGGTCACCGGGTCATCGAGGTTGAAGCCGATATAGGAGAAATTACTGCCCTTGTCATAGCTTACCTGCAGCGCCTGTTGTCCGGCCAGGTAGGTTAACAGCTCGGCAGGAAGATCATTTTGCAGGATATCAATTTCACCGCGGAGTAATTTCAGCACCCGTACCGTGGGATCGCCGATGGTCTGGAATTCGATGCGCTGTCCGTCGGCAATGCGCTCTAGTGACAGCCGCCCCGGTTGTGGCCACGCATTCAGTCGAAAGGGCCCGTTACCCAGCGGGGCTTCATGAAACGGGTGGTTGTTTTTGATGCCATCGGCGGGCAGCAAGCCGATCACCAGGTAGCCCGGAAACAACGGGTCAGCGCGGTTGAGGATAAAGTCCAGGGTATCATCGTCCAGCACGGTCATGGTCTCGATCAGCTTCAGAGTGCCGACATGTGCCGAGGGTCTGTCCGGATCGAGGATCGAGCGATAGGTTGCCGCGACATCCCCGGCAGTGAGCGGCATACCGTCATGGAAGGCTGCACGCCCCGGCTTGAGGTGAAAACGGTAGTGCGTTGGCGAGAGCAACTCCCAGTTGGCCAGTGCCGGTACCGGACGCACCTGTTCGTCAAAGTCGACCAGACGCTGGTAGAGCAGACGATTGATACGTGCCGAGGTCGCATCGGTGGCATAGCGGGGATCGAGATTGGCCGGTGCGCTGGCCAGTCCGAAGCGGATGACGTCATCCTGCGGCTGGCTGCAGGCGGCAAGCAGCAACAGCAGGCAAGGCAGTAGCAGGGCCGTGTACCTGCTCACGTGTCCCCCTGGTCCATTGCGATCCTGAGGCGCACACGCAAGCGGCGAAACACTGTTGCATCCAGCATATCGGGTATTACCGCGAGGTAACGCAAGCGTCGACGCGGCGTATTGAAATGCAACACCACCAGCCACGGCAGGATAAAGGCCTGCGCAGCCAGTGCGACGTCCAGTTGTTGCCCTGAAGTCAGGGTCAGCTGGCAGTGCTGCGCATCTCTCCAGATGACGGTCTGGATGGCATCCGGGTGGCTGCGGTGGGCCTGCCTGCGCCAGCCATCAAGCAGGCTGCAGAGCACGCAGAAGACAATCAGCAGGTTCAGCCAGGCAGGCAACTGCAGCGCTGGCAGCAGACATAACGGCGTGAGGTGCACCAGTATCAGCCAGACAGCCATGGCCCGTGACGGGCCGAGCTCAAGGCGCAAGGCTGTCGCGTATTTTTCCGACAATGTGCACAACATCCCTGTCAGTTGCCGTCATACGGCCCATCAATATTTCCAGCAGCACGTTATCGGGGTATTGCAGCAATGCGCTGAAGTGTTGCCTGCCCGATGCGTCCAGCTGTTCATAGCCCGTCGCGAGGAAGCCTCCGAGGATTTCATCCAGTTCGCGCATACCGCGCCGGCACTGCCAGGCCAGTCGATTGCGGTTGATGTCAGTTGCCTCGATCATGCTCGCCGCCGGCATCACATGGAGCGCTTGAGCATCAGTTCTTTTATGCGGCCGATCGCCCTTGTCGGGTTCAGTCCCTTGGGACAGACCTCAACGCAGTTCATGATGGTGTGACAGCGAAATAACTTGAATGGACCATCGAGACTGGCCAGCCGTTCATCCGTGGCCTGGTCACGGCTGTCGGCCAGGAAGCGCCATGACTGCAGCAGCGCTGCCGGCCCGAGGAATTTATCCGGGTTCCACCAGAAGGAGGGACAGGCGGTTGAACAGCAGCCGCATAATATGCATTCATAGAGGCCGTCGAGCCTGTCGCGCTCCGCGGGCGACTGCAGGTGCTCTACCTCGGGTTCAGGGTCCTTGTTGATCAGGTAGGGCCGCACGGCGCGGTACTGGCGGTAAAACTGCGCCATGTCCACGATCAGGTCGCGAATCACCGGCAGTCCCGGCATCGGGTTGATGACCACCGGTGACTTGAGGCTGAACAGTGGCGTGATGCAGGCCAGCATGTTCCTGCCATTGACATTCATGCCATCGGAACCACAGACCCCCTCCCCGCAGGAGCGCCTGAAGCTCAGTGTTTCGTCCTGCGCCTTGAGGAGCAAGAGGGCGTCGAGCAGCATCATTTCCCTGTCGAGCTGGTCATCGTTCAACTCGAACGCCTGCATGGAGGGTGACGGGTCGCTGTCAGGATTGAATCGATAAATGGAAAATTTCATAGCGTACTAGTAGCTTCGTGGCTTCGGCGGAAAGGTATCCACGGTGAGCGGTTTCATTCGTACCGGTTTGTAGTCAACGCTCTGGGTAGTCTTGTGATACAGGCTATGGCGCAGCCAGTTGACATCATCCCGTTCCGGGAAATCGATGCGTGAATGTGCGCCGCGACTCTCCTGCCGCCGCTGCGCGGACATCATGGTCGCGACGGCAACATCCATCAGGTTCTCCAGTTCCAGTGCCTCGATGCGCGCGGTATTGAACACCTGGCTGTGGTCCCTGAGACGTACGTCCGGCATGCGTTGCTGCAGTGCGATAACCTTTTCAACGCCCTTGTTAAGGACCTCCTCGGTGCGGAATACGCCGCAGTGTTCTTCCATCGCCACTGTCAGTTCCCTGCGCAGCACATCCACCGACTCACCGTCACCCGTCTGTTCCCAGCGCGCCAGTCGTTGCAGGGCCGGCTCCAGGCAATCATCCGCCAGCGGCTGGTGATAGCGGTTCTCATCGAGGTGCTGGATAATCCGGTTACCGGCGGCCCGTCCGAAGACGATAATGTCGAGCAGTGAATTACCACCGAGTCGATTGCCGCCGTGTACCGATACACAGGCACATTCGCCGGCTGCGTACAGTCCCGGAATGGGTTCTTCCGGGCCCTGTTCGATCGGGGCGACCACTTCACCGAAGCGGTTGGTCGGAATACCGCCCATGGTGTAGTGTGCCGTGGGAAATACCGGTACGGGTTCATCACACAGGTCCGTATTGGCGAAGGTCAGTACCAGGTCACGAATAGCCGGCAGTCGCTTGCGGATAACATCCGCATCGAGATGCGTCAGCGTCAGCAGCACATGGTCCCTGTTCGGGCCGCAACCCCGTCCCTCGCGTATCTCGGTGACGATGGCGCGGCTCACCACGTCGCGGCTGGCCAGGTCCCTGGCATGCGGCGCGTAGCGCTCCATGAAGCGCTCCCCTTCGCTGTTGATCAGGTAGCCGCCTTCACCACGCGCACCTTCGCTCAACAGCATCCCCTTGCCGGCAATGCCGGTAGGGTGGAACTGGAAGAACTCCATGTCCTGTAACGGTATACCGGCACGCAGTGCCATGGCCATACCGTCACCGGTATTGATCAGGGCATTGGTGTTGGTGCGGAAAATCTGGCCGGCGCCCCCGGTGGCCAGCAGTGTGGTCTTGGCCTCGATGACCAGCTTTTCGCCGTTCGCGATATTCAGTACCAGCGCGCCCAGAATCGAGCCTTCGCGGTTGTGCAGCAGGTCAATCGCAAAATATTCGTCGAAGAAATGCGTCTTGGCGCGAATGTTTTGCTGGTAGAGGGAATGCAGGATGGCATGCCCGGTACGGTCGGCTGCCGCGCAGGTGCGTGCAGCCTGTTCCCCGCCAAAGTTCATGCTTTGCCCGCCGAACTGGCGTTGATAGATCTTGCCGTTGTCCAGCCGTGAAAACGGTACGCCAAAATGTTCCAGTTCGTAGACGGCCTTCGGCGCGGCGCGGCACATGTATTCGATGGCGTCCTGGTCTCCCAGGTAGTCACTGCCCTTGACCGTATCAAACATGTGCCAGTGCCAGTTGTCCGGGCGGACATTGGCGAGTGCGGCATTGACACCGCCCTGTGCGGCGACGGTATGCGAACGGGTTGGAAAGACCTTGGAAACCACGGCCACGTGGGCCTCGGCACGGGACAGTTGCAACGCCGCGCGCAGGCCACCGCCGCCGGCACCGATAATGAGGGTATCAAACTGTCGTCGCGGGACGGTCACAGGATCAGCGTGCGCTCAGCAACAGGATCTGCAGTGCCCACAGGCCGCAGCCAATGAAGACCAGTGCAATCAGCGAGAGCAGCAGCAGCCGCGCGCGCAGGGTATTCGCGTAATCGAGCACGACATCCCGCATCCCGACCCAGCCATGCACCAGCAGCGCGAGGATAAAGGCGGCACTGGCAATCGTCATGGCCGGGTGCCTTATCCAGTCATGCCATTGCTGGTAATCGTGTTGCGGCTGATTATAAAAATGCACCATCAGGTAAAGCAGGAAACAGCCAAGGTAGACCGCGGTGAAACGCTGCAGCAGCCAGTCACGCAGACCATGTGTGGGACGACTCACAGAATCCACCATAGCCAGGCCAGTGTCATTGACAGGCCGGCGATGTTCGCCAGCCAGGCGCTGCGGCGTGCCTGCTGCAGGCTGACACCGCAATCGATATCGATCAACAGATTACGGATACCGGAAAACAGGTGATGAAACACTGACCAGGCAATGATGACCGAGCCGGCACGCAGCCAGCCCGTTTGCAGATAGTCCAGCGCACGGTCAAAACCGGCGGGGCCCTGCAGCGAGATGTCGAGCAGAAAAATCACTAACGGCAAGCTTGAAAACATCAGCACACCGGAAATTCTGTGTGCGATCGAGGTCACTGCGCCAACCGGAAAGCGAATCCGGAAAAGATTGAGGAAAACGGGCGCAGATTGCTGGTTAGCCATGGCATCTATTCGTGAACAGTCGCAATTTATACCACCCGCAAGAGCGGAACACCAGCCAAACCACGGGGTCACAGTCTGCTGACAGTAGCAGGCGCTTCGACTAGAATCGGGAGACTTGTCAACATGTGACTGCTCATCAGGAGCTGGATGAAATGAACACTGACTGGAAAGCGTTCCTGGCCGATGCCGGTGCCGAGTTTGCAGCCGATAAGGTTGCCCATTTCGGCAACCCGCAACGTGAACAGGAAGTCACCCTCAGCGGCCTGGTTTTTTGCGACCTCGGTCACCTGGCTGTCATCGCCGTCCATGGTGCCGATGCTGAACCCTTCTTGCAGTCCCAGTTCAGTAATGACATCAGCCTGGTCACTGACAGCAGCACCCTGCTGAATGCCTACTGTACCCCCAAGGGCCGCATGCTGGGGTTGATGCGTGTATTTAAACAGGGTGAAACGTATTACCTGAGATTGCCGGAAGACACGGCTGAGGCCGTCATGCAGCGGTTGCGGATGTATGTCATGCGGGCAGACGTGACGCTGGAAGATGCCAGTGACAATTTCGTGCGCATCGGGATTTCCGGCGGGCAGGCTGGCGCGGAACTTGGCACGGCTCTGGCTGCTGTCCCGGCAGAGGTCGACCAGGTGACGCATTCAGCCGATGTGACCCTGCTGCGCGTTGCGGGTGTGCAGCCGCGCTTTGAGGCCTATATCAGCACCCGGGAAGCCGCGCGCAAACTCTGGGATTCTCTCAACGTACGCGGCGCACCGGTGGGTGAGTCCGCCTGGCGCCTGCAGGAAATACTGGCCGGGTTACCGAACATATACGCCGCAACCAGTGAGTTGTTTGTGCCGCAAATGGCCAACCTGCAGCTGGTAAACGGCGTGAGTTTTAAAAAGGGCTGCTACCCCGGGCAGGAAATCGTCGCGCGCATGCAATACCTGGGCACCCTGAAACGGCGCATGTATCTTGGCCGCCTCGAAACGGACGAGCAGGTGGCTCCCGGTGATGCCTTGTTTACCGCAGAGCAGCGCGAACAGGCCGCGGGGCGCATCGTCGATGCCCAGCCGCACCCCGATGGCGGCCAGGCGGCGCTGGCCATCATCCAGATTGGCGCGGCGCAGACGGCCGGCCTGCACCTGGCTGGCCCCGAGGGTCCGGCGTTTACCCTCGTACCCCTGCCGTACCCGTTTGAGGATTGAAGTTTTCCCGGTTGTGCCACCATACGGGCAGAGCCGTTACTTTGAACTCAATCGGCAGAACGGGGTCAATGGGATCATAATGCTGCAATTGTTGCAGAGTTCAGGATAAGGATGCCCCCTATGAAGACCCATGCCATAACCTACGCGTTTGCTGCGATTACGCTCGCGGCCGTGACAGTCGCAGGCATCAGTATCGCAGCCAATGACCTGCCGGGCAGCGCCGCAAACACGGTTACGGCCCTGCCGGCGGCAGCGCCCTGGAACGGTGAATTTGTCATGCCGACCGAGGAGGAGTTACGTGGCCGGCTGACGCCGTTGCAGTACGACGTGACCCAGGAAGAAGACACCGAGCGGCCGTTCAGTAATGAATACTGGGATAACAAGGCGGAAGGCATCTACGTGGATGTTGTCTCCGGCGAACCCCTGTTCAGTTCGACTGACAAGTTCAAGTCCGGTACCGGCTGGCCGAGTTTTACCCGGCCTGTCTCTGATGATGCATTGTCTGCACACACAGACACGCGCTTTTTCATGAAACGTACGGAGTTGAAAAGCAGTATGGCCGGTTCACACCTCGGCCACCTGTTTGATGACGGGCCGGAACCCACCGGCCAGCGCTACTGCATCAACTCGGCATCATTGCGCTTTATCCCGAAAGCAGAGCTCGAGGCGCAGGGTTACGGGGAATACCTGTCGTTGTTTGAGGATTAAATTTCCGGAATGCAATGCAGGAGCGCCGTCCCCGGCGCGATTGTTCTTTTGTCATACCCCCAATCGCGCCGGGGACGGCGCTCCTGCAGGAACAATTCCGCAGTGGATAGACCAGGGATACCCTAGCGGTAAACCGCCCGTGCGGCTTCGACCGCAACGCCGGATGTGATCGGTGCCTTCATGCCGCTCAGTACCGCATCCAGTGCACCCAGGCAGAACAAAACATTGGTCGGGTTGCTGGCAAACCCCATGAGACCAATGCGCCAGATCTTGCCGGCCATCGCACCGAGACCGGCACCGATTTCCAGGTTATATTCACTCAGCAGTGCGCCACGAACGGCGGCTTCATCAACACCATCCGGAATCGAGACGGCATTCAGTTGCGGCAAACGCTGGCCTTCCGGAACGACAAAACTCAGGCCCATGGCCTCAAGACCGGTGCGCAGAGCATCATGGTTCTTCTGATGACGGGCCCAGGAGTTCTCTATGCCCTCTTCCTGCAGAATGACAAGGGCCTCATGCAGGCCGTACAGCGTATTGATCGGCGCCGTGTGGTGATAGGCGCGTTTTACCCCACCGCCCCAGTAACCGAGCACCAGATTCAGGTCGAGGAACCAGCTCTGCACGGTGGTCTTGCGGCTGGTGATGACGTCAACGGCGCGCTGGTTGAAGGTCACCGGCGACAGACCGGGTACGCAGGACAGGCACTTCTGGGTGCCGGAATAGACGGCGTCAAGCTGCCAGTCATCGACCATCAACGGTACGCCGGCGAGTGAGGTCACGGTGTCGGCAATCACCAGGCAGTCGTGCTGGTGTGCCAGCTCGGCGAGCGTTTTGGCGTCGGAGATGGCACCGGTGGAGGTCTCGGCATGCACGAAGGCGAGTATCTTTGCATCCGGATTGGCCTTCAGTGCCTCCTCGACCTTGGCAGGGTCAACGGCAACGCCCCAGGTATCCTCGACCATGACCGCGGTGCCACCGCTGCGTTCCACGTTTTCCTTCATGCGGCCGCCGAAGACACCGTTCTGGCAGACGATCACCTTGTCACCCGGTTCCACGAGGTTGACAAAGCACATTTCCATTCCCGCAGAACCTGGTGCCGAGACCGGCATGGTGAGCTTGTTGTCCGTCTGGAAGGCATAGCGCAACAGTTCTTTCATCTCCTCCATCATGGTGACGAAGACCGGGTCCAGATGACCGATGGTGGGGCGCCCCATGGCTTCGAGGATGCGCGGATTGACGTCGGACGGACCGGGCCCCATAAGGGTGCGGACGGGCGGATGGAAGGACTGGATGCTCATTGTGGGCCTCTGCTAACTGGATTATCTGGATGGGTAAAAATGCAAAACCG
>CAMYIO010000027.1 GCA_947258515.1 uncultured Ectothiorhodospiraceae bacterium
CACACACCACTGACGGCAATACTGTCGCCGAGCATGACATCCGCCATGGCGAGTTTGCCCGCATTGATCGCAAGCCGCATGTCACCACCCTGTGGTTGCAGTGATGCGATACTGCCGACGCCTTGTATGATTCCTGTAAACATCTATATTTCCTGACATCCTATATTATAGGAGCGGCGTCTCGCCGCGAAGAATATTAAAAAAACCATCGCGGCGAGACGCCGCTCCTACAGGTTAATCAACCTTTTACCGTTGCGCTGATTCGCCAGTCAGCACCTACCTCGCGTATGTCGTGTATCGACAAGTGCACTTTTTGCGCCATCGTAACCAGTCCGGGCAGGGCAAACAAACCACGCGCCGCATCTCCCATCAGGTGTGGCGCCATGTAGATCACCAGCTCATCGATCAGGCCGGCTTGCAGCAACGCACCACACAAGGTCGCACCGGCTTCGAGGTGCACCTCGTTCATCTCCAGGGCCCCCAGGTGCTGCATGACCGCCGCAAGATCCAGCCGCTGGCCCTGCATCGGCAGCGTAACAAGCTCCACACCCTCGCGCATCAGCCGGGCGCTTTTTTCAGCATCAGTGACAGCGGTTATCACCAGTGTCCTGCCGGGCATCTGCAAAAGCTTCGCACCCGGCGGCATACGCAGCCGGCTGTCCAGAATGACTCGCAGCGGTTGCCGGGTTGACGCCGCTGCAGCGTCTCCGGGTCGCGCCGTCAGTGACGGATCATCGGCCAGCACGGTGTCAATGCCCGTCATAATAGCTGAACTGCGCGCCCGCAACTGATGTACATCGCGGCGCGCGGCCGCGCCGGTGATCCACCGGCTTTCGCCGCTGGCCATGGCCGTGCGGCCATCGACACTCATCGCCAGCTTGCAGCGCACCCGGGGGCGTCCGTGACGCATGCGCATGACGAAGCCCGCGTTTAGCTGTTGCGCTTCCGCGGCGAGCACACCGCTACGGGTGTCGATGCCCGCCTCCTGCAACGCCAACAGGCCCTTGCCGGCAACGTGCGGGTTCGGGTCTTGCATCGCGACAACCACCCGCGCGACACCGGCAGCAATCAAAGCCTCTGTGCAGGGCGGGGTCCGGCCGTGATGACAACAGGGTTCCAGTGTCACATAGGCCGTGGCACCGGCCGCCTGTTCACCGGCCTGCTGCAAGGCATGTATCTCGGCGTGCGGCCCGCCGGCATGCTCATGCCAGCCCTCGGCGACTATGTCATCCGCCTTTACCAGCACGCAGCCGACGCGTGGATTGGGATCGGTGCTTGTCAGGCCACGCTCTGCCAGACGCAGGGCACGTGCCATGTAGGCGTAATCGGTTGCAGGATCCATGCTATTCAGGGAATGCAACAGACAGGGAACGGCTACTGCCGGCGATGCTAGTCATCCGGCAATAGCGAGATCTGGTCCCTGGTGTCTTCCGCGGTCGGTTCCTTCTCAAGGCGTTCGATCTCCTCGCGAAACTCGTTCACATCCTCGAAGCTGCGGTACACCGAGGCAAAGCGTACAAAGGCCACCTGGTCGAGCTGGCGCAACTCGTTCACCACCCACTCACCCAGTTGCCGGGAGGGTATTTCGCGTTCACCGCTGGCACGCAGGCGTTGCTGTATGCGCATGATGGCCGCGTCGACGCGTTCCGATTCCACCGGGCGTTTCTCAAGTGCACGCATCATGCCCGCAACAAGCTTGCCTTCATCAAACGGCTGACGTGCGCCACTGCCCTTGATAATGCGCGGCATCACCAGCTCCGGTGATTCAAAGGTGGTAAAGCGTTCGCCACAGTCCAGGCATTCACGCCGGCGCCGCACCTGCGCACCCTCGCTGGCCAGCCGCGAGTCGATCACCTTGGTGTCCTGTTTTCCGCAAAAGGGGCAATACATAACGCTGTTTTCAATCCGGTTTAGCTGGACGCATACACGGGAAAACGCTTGCACAGTTCCAGTACCTTGCCACGCACGCTGGCAATGGTGTCCTGGTTTTCAACATCATCCATGACGTCACACATCCAGCCGGCAAGTTCACGTGCCTCGGTCTCGCCACAACCACGGGTGGTGATCGCGGGGGTGCCGACACGGATGCCGCTGGTGACAAACGGTGACTGCGGATCATTCGGCACGGCATTCTTGTTGACGGTTATATTGGCCGCATCCAGGGCCGCATCCGCCTGCTTGCCGGTAATACCCTTGTCGATCAGGTCCACCAGGAACAGATGGTCATCGGTACCGCCGGATACCACCTTGTAGCCACGTGCCAGCATCACCTCCACCATGGCACGCGCGTTATCCAGTACCTGCTGCTGATACTCCACGAAGGACGGCTCCATTGCCTCCTTGAAGGCCACCGCCTTGGCGGCAATGACGTGCATCAGGGGACCGCCCTGGATACCGGGAAAGATCATCGAGTTCAGTTTCTTTTCCACCTCGGCATTGGCACGCGCCAGGATCAGGCCGCCACGTGGACCACGCAGGGTTTTATGTGTCGTGGTGGTGGTGACATCGGCAATATTGACCGGGCTCGGGTAGATACCGGTTGCAACCAGGCCCGCCACATGCGCCATATCCACCAGCAGCCAGGCACCGACACTGTCGGCAATGTCACGGAAGCGTTGCCAGTCGACTTGCAGTGAATAGGCGGAAAACCCGGCGACCACCATCTTCGGCCGGTGCTCTTTCGCCAGTGCCTCGACCTGGTCATAATCGATTGCACCCGTTTCGTTATCCAGACCGTACTGCACGGCATTGAATAGCTTGCCCGAAAAGTTGACCTTCGACCCGTGGGTCAAGTGCCCGCCGGCATCCAGACTCATCCCGAGGATGGTGTCACCCGGCTGCAGCAGTGCCAGGTAGACCGCCGCATTGGCCTGCGACCCGGAGTGCGGCTGCACATTGGCATAATCGGCATTGAACAGTGCCCTGGCCCGGTCAATGGCCAACTGCTCGGCAATGTCCACATACTCGCAGCCGCCGTAGTAGCGCTTGCCCGGGTATCCCTCGGCATACTTGTTCGTCAGCACTGATCCCTGCGCCTGCAACACCCTCGGGCTGGCATAGTTTTCGGAGGCAATCAGTTCGATGTGATCTTCCTGCCGTTGACGCTCGCCCTGCAGCGCGCCCCAGAGCTCATCGTCGTAGCCGGCAATCTGCATATCCTTATCAAACATTTCATATAACCTTATGATGTGGAGTAGAAATATCCCGCTTCCGGGAGGCGCTAGATAATAGCCGATCTGCCAGGGTCATGCGAACAGCCTGACTCATTCCCCCAGCAACGCCTGCACGACTGCCGTCCAGGCCAATGCCAGGTTGCCCCGGTTATAGCCGCCACCTCCCATCACCAGCAGACGTCCCGCGCAATGCCGCCCGGCCAGTAGCCGCAGACGTTGCGCCGCATGGCGGTGTGCCGCCGGGCTGTAGCGCAAGTGTGTTATCGGATCGCCGGCGATACTGTCCGCGCCGCACTGAAACAGGATAAATTCCGGTCGCCCTGCATCAATAAAGGTCTCGACCCGCTCCCAGGCCGTGAAAAATGCCGCATCGTCTGCCTGCGGCGGCATCGGGATATTCAGCTTGGTGCCACGCGCCACACCGCGACCGGTCTCCGCTTCAGTGCCGGTGCCGGGGTATAGATAACGGCCGTCCTCATGCAGGTCGGCGAAGATCAGGTCCGGATCCTCTTCAAAGCTGTAGAACACCCCGTCGCCATGATGCGCATCGATATCGACGTAGGCAATGCGTTGCAGGTGATGCTGGCTGCGCAGGGTCTCGATGGCAATGCCGCAATCGTTGAAGACACAAAATCCGGCGGCACTGTCACGGCGCGCGTGGTGCAATCCCGCTATCGGTACAAAGGCCTGCGCACACTCCTGTTGCAGTATGCGCTCGATCGCGTCCAGCACACTGCCGACGACATAGCAGGCAGATTCATAAATACCCACGGGTGCCGGGGTATCCCCACCATCCAGATAGCCTTCCCCTGTGGCCGACTGCCGGATAACACGATCCACGTACGCCGCCGTATGAAAACGCTCCAGTACCGCGCGTTCGGCTGACACCGGCGTACACTGCTGCACACGCCGATCCAGTCCGGCAGCACAGGCCTGCTGCCAGAAAGCACCCAGCCGGTCCGGGCCGAACGGGTGCCCCTCGCCGAAACCGTAACGGGCGAGATCATCACCAACGTAGACACAGGGCGCTGCTGGCATAAGCCTGTTTACCCATCTGTTATACGTCATTGCCGCATTCGCGCTAATGACCGAGAATTTTATTTACTTTATTAATATAAAGTTATGTAACATTGATCATGTAATTACTTCAACATACATTCTTCTGATCCATTGTAGCTTGTCCGCCAGAAAGTGGCGCCTATAATGTGCGTCCATTGTTAAACGATCCGGGATTCGCAATACGATGGCGCAATACGTATACACCATGAACCAGGTAGGCAAGGTCGTCCCGCCCAAACGCAGGATTCTTGAGAATATTTCGCTGTCTTTCTTTCCCGGCGCCAAGATCGGGGTGCTTGGTCTGAACGGCTCCGGCAAGTCCACCCTGCTGCGCATCATGGCCGGCGAAGACAAGGACATCGAGGGTGAAGCCCGCGCACAGTCCGGTATCAATGTCGGTTACCTGCCTCAGGAACCGGTACTGGACCCGGACAGGGATGTGCGTGGCAATGTTGAGGACGGACTCGGCGAAGTCAAGACCCTGCTGGATCGTTTCAATACGATCAGCGACCGCTTTGCCGAACCCATGAGCGATGACGAAATGAATGCCCTGCTCGAAGAACAGGGCAAGTTGCAGGATGCGATTGATGCCGCGGGTGGCTGGGAACTGGACCGCAAACTGGAAATTGCTGCCGATGCACTGCGCCTGCCACCCTGGGACGCCGATGTGAGTACACTCTCCGGCGGTGAACGGCGCCGCGTCGCGCTGTGCAAACTGCTGTTGAGCAACCCCGACATGCTGTTGCTGGACGAACCGACCAACCACCTCGATGCGGAGAGTGTCGCCTGGCTGGAACGCTTCCTGGTCGACTATCCAGGCACGGTTGTGGCTGTCACCCACGACCGCTACTTTCTCGATAATGCCGCCGGCTGGATCCTGGAACTTGACCGCGGTCACGGCATCCCCTGGGAGGGTAACTACTCGTCATGGCTGGAGCAAAAGGAACAGCGCCTGGAGATCGAGGAAAAACAGGCCTCCGCCCGGCAAAAGGCGATGAAGGCCGAACTGGAATGGGTGCGCTCCGGTGCCAAGGGCCGGCATGCCAAGAGCAAGGCCCGGCTGGCGCGCTTCGAGGAACTCGCCGCGCAGGAATCGCAACAGCGCAACGAAACCAAGCAGCTGTTTATACCCCCGGGTCCGCGACTCGGTGACCTGGTCATCGAGGCCAACCATATCAGCAAACGCTTTGGCGACACCCTGCTCTATGAAGACCTCAGCTTTAATCTGCCACGTGGCGGCATCGTCGGCATCATCGGTCCGAATGGCGCGGGCAAGACGACCCTGTTCCGCATGCTGACCGGCGCAGAGCAGGCGAATTCCGGTGAGTTGCGTATTGGCGAATCGGTCTCGATTGCCTGCGTGGACCAGAGCCGTGACAGCCTCGATGGCAGCAAAACCGTGTGGGAGGAAATCTCCGACGGGCAGGACATCATCACGGTCGGCAAACATGAGCTGAACTCGCGCACCTATGTATCGCGCTTTAATTTCTCCGGCTCGGACCAGCAGAAACATGTCGGCACCCTGTCGGGTGGCGAACGCAACCGTGTACACTTGGCGAAGCTGTTAAAGAGTGGTGGCAATGTGTTGTTACTGGACGAACCCACCAATGACCTGGATATAGAAACGTTGCGCGCACTCGAAGAGGCGTTGCTGGACTTCCCGGGCTGTGCCGTGGTGATTTCACACGATCGCTGGTTCCTTGACCGCATTGCAACACATATACTGGCGTTCGAGGGAGACAGCCAGGTTGTCTGGTTTGAAGGCAATTATGCCGATTACGAGGCAGACAGAAAACGCCGACTGGGTGCGGATGCGGACCAGCCGCACCGGATAAAGTACAAACGACTGGATAGCTGATACATGTCACAGGAACGCAAGCAAAAACAACGCAGGTTCGAGCAGAAGTTGCGTGATGAGGGTAGCGACGGATTTGCCGACGGTCCGCGTCCCTGGGAGCACTGGGATGAATCCGGTCACCAGGCGAACGACCGCATCTGGGAAGGCAGTGCCAGACGCATTTACCCGGGAAGAAGGAAAACACGCAGCGTCGGTTATCGGTTGTTATCCGTGCTCGCAATGATTGCACTGACCACCCTGCTGGTCGGTATCGGTGGTGTTTATTTCTCTCATACGCAAACGCAACGGCTGGCACAGAACGGTGTTCCGCCGCTGCCCGCTACCCATCGACCCCTGCCGTCGATGCCAGCAACCGGCGGTGACGCCGTCATGACCGCAACAGCAACACGGACGGATGAACTGGGCAGACTGTCAGCACCCGCGGCCGGATCCGGTACAGCACGGTACCAGGCGCCAGCGGCTGTGGAAACAGCGCCTGCTGTCCACGACGCTACCGCGGTCACGGACGAACCTGTGCCGGCACCAGTAATCGCCATGACAACGGCATCTGTGACGACCCCACCGGCAACAAGTGGCAGCGTTGATTCGGTCGCCATTGAAACCATCATTACCGAGAAATCGGTCACCACGACGGTGTACACCCGTCATCCCCGGCAGGCAGAAGCGGAAATTGTCGCGGCCATCGAAACGTTGCCGCCACCTTTCGCGATCGGGGTTGTTGATGCCGGGCAGCAAACGCCTGATGTCCTGCCGCCAACGGTGCACATAAGCGACGACAAGGCCATAATCGCGGCGGCATCAACAGCACCCCCCCCGGCGCTGCAGGCCGATGTTGCACAGACCGATAGCGTCGATGATTCAGACACTGCCGCAACAGACGAAGCTGCACTCACTCCGCTGCCGGACAGTCCCGCCACCGAGTCGGCCCAGGATGCCACGGTGTTGGTGACATTGGCTGAACCAGGCGGCACCACTGCCGCACCTGATTCACTCTCGACAAACATCGCCGAAGTCACTGCAGGGCAGAGCGATGCGCTGCCAGACACCGCGGCCGTACAACAGGCCGAAGCCGGCATGGCAGTTGCTGTGGCTGCAACGGGCAGTGCCATTGCCGTCCCGGAATCACTCGTGGAAACCGCACCCGAAGTCACGGACGGGCAAGCTGATGCACTGCCGGAGATCCAGGTCGTTGCAGTGAAGCACAGCACTGCCGCCACTGAATCTCCCGCAACACTCGTCCCCGAAGCCACCGGCGTGCAAGGTGATGCACTGCCGGAGATTCCGGCCACGCAACAGGCCGAAGCAGCCATTAAGGTAGCAACAGCGGAAGCAGTCCTTCCAACGGCTACCGATGATGTCAATGCTGAACAGTCAATCGAGCGCGCGCAACCGCTCATGCCGGTTGCGAAAACGGGCAACTGGGTTATCAACCTTGCGTCCTACACCTGGAAGTCAACAGCCAGCAGAAAACTGGCACTGTTTCAACAGCAGGGAGTCGATGCGGAAATTTTTGCCGTCACCATCAACGACAAACCCATGTACCGCATCAGGGTCACCGGCTTCGAAAACAGCCGCCAGGCAAAGGCCGGGATCCCGGCAATAGAAAAGGCACTTGACCTGGAGGGTGCCTGGATTTCAAGGCGCTAGATAATGCGTTCGTCTTTTGGTTCATCGCGGATTCGATCCGCTCCTGCAATTATCTGAAACCATGCAGGAGCGCTCCGCAAGCGCGATCAAACCAGCAATCGATTAATCCACCCACACCCGTGCATTGCGGAACATCCGCAGCCACGGGCCGTCCTCGCCCCACTCGTGCGGATGCCAGGAATTCGTGACAGCACGGAATACCCGTTCCGGATGCGGCATCATGATGGTGACCCGACCATCGGTCGTCGTCAGGCCGGTGATTCCGAGCGGCGAGCCATTCGGATTCTGCGGATACCTCGTTGCCACGGCACCGCGGCCATCGACAAACTGCGCGCTAACAAGGCCGCTATCCATCACAGCTGTCGCTGTCGCCTCATCGGTAAATTCTGCACGTCCCTCCCCGTGTGCCACGGCAATCGGCAGCACCGATCCCTGCATGCCTGCGAAAAACAGCGCGGGTGACTCCAGTATCTGCAGCTGTGAGAAGCGCGCCTCGAACTGTTCGGATTGATTACGCACAAAGCGTGGCCAGTGGTCCGCACCGGGGATCAGTTCTTTCAGCGTGGACAGCATCTGGCAGCCATTACAAACGCCCAGCGCAAAACTGTCCTGGCGTTCAAAGAAGGCGCTGAACATATCGCGCAGCTTGCTGTGAAACAGTACCGACTTGGCCCAGCCCTGCCCGGCACCCAGCACATCTCCGTAGGAAAAGCCGCCACAGGCCACCAGCCCCCTGAAATCGTCCAGTGATTGCCGCCCCGACAGCAGGTCGCTCATGTGAACATCGATCGCCTCAAAACCGGCGCGATCAAAAGCGGCTGCCATTTCAAGCTGGCCATTCACGCCCTGCTCCCTGAGGATCGCAATCCGCGGACGTACGCCGGTTGCGATCATGGGCGCGGCCACATCCTCGTTGATATCGAAGCCGGGCAACGGCCGGAGTCCCGGATCACCCGTATCCAGCAGGCCGTCATATTCTTCACGGGCACACGCCGGGTTATCACGCATTGCCTGCATCCGGTAGCTCGTCCCGGACCAGGCACGCTGCAGGTCGACTCGTGTTTCGGACAGCAGCATCTGGCCGTCAGCCGCAAACGTCACCCGGTTATCCGTCGTCACTGTCCCGATCAACTGTGTGGCCTGCTCCAGCCCGGCCCCTTTCAGGGCCGCGATCACGGCTGCCGTGTCCGTGCGCCGCACCTGGATTACCGCGCCCAGTTCCTCGGCAAACAGTGCCGCAACCGCATCGGGCGCATGCAACTGGATGGAGGCACCGCAATGCCCGGCAAAACACATCTCGCAGACACAGGCGAACAGGCCGCCATCGGAACGGTCGTGATAGGCCAGCAACTTGCCGGACGTGATCAGCGACTGGATTATGGTAAAGAAGGCCTTCAGCAGGGCCGGATCATCGAGGTCGGGTGGTACCGAACCCAGCTGCTTGTAGACCTGCGCCAGGGCGGAACCGGCGAGACGGTTGTTGCCCAGACCGAGGTCAATCAGGATCAGGTCGGCATCACCGCAGTCGGTACGCAACTGCGGCGTCAGTGTCTGCCTGACATCCCGTACCGGCGCAAACGCCGAAATAATCAGTGACAGCGGCGCAGTCACCGCGCGGTCTTCCCCCTGCTCATTCCAGACGGATTTCATGGACATGGAGTCCTTGCCCACCGGGATGGCGATCCCCAATGCCGGGCACAACTGCTCGCCAACAGCCTTCACGGTTGCATATAACTTCGCGTCTTCACCGGGGTGACCGGCCGGCGCCATCCAGTTAGCCGACAACACGATCCTTCCGATCGCGTCGATACGGCTGGCGGCAATATTGGTAATTGCCTCGCCAACGGCCATGCGACCCGAGGCCGGGCCGTGCAGCAAGGCGACCGGGGTGCGTTCGCCCATGGCCAGCGCCTCACCGGTATAGCCGCAATAATCCGAGGCCGTCACGGCCACATCGGACACCGGCACCTGCCACGGACCCACCATCTGGTCGCGCGTCACCATGCCGGTCACCGAGCGGTCACCGATGGTAATGAGAAAGGTCTTGTCTGCCACGGCCGGCAGCCGCAACACGCGGTAGGCGGCTTCGCTGATATCCAGCGTTGCTGTTGAAAAATCCGTAAACCTCGTCGACAACTGCTGCACATCACGCAGCATCTTCGGCGGCTTGCCCAACAGCAGGCTCATCGGCAGGTCGATCGGGGTATTGTCGAAGTGACGGTCGCCGAGCACCAGTTGCTGCTGCGCCGTTGCCTCGCCGAGTACCGCATAGGGACAGCGCTCACGCCGGCACAAGACTTCAAAATCCTCCAGGTGCGCGCGATCGATGGCCAGCACGTAACGCTCCTGCGATTCGTTACACCACACCTGCATCGGTGACATGCCGGGGTCATCGTTGGGTATGGTGCGCAACTCGAAACGCCCGCCACGACCACTGTCGTTCACCAGTTCCGGAACGGCATTCGACAGGCCACCGGCACCGACATCATGTATCGAGACGATCGGGTTGGCCTCCCCGAGTGCCCAGCAGGCATCGATGACCTCCTGCGCACGCCGCTCCATTTCGGGGTTGCCGCGCTGTACCGAGGCAAAATCGAGATCTTCGGCACTGGCGCCGCTGGACATGGACGATGCTGCGCCCCCGCCCAGGCCGATCAACATCGCCGGTCCACCAAGTACAACAATCGGCGTGCCGGCCGGGATCTCGTTTTTGTTGACGTGTTCCGTTCGAATCAATCCGCAGCCACCGGCCAGCATGATGGGCTTGTGATAGCCGCGCACGGCGTAACCGTCGCCCTCGGGTACCTGCTCTTCAAAGGTACGAAAATAGCCGCACAGGTTGGGGCGGCCGAATTCATTGTTGAAGGCCGCCGCACCCAGGGGTGCATCGATCATGATATCGAGCGCCGACACAATCCGTGCCGGCTTGCCATGGTCGGTCTCCCAGGGCTGCTCATAGTCCGGTATACGCAGGTTGGATACTGAAAAGCCGCACAATCCCGCCTTCGGTTTGGCACCGCGTCCGGTCGCACCTTCGTCGCGTATCTCGCCACCGGAACCGGTGGCCGCCCCGGGAAACGGTGAAATCGCGGTCGGGTGATTATGCGTTTCCACCTTCACCACCAGGTGCGCCGCCTCTGCGCGCGCGCTGTAACGATGCGTCACGGTATCCGCAAAGAAGCGCTCGACCTGGAACCCCGCGGTCACCGCCGCGTTATCGCTGTAGGCCGAGAGGATGTTATCCGGACTGGCAGTATACGAGGCACGAATCATGGCAAACAGGCTGTTGTCCTGCACGACACCGTCAATTGTCCAGTCGGCGTTGAAAATCTTGTGACGGCAATGTTCCGAATTGGCCTGGGCGAACATCATCAGTTCGATGTCGACAGGGTTGCGGCCAAGGCGGGTGAAATTTTCCACCAGGTAGTCGATTTCATCATCCGACAGGGCCAGACCGAGATCGTCGTTGGCTGTCGCCAGCGCTGACCGCCCGCCTGCCAGTACATCAACAACGTCATAGGGTGCGGGCACGGCGTGCCGGAACAGGACATCGGTATCGTTGACATCGAACAGCACCGTCTCGGTCATGCGATCATGGATCAGCGGTAACACACACTGACGTTGTTGCGCGGTTAACACGGCATCGCCAGCGACCGTGAGCGTGTACACGATACCCCGCTCGACGCGTCGTACCTGCTCCAGGCCACAGTTTTGAACAATATCCGTGGCCTTGCTGGACCAGGGTGAGATGGTTCCCGGGCGCGGCACGACAATCAGGGTAATGCCTGTCGCCAGCTCGTCCGAACATGCCGGACCGTAGCTCAGCAACTTCTCGAGCACCGCCTGTTCACGATGATTCAGGGCCCCGGAGAGTTCGGCGACATGCAGGTATTCCGCATGGACTGCCGTCAGCGACGGTATCTGCACGGCAAGCTGCTGACGCAGCTTCTGCAAACGAAAATCGGAGAGTGCGGAACAACCACGCAAATGCAACATCAGGACTCCATAACAGCCAACGAATGGGAACGGGGAATAATACTGGATGGGCAGACGCGGGACAAAATGTCATTATGGCGGTAACGACCATATTGCGAACTTTGTTCGCGGATGCGATCCGCTCCTACATGGACAAGCACAGGATAAAATGTCGTTTCCTGAATATCACGGCCCTTGTGCCCTTGTGCGGCGATTGTTCGCGGATGCGATCCGCTCCTACAGCATAATCGATACACCTGTAGGAGCGGATCGCATCCGCGATGGCTCTGCCCCGTGTCTCAGCTAATGCTGCGCCAGTCCAGTCCCGTCTCCTGCTCCGCGACAGCAATCCAGTCTGTCTCGCAATCCAGCACCCTGGCAAGCACAGCCTGCGCCAGCTGCGGGCGGTTGTTCTTGTCGCTGAGATGGGCCGCAACCAGGTGCTGCAGGCGCGAGCAATCCAGCCGCGACAACAGGCTGCCTGCCTGCGCATTACTGAGATGTCCCAGCGGCCCGCCAACGCGCTGCTTGAGCATCGCTGAATACGGCCCGGTCGCCAGCATATCCACATCGTGGTTGCATTCCAGCAACAGCGCATCGCAGGCATCGAGGCACTCGATGATGTGTGGTGTCATGCGTCCGGTATCAGTCAGCACACCGAGACGCAGTGCCTGATGTTCAAATACAAACTGGCAGGGTTCCTGCGCATCGTGCGGCACGGTGAAAGGACGCACCTGCAATTCATCGATGCCGAAGTCCGCATGGCCGTCAAAATACTGCAGGTGTGGAATGTCATTATCACGCAACATGCGGTGTGTGCCGCGGGTTATCCACACCGGCAGCTCGTATTTACGCGCCAGCAATGGAATACCCCGTACATGATCGCCGTGCTCGTGGGTAACCAGCAAGGCCGTCAGATCCGCCGCTGTCCGTCCCAGTCGTGCCAGGCGCCGCTCGGTTTCGCGACAGGAGAATCCACAGTCGATCATGACCAGCGTGGAACCCGCTTCAACCAGCGTGGCATTGCCACGACTGCCGCTACCAAGTGATGCGAAACGCATGGAAAATCGCTTTTGCCTGACCAGGATGACCCTGAATAATCGTCACCCCGGCAAAAGCCGGGGTCCAGACTGTTGATTGCAATGGATGTTCTTTTTCGTCAGACCCGCTTTCGCGGGTATGACACGGTCCTAGGAGCCTGTCGGACTTAGGATTAATCTACTGCGCTGATGGGAGAACGGCCCAAATACCCCCGATTCCTCGTTGCGTAGGCCCACTATGCGCCTCGCCTGCAGCACGATTTGATACTGCATCCCCTCGGCATCATCATCCGATGACCACAGGCCCATCCTTGTAAAGAAGCCTTCCTTGTTCTGCCCGGCCAGCGGGTCGTTGTACTGGACATAATAGATACCATCCGTGCGGTTACGATCATCGACCGCAAAACCGACCCGATCAAGCGCCACGCCGGTGCGGCGCCAGGCACGCGAGAAGTCCTCGTTAATGACCAGGCTGTCGCCCGAGCGGTCAGAGACCAGCTGCGCGCGCGCACTTCGTTGCGTTTCCTGCGAGACCATGACCGCGGCTTTTTGCTCCTCGACGCCAAGGAACACCATCAGGCGCTTGAGCATCTCTGCTTCCAGTTCCGGGTCAGTCGGGCGTGGTTGCCATGTGGTGCCGGGGTCAACAGCCGTGCCGGTCACGACCTCTTCCACGCCCCGGTGGGTCACGTAGATGTCGGTGAAACCGGGTTCAACACCACGCTCCAGCCGGGTGCGGTACTGGTCGCGTGTCGCTGCCGAGTAGGCGAAATCGATGGCCTTGCCGAGCGTGTTTCTGATCATTCCCTGGGGTATATCTGCGCGGTTCTCAAGCCAGCCGGTTTCCAGTATGCCGACGCGAGGATCTTCCATCTTTATGAGGAACCCTTCCTGCAACCAGAATTCCTTGACCTGTGGCCATACCTGGTCCGGCGCACCGTTCACCACCAGCCACTGCTGGTCACCGTCACGCTCGACACGCATGCTGGCCTGATTCGGCAGCACGGCCGTCGCACCACCGTCCGGCAAGTCAGCCCCGTAGTCCATATAGGTAGTGCCGGCAATATCGATCGACGCCGGCGCCTCATTGATGGTGTTTGATGACAGGTCCGGCGGTATTTCCAGCGTATCAGTCGGCCTGCTCTTCTTGTAATCGACCTTCTTGGCACCCGGCGCAAGCTTGTCATACATGCTGCAGCCTGACATCGACAACATGCCGGCGAGCGCCATCAGGAAGATTCGGATTGTTTTGGATAATTGCATACGTTGCCCTACTGTTCGAGTACACCGGCCTGCGCGAGCGCCTGCCGGACTGTGTCATGGTATTGGTCGGCCAACGGTGTCAGCGGCAAGCGTATGCCTGCCGGAATCAGGCCCATTTCATACAACGCCCATTTGACCGGTATCGGGTTCGATTCGACAAACAGGGTATGATGCAATATGTCCAGGCGCGAGTTAATTGCCGCCGCCGTGTCACGGTCACCGGCCACTGCGGCTGCACACAGTTCATGCATGGCGGCGGGTGCCACGTTGGCGGTCACGGAAATATTGCCCTGCCCGCCGAGCAGCATCAGCCCCATTGCCGTGGCGTCATCGCCACTGTAAACATCGAGACGGTCTGCGCAACAATCAAGGATCGCGCGCGCGCGGTTCATGTCACCGGTGGCTTCCTTGATACCCACGATGTTGTCGATGGCTGCCAGCCGCTCCACGGTACCGGGCAACATGTCAACGGCGGTGCGTCCGGGCACATTGTACAGGATCTGGGCAACGGGTACCGCGTCGGCAACCGCCTTGTAGTGCCTGTAGAGTCCTTCCTGGGTCGGCTTGTTGTAGTACGGTGTCACCAGCAGACAGGCATCGACACCGGCCTCATGGGCACAGCGTGTGAGATCGATGGCTTCACGGGTCGAATTGGCGCCGGTGCCGGCGATAATCGCGATGCGACCGGCCGCCATCTCCACCGCACGCCGAATCAGGTGACAGTGCTCTTCCTCATTCAGGGTGGCAGACTCACCGGTTGTACCGACGACAATCAGGGCATCGCTTTGATTCGCGACATGGAAGTCGATCAGGCGCTGCATGCTGGCCTCGTCGATATCGCCGCCTTCCCGCATCGGGGTAACCAGCGCCACCATACTGCCTTGAAACATCACCGGTCTCTCCGTACCCAACAAAGATCGACATGGTACTGGCGCCACCCCGGACTGACAAGACAAACCACGACGAAAACGGTGTTTCGGCCCACAACCACGGCATTGATGGTAGACTATCGAAAAACACATCCCATGGACACAAACGACCCCTAGAATCCCGGAGATATGAGCGAATTGTCTGCTGCAATTAACAACCAGCTGGTGCTCTCCGCACTCGGAGAGGACAAGCCGGGCCTTGTGAACGAATTATCACGCAGCGTGCTGAATAGCGGCTGCTCCATACTTGACAGCCGCATGGCGGTACTCGGCGGCAATTTTGCCCTGCTGCTGCAGGTGGCCGGCAACTGGAACAACATCGCCAAGCTGGAAAACCAGATAACCACCCTGGAATCAGACCTCGGCCTGACCATCACCTCGCAGCGCACCTCCTTGCAGGCATCGGACACGGACCTGCTGCCCTACGGCATTGACGTGGTTGCACTGGACCAGCCGGGTATCGTGCATAACCTGGCAAAGTTTCTGTCACAGCGGCAGATCAACATCCAGGAAATGGTGACCTCGAGCTACCCGGCAGCACATTCAGGTACCCCGATGTTTTCAGTACATATGACGGTCGACATCCCGGCCAGCACCCAGATCTCCGCGCTGCGCGAGGAATTCATGGAACTCTGCGACCAGCTGAACCTGGATGCCGTGATCGAACCGGCGAAGACGTAGTAACCGTGGACCAGGATCGCGCGTGCGATCCACTCCTACCCACAAACGCTGAACCCGCAGGAGCGCATCACATGCGCGATTTCTGTAAATAACAACAGGAAATGCATCCTTATGAGCAAGGTTACCCTTGGCAAAAAAGTCCCGGATTTCAAGCTGCCTGCCACCGGCGAGCAGGACATTGCCCTGTCTGACTTCAAGGGAAAAAATGTGGTGGTGTACTTCTATCCCAAAGACAGCACTTCCGGCTGTACCACGGAAGGCCAGAACTTTCGCGACAACATCAACACCTTCAGACGCCGCAAAACCGTAATCCTCGGCATCTCACGCGACAGTGTGAAATCTCACGAGAACTTCAGGGAAAAACAGGCCTTCCCGTTCGATCTGCTGTCAGATGCCGACGAAAAGGCCTGCACCCTGTTTGATGTCATCAAGGAAAAAAACATGTATGGGCGCAAGGTGATGGGGATTGAACGCAGCACCTTCCTGATCGATGACGAGGGGATACTGCGTCGCGAATGGCGCAAGGTAAAAGTTGCGGGACATGTGGACGAGGTGCTGGAGGCGGTAAAGGAATTATAAACGAAACATCGCGGATGCGATGCGCTCCTACGGGTTCGCGGATTACCGTAGGAGCGCATCGCATGCGCGATTCCTGCAACAAAACCTATCGCGCTTGCACCCGATTAATCGCCGGGCCTAAACAAATGCGCGCCTGCATCATGATGCCGATGCCGACCCGACATCATCCACACGCGCGTCTTTCTCGGGCCACGCACTCAGCACGGCCTGAACCAGCGTCGCCAGCGGGATGGCAAAGAACACTCCCCAGAAACCCCAGATGCCGCCAAAGATGAGGATGGCGATAATGATCGCCACCGGGTGCAGGTCCACGACTTCGGAAAACAACAACGGCACCAGCAGGTAACCATCGAGCGCCTGCAGCACACCGTAGGCAAGCAGCAGCCAGCCAAGTTCCGGGCTCCAGCCCCACTGGAACCAGGCAATAATCGCAACCGGCACGGTCACAACGGCCGCACCGACGTAGGGAATAATGACCGACAGGCCGACCATGGTCGCCAGCAGCAGCGCATAATTCAATCCCATCACGGTAAAGGTGGCAAACGACACCACACCGACAATAAAAATTTCCCACACCTTGCCACGCACATAGTTCGCCACCTGCACATTGACATCATGGGCCACGACATCGACCAGACGGCGTTGTTTCGGCAGGCTCGTGTTGAACCAGGCAAGTATCCGCTCCTTGTCCTTGAGAAAGAAAAACACCAGCACCGGCACCAGGATGCTGTACACCATCAGGCTGATCAGGCCGAAAACCGCCGGCAGGGACAGCGACAGCACATGCTGGCTCATGGCCGTGATCTCGGCCCTGATCGCATTGATCAGATCACTGACCTGTGCCTCGGTGAACAGGATGGGATACTTTTGCGGCAACTGCAGCAATACCTCCTGCCCCTTCACAATAATGTTCGGCAGTTCCCGCACCAGTTGCGTCACCTGGTACGACAGGCGCGGTACCAGCCAGAGCAACGCAAACACCAGGAATGTCATGAACAGTATAAACACCAGCGTCACGGCGGATATTCGCGGCGCGCCCAGCTGGTGGGTTTTCTCGACAGCACCATCCAGCAGGTAGGCGATGACGATACTCGCCAACACCGGCGCCAGCATCTGTCCAAAGGTCAGGATGACCACGAAGATGACAACCAGGGCCACCCCGAGGATCACCACCTGGGGATCAGAAATGTAATGTTCGTACCATTCGCGCAGGATATTCATGCGTCAACCCTTGCTCCCTGACTTCAATTGCTCATAGTGTTCACTGAATATCACTTCCAGCTCGTCGATGACGCCGGCAGGATCAGAACCCTGCATGATGCTCGTTGCAACCAGTTCAGACGTGGCGCCCAGCATCACGGTCTTGTCGAGCATAGGATAACTTTTCGAGAGGCGCTTTAAAGCCCCGACAACCGACTCCCCCGCCGGCCGCTCGATAATTTCCGGTGCCGGCATCACCTCGGGCGCAGTCTTCACGGCAACAGCGGCTGTCCGGGTACGACTGGCAAGGAAGGCTGCGAAGTCAAGCAGGGTCGCCTGCTCAGCCGCACCAAGCTGCTTAAAAAGCGCTGTCAACTGCTGTTCGGCTGATGCCATCGGGGATCGATTCAGTGTCGTGCGTTAAATATTTCGGGCCGGACTCGCATCAGCAATAGCACGCCGCAACGAACCGGAAAGCAAGGCCGTTCAGTTCTCGTCCTTGTGAGACAAACAATAGGCACGTGCGAACTCCAGCAGTTCATCCATGGCACGCTGGCGGAATTTCTGCTTCTGATGCACAAAGGAAAACGGCCGCTCCATCGGTGGATCCAGTTCCAGCGCCACCAGGGTACCGAGCTGCAATTCCTTGTGGATGGTCACCTCGGATGCGATCGACACGCCCATACCGGCCTCCACGGCTCCCTTGATCGCTTCCGGACTGCCGAGCTCCATGGCAATATGAATATCAGCGGGTTTTAACCCTGCATTGGTGATGTACTCCTGGATCACCTCGCGGGTACCGGAGCCTTCCTCACGGGCAATATAGGCATGATCCAGCAACTGCTTGAGCTTGACTACCTTGTTGCCGGCCAGTGCATGCCTTGGCGGGACAATCGCCACCAGCCGGTCATGACGGCAGTTCTCAACAACCAGGTTTTTGTTCAGCACCGGCGACTCCACCACGCCCAGATCGATGTCGTTATTCTCGACCATGGAGACGATGCCGTCTGAATTCGACACCTTCAGGTGTACGTTGACATCCGGGTACTTGCTTTTGAAATCCCCCAGCAGCGCCGGCAACATGTACTCGGCAATGGTGGTACTGGCACCGAGAATCAGCACCCCGCTGATTTCACCGGTCATGTCACGCACCGCGTTATCCATCTTCGCATACAGATCGAAGATCTGGTCTGCGTACTCGTAGACGCGCTTGCCGGCCTCGGTCAGGCTGATACGGTTGTGGGTGCGGTCAAACAGGCGGGTATTGAAATATTCCTCGAGCTGGCGCACCTGGAACGTCACGGCCGGCTGGGTCATGTGCAGGCTTTCAGCCGCCTTGGTAAAGCTCAGCAGGCGGGCAACGGTGTGAAAAACCTGTAATCTGCGATCAGCCATAAGTCTCTTCTTGTACGAGCGGCGACGGATTCCACGCTCACAGTGATAAATTTTTGCGACTATAAAATAATTTTGGGCAAGACTCCATCCGCAACAGCAGAATTTATAATGATCCTTCGTCCGGGAGCATTCGGCAATCCACACCCCGGGGACACCCGCTAGTTCATATCTGCTTATATTATATGATTTTTATCATAAAACAAGGCGATCCAGACGGCAGCAGCTTGTCCACTGGCTGCAGGCAGTGTTGCAGGATTGACGACTGCAATTACCCTGCCACTGCACTATTATCCATACCGGTATCCATACCGGCCACGCTTCCTTGATTATCGATATTAGAGGAGAACAATAATGACCCCAGTTAGAATTCTGCCAGCCATGCTGCTATGCCTGTTACCCGTTTGCGTACTGGCAGAGACAGCTGAAGAAAAAGCGCTGGCCATTGCCGTGGAAGCGGACAACCGGGACAGTGGTTTCGTCGATTACACCAATGACACACAAATGATCCTGCGCAACAAGCAGGGGCAGGAAAGCACCCGGCTTATTCGCTCGAAAACACTGGAGGTGGATGGTGACGGCGACAAGAGCCTGACGATTTTCGATGAACCGAATGACGTCAAGGGCACCGCCCTGCTGAGTTTTACCCACAAAGAGGGCCCGGATGATCAGTGGCTGTACCTGCCGGCACTGAAACGCGTCAAGCGCATCGCATCCGATAACAAATCCGGCCCCTTCATGGGCAGCGAATTCGCGTACGAAGATATCACTTCCCAGGAAGTTGAAAAATACACCTACAGGTATCTGCGCGATGACAGCTTCGACGGCATGGACGTGTTTGTATTCGAACGCTACCCGATCGACGAGAAATCCGGCTATACGCGCCAGATCATCTGGATGGACAAGGAACATTACAAGGAACGCAAGATTGAATACTACGATCGCAAGGACACCCTGTTAAAGACCTTGCTGTTTACTGATTACCACCAGTACCAGGACCGTTTCTGGCGTGCGCACGTTATGTACATGGAAAACCACCAGACCGGGAAAAGCACCCGGCTGCTTCAGTCCGACTTTAAATACGGCACCGGACTGATCGAGCGCGACTTCGACAAGAACTCGCTGAAGCGCGCCCGCTAGGCAGCAGGCATTTTGAAGACGCTGCTCATTGCCGTCATCGGCCTGCTGCCGCTGGCCAATAGCCAGGCGGGCGAGTGGCGTGGTTATGTCGAGCTGGAGGGCACGGCCTTTTTCGAGGACCCGGCCTTTCCGGAGCAGAGTAACAGCGACCTGTCGATCGCGGCGGAACCCGAATACCTACAGGAATGGAATGATGGTGACGACATCTTCACCTTCAAGGCCTTCGGCCGGATTGACCAGCGCGACAACAACCGTACCCACGGTGACCTGCGCGAACTGTCCTGGATACACGCAGCAGACGACTGGGAGGTACTCGCCGGCGTCGGCAAGGTGTTCTGGGGCGTCACCGAGGCGGTACACCTGGTCGACATCATCAATCAAACCGACCTGGTGGAAAGCTTTGACGGCGAGGAAAAGCTTGGCCAGCCCATGATCGATCTCAGCCTCATCCGCGACTGGGGCGTGGTTGACCTGTTTGTGTTGCCCTGGTTCAGAGAGCGCACCTTCCCGTCAGAAGACGGGCGCCCGCGCTTTGCGATTCCCATTGATACCGATGACCCGCTGTACGAGTCGTCTGCCGAGCAACACCATGTTGACTTCGCCGCCCGCTGGTCCAACAGTATCGACGAATGGGATATCGGCCTGTCGTACTTTTATGGCACCAGCAGGGAGCCGCGCTTCGTGATCCTGCCGTCTGCCATCGACCCGGTGGCCGGCACTGTCAGCGAGACCAACCCGCTGTATGAAATTATCAACCAGGCCAGTATCGACCTGCAGGCGATCTATGGCAGCTGGCTGTGGAAGCTCGAGGCCTATACCCGCGGCGGACAGGGTGACCGCTTTTCAGCCGCTGCCGGAGGCTTTGAATATACTTTTGTGGGCGTGCGTGAATCGGCCATTGATGTCGGTGTGATTGCCGAGTACCTGTATGACGGCCGTGATGATGAAATCGGATCAACGACAATCGCAGCGGGCACACCCTTCTCCACCAGCCCCTTTCAAAACGATCTCGTGCTGGGCACGCGCATTACCCTCAATGACATGCAAAGCACGGAGCTGCTTGTCGTCGGGATTATCGATCTCGAGGGTAACGGCCAGACCTTTTCAATGGAAGCCAGCCGTCGTATCGGCAATGACTGGATAGTCGCGCTTGAGGGGAATGCCTTCAGCAATGTGCCCGAGAACACCTCGCTGGTCAGTTTCAGGAAAGACAGCAATATCCGCCTGATGCTGACACGTTACTTTTGACTGCCACCCTCTGCCGCAGTGTTCAGGTGCCTTGCAACATCAAGGCACGACGAATTCATGAATGATTGCTTTTCCCGGCGTGTCTTCAGTTCGAATAGCGAGTGCCAGTACATGCTCTGTCGTGGGTTTCAGCAGCGCCAGTTGCCAGTGCCGGGCATCGTCATTTGACTGTGAATCAAAGCTGATTGCCCATTGCCCGGCAGCCGCCTCAACAAAGCAATAGTCTTTTTCCGAATGGGCAATCCCGACCCCGAGTGCCTTGCAGTAGGCTTCCCGTAGCGTCCAGTAGCAAAAGAAGCGCTCCGCAAAAGCCTGACCATCGAGCGCCTTAAGGTCCTGCTGCTCATTAACGGCAAACATCTTTTCTGCAATTCCCGTCAGATTTCCACGTATCGACAGCCGCTCAACATCGATACCACAATCCAGCTCGAGGTTCACCACACAGGCCACCAGTCCATTGGTGTGCGTCAGGTTAAATCGCAGGGGCGGCACGATATCCGGCGCGGATATTTCGGGCCGCCCGTGCCGGTTGCCGGAAAATTGCCAGTTTGACGGAGCAACATCAACGTAAGCAGACAGCGCCCTGCGCAACAGCGCGTGCGCCACCAGGTAATGATGCCGGTCCCTGTCAAAATGAAAACGCCGATAACGTTGCCTTTCATCAGCCGAGAGCAATGACTGGTATTCCTGCAATTTGTCCGCGTCGCTAACGTCCTCCGGAGAAGCCAGCCATACATGCACTTCTTGCTGCAATCGCTGCAGTAACTGTGGATTATCGCTCTGTAAGGTAGCCATCGACGGAACATTGTCTCACAGTTGCGGGGGATCATGGCTGCACACAGTCACACCGCAGGTCAGGCTGCGACATCTTGCCGCACCACGGACCCTGGTTGCCGTAACACGGCCGCCAGCGCATTATTAGCGCATGGACAGCATGCCAGTTGAGTCCCAGGATGAAGTCGCCCGCAGGATCCTGTGGCGACTGTTCCTGTTGCGCAACATCACGATACTGGGTGCCGCCACCGGCATTTTCATTGCCGACAGCTTCTTTGACCTGAGCCTGCCACTGCAACCCCTGATAGTCACGCTGCTGCTGCTGGCTGCCCTTAACCTGCTGACGTGGCTGCGGCTCAAGTCCCCGATGGTGATCAGCAATACAGAGATTTTCCTGCAGATGCTGCTGGACATCGCTGCCATCACCAGTTTGTTTTATTTCACCGGCGGCGCAACCAACCCGTTCATCTGGTTCTACCTGCTGCCACTGATCATTGCCGCGACCCTCCTGCCCCGTGCCTATACCTGGTTCATGGCCGCATTGACGGTTGCCTGTTATTCCGCCCTGTTTTATTACAAGGTGCCCCTGCCTCACAACGGCATGCATCACGATGGCGGCTTCCAGATGCATGTCTTCGGCATGTGGCTGGGGTTTGTCATGAGCGCGGGGTTTGTCGCGGTGATCATTGTCGGACTCGCGCATAACCTGCGTGAACGCGACCGCAAGCTGGCCGAGGCCCGTGAACAGGCCCTGCAGAACGAGCGCCTCGTGGCACTGGGCACACTGGCTACCGGTGCCGCACACGAACTGGGCACACCGCTGGGCACCATGGCGATCCTGACAGCGGAACTGGAACAGGAATATGTCGACAACAACCACAGTGATTTACACAGAAAACTGGGCATACTGCGAAAACAGATTGAACGCTGCAAGGAAGCCCTGTCAGTGCTATCGGCATCGGCCGGCGCTGCCCGGGCCGAGTCCGGCCATCGCATGCCGGTCGGCGCCTATCTCAGCCAGGTCATCAATGAGTGGCAGTCGCAGCGTCCGGATGCACTACTCGAGTCCCGTCCCGGAAAGACCAGCGAGAACAGCGAAATCATCGCCGAGCGCACCCTTACCCAGGCACTGATCAATGTACTGAACAATGCAGCCGATGCATCACCCGAAGCCGTGCAGCTTGACGGTAGCTGGACAAGAACCGCGCTGTCACTGGAAATTTCAGACCGCGGCCCCGGCCTGAGTGCCGACCTTGTCGAGCAGCTGGGCAAGGCCCCTGTGACCACCAAGACAGAGGGGCTGGGTGTCGGCCTGTATCTCGCGCATGCCACCGTACAACGACTGGGTGGAGAACTGTCGATAAAAAGACGTCGCCGGGGAGGCACAACCGTGCATATCACACTGCCTTTGATTACGGATACCGGCAATGCTTAAGGATTCTCTGATTACTATTACAACTCTTGCAGGGATTCCCGTGGGGCAAGTGAATGCAGGATACAGGTGAATGAACAAACAAGGCGAAGAACCGTCTACCGAGCACCCGGTGTTATTGCTGGTCGATGATGACGAGCTCTATTGCGAAGTACTGGGTGATGCACTGGTGAAACGCAATTATGCCGTTGCCACTGCACACAAGCTCGGCGATGCACTGCGGCTTGCCGCACAGGTGGAACCGGAGTATGCCGTCGTCGACCTGCGTATCGGCACAGAGTCCGGCCTGGAACTGGTTAAGCAACTCGCGGCACTCGATGAAAACACCCGCATTGTCATGCTGACCGGCTATGCCAGCGTTGCCACGGCAGTCGAATCAATCAAACTGGGGGCGATACACTATCTAACCAAACCGGCAACCGCCGATGAGATTGTCGCCGCATTGCACCGCAAGGAAGGCGACAGCTCCGTCAGCCCCGCGGAACAACCGCTGTCAGTGAAACGACTGGAATGGGAACACCTGCAGAAAGTGCTCACCGAGCATGATGGCAATATCTCTGCGGCGGCACGCGCCCTCAACATGCACCGCCGCACCCTGCAACGCAAACTCGCGAAGCGGCCGGTGAAGGAATAACACCTGATATAAAAAATCCGGGGGGAATACTGTAGGAGCGGATCGCATCCGCGATTTCAGCAGCTAATTTGATCGCGGATGCGATCCGCTCCTACAGTGTTGTGTTTACCAGGCATTTAGGTAAAAAAAAGGCCATCATTCGATGGCCTTTTTTTGAGGACGCGTTGATAGCGTTTAGAAAAGGTATGAATAACTCAGATCAACAGCATTCTGACGCATCTTGATCTCACCCGGCATACCAAACGCGGTCTGTGAAGAACTGACCTTTTCCTCGAAGGCATGCATGTAGGAAAAGTTCCATTCACTCTTGTTACTGGGCCGATAGGTAAAGCCTACCGTGGCATGCACCTTCGGTGTTGCCGGTGCAAGAATATTAAACAGCACCTGGTCATCCGGAATCGGCTGGTCATTGTAGGAATAACCGGCACGGAAATTCCACTCGTTGTTATAACGGTAATCCGCTGCAATGCGGTAGACGTTTATATCTTCCCAGCCAAATCCGAGGCCGTCATCCGTACCCAGCAGACCACCACCAGGAGGAATGCTCGGCCCAACGCCTGGCACAAAAACCGGACCCGCATTGGAAATTGAGTTTACACCTTCGTAGTAGATGCGCTGAAAATCAAAGGACAGGCTCAAGGCTGTCGTTGGCTTATAGGTAAGGCCGACGGTAAAGTTGGCCGGGATGTCGAATTTACCGTCTTCGGCAAACAACTCGTCGTAGTCATCGAACTCGGTCATGTACACCTTACTGGCAACCGCGGCACCCAGCGACAACTTGGGCAACACCTCGCCAATCCACCCGACCCGTACACCGGCGCCGTAGGCCCAGTCATGGCCGTTGTTGGTTAAACCATTAGAGGGCTCGGCCGCATACCCGTTCGGACAGGTAGCCGCATTAGCCGGGTTGGTAGCCACCGACTTGGTAAAACACTGGAAATTACCCAGGCCATAGGCACTGAAGCGCTGGATACCAATCAGCAACGAGGCACCGATCATATGCTTCTCATGAACCTTGAATGACAAAGTCGGTGCGATAATACCCTGGGCAAGATCCACACCCAGTGTGTTGACGTCCTGTATAGGTGCAAAGTCTGATGCCCCCGTCCCTTCCGGCACCATGCTTGCCGCAGCTTTGCCAGCGGCCTGTATCTGTTCAGGTGTCACGCCGGGTATCATGCTAGCAGCCTGCTGACCCTGCCCGTTGGCTCCTAATACGGCTGCCGCTTCATTGTAAATATTACGGTCATAAGTGGTGTTCATGCCACCGTTGCCGTACATGCTGATGCCCCAGGTCAACTTGTCGTTGATCTTGCTGGTATAACCGAGGCTCGGCACGAAAAACAGATTACGACGGCTCTTGTCTTCGACATCGTAAGTCGCACCGAATGCAGAGGTTTCCAGCCTGGCGCTGCGATCACCGGGGTTGAAGAACTCGATACCCGCATCGACACGCTCTCCGACCATGCCCATACCGGCGGGATTAACGGAAGCGGCCATGGCATCCTGCGGATTGGACACAATGGCGCCAGCAAGACCCATCGACTTGGCGCCGTAGCCCAGGCTGAAATAGCCTGTCGTTGCCGACGCTGTAGTGGTCACTGCCAGCGCAGAGATCATGGACGCCGCTATCAGCCAGCCATTTGTTCTGTTCATATCGTTACCCCTCGTTTAGATATCAGGACCAGGCGCCCTTCACTGTTCTTGTAGTTGTTTTTTTGCAACATGCAATGCCGCCGCCGAGCGCAACTGTGACAAAGGGTTAGGTAAAAGTCAACAACAGGTGTTGTTTCTATGTTGCATGTGAAGTAGTGTATACCCCACAGTCCGGGGGGATGGATAAGCAATAGCTTCATAGAAAGCTAAAGCCTGCAGAAGCACCGCAGCAACCTCGCCGAACATAGCCAACCAAACGAGGAGATAACCATGGCCAATGACCGCAGTGTTTCACGTCCATTACGCACCTGTGGTATCGCGGGACTACTCGCGCTATCAAGCAACGCTGCGTTTGCCAGCAGCTTCGCACTGATTGAACAAAGCGTCAGCGGTATGGGAAGCGCCTACGCGATTGGCTCCGCCGGTATCGATGATGCCAGTACCCTCTATTTCAATCCGGCCACCATGACACGCCTGCCCGGTTCGAACCTCACCGGCGGCCTGCAGATCGTCAATTCAAGAACCGATTTCAAGGGCAGCGCCGAGTACAACCCGAACAATGCAGCAAATGCAACGCCACCACCAAACGGTTTGGGTATCGCGGGATTTCCAATCAGTGGTGATTCCAAATCCAGCCTTGACCTCACCGCTGCGGTCCCCGCGGGCGCCATCTCCCACCAGCTCAACGAAAGGACCTGGCTGGGATTCACCGTTAACGCACCCTTCGGTCTAAAAACGGATTATGATGATGACTGGGTCGGCCGTTACCACGCCATCAAGTCTGAACTGCTGACCTACAATTTCAACCCGAGCATCGCCTTTAAAATCAATGACCATGCAACCTTCGGCGTCGGTGTCAGTGCGCTGTATGCCGATGGTGAGCTTACACAAGCCGTAGATGGAGGCCTTGTTGCCGCACTGGGTGGCGCACCTATCGCCGGCTGGATACCTGGATCAAGCACCTATGACGGCAAGGCCAAGCTGACGGGGGATGATTGGGGCTGGGGTTATAACTTCGGTTTTATGCTGCAACCCTCGGACAACACACGACTCGGCCTGCACTACCGCTCCAAGATCGAGCTGACACTGGATGGCGATTCGAAAGTCTCGGGGTTACCATCGGCACTGGGCCGTAATGGCAAGCAGGACGCCAAGCTGGATGTCACCCTGCCAGATAGCCTCTCCCTCAGCGGCTACCATGCCATCAACTCGAAATGGGCAGTCATGGCGGACTTCACCTGGACACAATGGAGCAGAGTCAAGTCACTGGATATCAAGCTCGAGGACGGCTCGCGCAGTATTGCGACATGGAATTACGATGACAGCAGCCGTTATGCCATCGGTACCGAATACACCCATAGCAATAAATGGAAATACCGTGCCGGTCTGGCCCTGGACCAGACACCGGTACCCCACAACAGCGAGCGTTCCCCGCGCGTGCCGGATGCCGACCGTACCTGGCTGTCCCTCGGCCTGACCTACAGCCACTCGCGCAACCTCAGCTTTGACCTGGGCTATGCACATCTGTTTGTGGATGATCCGAAACTAAATGACGTATCAGACAACAATGATCCGACCCTGCCCTTCCCGGTCGGCTTGACTGGCTTCCACTCGGTCTCCGGTAAATATGATGCAGCGGTGGATATTTTCGGTGCGCAGTTTAACTGGCGCTTTAAATAGCTGGCTACTGAACCGCAGACATAAAAAACCCCGGCACATGACCGGGGTTTTTTTATTCCTGATCGAAGAGAATTGCGCTAGCCGCCCTTCCTCATCAGAAACATAAACTTGCCGTCTTCTTCGGTAGATGACATCAATTCATTGCCGGTCTGCTTGGCAAAGGCCTCAAAGTCCTTGACCGAACCCGGGTCCGTTGCAATGATGCGCAGCACCTTGCCAGCCTCAAGACCATTGAGCGCCTTCTTTGCGCGTAAAATAGGCAGGGGGCAATTCAGGCCCGTTGCATCAAGTTCGTCATCAAAATCTGCCATCACAACTCTCCTTCAAAATTTATAGTTTGTCGTTCCGGAAACCCGACACAATCAGGCCACCGGTATTTGCAATATCAGGGTACAATCGGAAAAACTATGATACCACGTCGTGAAAGGCAAGACCCCATCAGGGGGGGGTTGAAATATTGGCCAACTGACTAAACCTCAAGCACTAATACTTGTCTGACCCGCTGTCACCATAAAATAAACTCATCATTAATCTATGTCTTACCTTGCCCGACTGCTATTAGCCCTGTTGATTGTGCTGCGGCCGGCAGCGGCCCTGCCACAGTCAAACTTCGATGATTTGCCGAATCTGGGCGATACATCCGGACAGGTTCTTTCTCCGCAACAGGACAAGGCACTGGGCGCCTATTTCATGCGCCAGATTCGCCAATCCGGCATTATTCTTGAGGATGAGGAAGCGACCGCCTATTTATCTGCCCTGGGCCACAAGCTGGCTATTCACAGTGAAAATCCGGGTTATAACTTTACTTTTTTCCTGGTAAACGACTCCAGCATCAACGCCTTCGCCGGCCCGGGAGGCTATATCGGGGCCAATGTGGGGCTCTTCCTTGCGTCCGAATCCGAGAGCGAGCTGGCAGGCGTAATGGCACATGAAATTGCGCACATTACCCAGCGCCACCTGGCGCGCGCCTTTGATTCCCAGGAAAGGATGAGCATACCAACGACAGCGGCTATCCTTGCCGCAATACTTCTCGGCGCCACCACTGACGGCGCGGCCGGCGCGGCTGCGCTAATGGCCACCCAGGCCGCGAGCCTGCAGCAGCAGATCAACTTCACACGCGCCAATGAAAAGGAAGCGGATCGTGTCGGCATCCAGACCCTGGCAGATGCCGGCTTTGACCCCTTCGGCATGCCCCTGTTCTTTGAAAAGCTGCAAAAGAACTCGAAACTCTACGGCACCCGGCCACCGGAATTTCTCAGTACTCACCCGGTCACCCTTAACCGAATATCTGAAGCCATCACGCGTGCGGAAAGCTATCCGAAGCCCAAGCCATACGACAATAGGGATTTTCTGCTGATTCAGGCAAAAATGCGCGTTAACAGCTATGAAAATCCCAGGCAGGTGCTGGCGGATGTGCAACGCTACAAGGGCAAGAGTGGTGGACCCTCGACCGTTGAGCAGTATGAGTTCGCTATGCTGCTATCAATGGCCGAGAACCATGCCGCCGCCCTGGAGGTCATGGAAAAACTCCACAACAGTGACCCGGACCGCATCGCCTACCGCCTGGCGCTGGCCAGAATCATGACCGCCGACAAGCAATATTCGCAGGCATTGCAAGTCTATGCAGACTCGCTGGAATTGTATCCGGGTGAAATGACCATCGTGCTGCCGTACGCATCGACCCTGCTGACATCCGGTCAGGCGCCCGAGGCCTATACCCTGCTCACCGATATCGCGAACCGTAATTCATCCAACCCGCAAGTGCACAAGCTGCTGGCCCAGGCAGCAGGTGCGACCGGCCACACGGTGCAAACACACACCGCCATGGCACAGTATTATTTCCTCAATGGTTACACTAACCAGGCCATCGAGCAGTTAAAGCTGGCCGAGAAATCACCCAGACTGAGCAGCTATGAAACTGCACGTATACAGGCAAATATCACAGACCTGGAGGCACTACTCGAGCTTGATAAATTAGAATAATCACAAATACTTATTAAGGAGATTCCCTGGTTGACCGTTCTGAATTTAGGTGCTAGTTTCAGTCACCGCGAGACTATAATTAATCAGGTTTCTTCTGCACTTATATATCAATACTGGAGTTAATCAATGAAAAGACGCTTTCATGTCAAGCTGTTGTCAACCGCATTGCTGTCGCTGTGGCTGACAAGTGGTTGCGCAGACCAGTCCACCAAGAGTGAGGCCGCTGCTGCCAAGGCCAGCCCTGAAGCCACTGCCGCCATTACCAATGCGAGTGATGCCATCGCCATCGCAAAGAGCAATGACTGGGTCTGGCGTGACACAGAAAAATTTCTGGGCCAGGCACAGTCAGCCGCTGATGCAGGCGATAATGCCAAGGCAATAATGATGGCAAACAAGGCCAGGTTCGAGGCAGAGGCCGCTGTTAAACAGTACAACCATGAAAAGACCCATCAGCGCGGATTACTAAAATAAACCTGCATTCTGCGCAAATCCATACCTGCATAACACGTAACCTTCAGGAGAAGACACAATGCGGCAAACCGCGAGGATTTTTTTCACAGCAACGTTTACACTGGCTGCCTTGCTGGGGGCACTGACACTAGCGTCGTTCCCGGCAACGGCAGCAGACGGCGCCAGCTCCGTCATCGAAAAAGGCAAGGCTGTCTCTGTTGACCGAAAGAAGGGCAACTGCCTGGCCTGCCACGCCATGGACGATGGCACACTGCCCGGCAATATCGGACCACCACTGATCGCAATGAAGGCGCGCTTCCCGGACAAGGCCAAACTACGTGCACAAATCTGGGATCCAACCGTGATAAATCCGAATAGCATCATGATCCCGTTCGGCCGCAACAGGGTGCTTTCAGAAGAAGAGATTGACCAGGTTGTAGAATATATTTACACACTATAAATACTTAGGAGAATAACTCGTGACAAGCATGAAACGCAGAATATTTCTGAAAGGCTCCCTGGCGACAGGCGCAGTGGGTATCGCTGTCAGCACCGGTTTGTTAACCCCCCGCGTGTCGCTCGCCGCCTGGTCCAAGGCAGCGTTTGAAGCCAAGGATGTTAACGGTGCGGTATCTGCACTTTTCAACACTTCCGACATGGCCAGCAGCGACAAGATCAGCATCAAGGCACCGGATATTGCAGAAAATGGCGCCGTGGTACCGGTCTCGGTAACCACCAGCATTGATGGCGTATCTTCAATCAGCCTCCTCGCTGACAAGAATGCCACGCCGTTGACCGCCGAGTTCACACTGGGTCCCGGCACTGAAGGCTATGTTTCCACCCGTATCAAGATGGGAAAGACGGCCAACGTCATTGCGGTGGTCAAGGCTGGAGACAAACTCTACAGCGCCCAGAAGGAAGTCAAGGTAACGATCGGCGGTTGTGGCGGTTAATCACCCGCCCGTTGACGATAAATTTCAATATTAATATTTAAAGCGTACCAAGAGGATTAATCATGGCAAGCATTAAAATGCGCGCAAAAATTACAGATGGCGTGACGACAATCAAGGCACTGGTCAGCCATCCCATGGACACCGGTCTGATGAAAGACAAAAAGACAGGCGAGACAATTCCGGCTCATTTCATCCAGGAAGTCGTCTGCAAGCACAAGGACACAACGGTAATGACCGCCAACTGGGGTGCTGCTATTTCCAAGAACCCTTACCTGTCCTTCAAGTTTGCCGGTGCCGCCGCAGGAGACACGGTGAGCCTTAGCTGGGCCGACAACAAGGGCGAGAAAGATTCGGCCGAAGTGACGATCAAATAATGCAACCACTGACCTGTAGGGGAAACACTTAATGAAGAAACTCCTGACTGCAATGATACTACTGGGTCTGCTTGGCAGCTTTACCCTGTCAGCACAGGCGACACCACAACAAGACCTGGCGGAATTCAGAGACTATTTCAAGAACCGCTTTCCCAAAACACCCTTCAATGATTACATCAACGGTGTCTATTCCATTGATGCCGCTTCCAGGGAACAGTGGGAAGAAATCGAGGAATTCCCTCCATACGAGCTGAGTATCTCGAAAGGTGAAGAACTCTTTAACAAGCCCTTCGCAAACGGCAAAGGCTATGCCGACTGCTTCCCGAATGGCGGTATTGGCATTGCCGAGCGCTATCCTTTCTTTGATAGCAAATCCGGCAAGGTCATTACCCTTGAGTCAGCGATCAATACCTGTCGCCAGTCCAATGGTGAAGAACCCCTGGGATGGCAAAAAGGTGCGATTGCCGATGTCTCGGCCTATATGCACTACACCTCACGGGGTAATATCATCAACGTTCAGGTACCGAATGACCCTGCCGCCCTCGCCGCTTATGAGCGTGGCAAGAATCATTTCTACGCCAAGCGCGGACAGCTCAACATGGCCTGTGCTGACTGCCACGTCTACAATTCCGGCAACAAGATCCGTGCCGACCTGCTGAGTCCCGCACTCGGTCATGTATCACACTTCCCGGTGTATCGTTCGAAATGGGGTGGCATGGGTACACTGCACCGCCGCTATGGTGGCTGTAACAAGCAGGTCCGTGCCAAGCCATACCCGCCCCAGAGTGATGAATACCGTACCCTGGAGTACTTCACAAGCTATATGAGCAACGGACTGGAAAGCAACGGGCCCGGCGCACGCAAGTAACACAGCGCTCCCCAGGCAACAGCTTAAGCCCGGCCTGTGCCGGGCTTTTTTTTACTTCAAATTGACATTCACGGCACAGAGGACGAGAATTATCGAAGCTGAATATAAACGAACGCCTGCAATACCATAATAATTTCGAGGAGTTGCCACCATGTCGAAGTACAAGAATCTCTCTCTGCTGTTCACCCTGATCTTGTCCAGCGGGCTGTCATTCAATTCATACGCAGGCCCGTGCGTGGTTCCGGATTTCATTGGCTCAACCGAGCAACAGGTCATAGATGAAATTGAAGGAATCGACTGTTTAAATTA
>CAMYIO010000028.1 GCA_947258515.1 uncultured Ectothiorhodospiraceae bacterium
CTTGTCGTCAATCTCGCGAATACGTGCCTTGTTATGCGCACTGTCGGTACGAATCTGCACCTGGGTACCTGTATAGGAGCGCGCCTCGCATCCGCGGTGATGCAGCGCCATGCTTAACAGCGCGATGGTCACCTGTTCACCGGTTGCCAGTAACACGTCGAGCTCCCGCGGCAACGGCTTGTCGCTGATCTCATCCGCAAGGGCAAGCAAGCGATTGGTTTCACCACTCATGGCGGACACCACCACGACGACACTGTTGCCTTTATCACGGGTAGCAATAACCTTTTCTGCCACCGCCGCAATGCGTTCAGGCGTGCCCACGGAGGTACCGCCGTATTTTTGTACAATGATGGGCATAGCGACTAGAACTTCCCCTGCACCCATGCGGGTACAGACTCAAGTGCAGCGTCAAGATTCTCCGGCTGGTTACCACCGGCCTGCGCCATGTCCGGCCGGCCACCCCCCTTGCCACCGACCTGCGTGGCGACCTGGTTAACCAGCTCACCGGCCTTGATGGTAGCCGTCTGGTCTTTGGTCACGCCGGCTACCAGCGTGATCTTGTTACCCTCAACCGCCCCCAGCACCACCGCGGCGGAACCCAGTTTGTTTTTCAACTGGTCCAGCGTGTCTCGCAGCGTTTTCGTGTCAGCGCCATCCATGCGTGCGGCCAGTACCTTGATACCGTTAATATCGACAGCCTGCGTAGCCAGGTCACTACCCTGGGTACTGGCGAGCTTGCCTTTCAACTGCTGCAGCTCCTTTTCCAGGGCGCGATTCTTTTCCTGTAACTGTGCCACCTTTTCAGCCACGTCATCACGACTGCCTTTCACCAGCTCGGCGATGCGCTGCATGCGCGCTTCATTGGCCGCGACCCATTGCAGGGCGGATCCTCCGGTAACCGCCTCTATGCGCCGCACACCGGACGCGATGCCGGTTTCCGCGATTATCTTCAGCAGGCCGATGTCACCGGCGTGACGTACGTGGGTGCCGCCACACAGTTCGACCGAAAAATCACCAATCGACAGTACGCGTACATTGTCCCCGTACTTCTCGCCGAACAATGCCATGGCACCCGACTGCAGCGCATCATCCACGGACATGACCCGCGTCTCGGCGGGAGCGTTGGCGCGTATCTGTTCGTTCACGAGCCGTTCTATGCTTTCCAGCTGTTCCGCGGTCAGCGGTTCATAATGGGCAAAGTCAAAGCGCAGCCGCTCGGGGTCAACCAGCGATCCCTTCTGCTGCACATGATCACCCAGCACGGTGCGCAAGGCCGCATGCAACAAGTGCGTGCCGGAGTGGTTGAGGATAACGGACTGGCGGCGTTCACTGTCCACATAGGCATTCACCGTGTCATTCACACGCAGCACACCTTCGGTCACATTCCCAATATGGGTAAAGACACCGCCCTGCTTCTGCGTGTCGTGCACCTCAAAGCGGGCACTGCTCGATTCCAGTCGACCACGATCACCGACCTGTCCACCCGACTCCGCATAAAAGGGCGTCTGTTCCAGGACCACAAGGCCCGACTGCCCGATCTGCAGATGTTCGACCGCGGCACCCTCGTGAAACAGTGCAGTTATGCGCGAGTCTTCGCTGAGGTGTTCATAGCCGGTGAAGGTTGTTTCGCCCTCGAGCTGCAGATTACCCGGGTAATCACTGCCAAAATGACTCGCCTCGCGTGCACGCGTGCGCTGCGCATTCATCGCGGTTTCAAAGCCCTCGCTGTCAATGGTCAGGCCGCGCTCACGCGCAATGTCCGCAGTCAGGTCCATAGGAAAACCGAAGGTATCGTAAAGCCTGAACACCGTATCACCGGCGATGATCGTGCCCTGCAAGGTGGCAAGATCCTCTTCGAGAATTTTCATGCCCTGCTCCAGGGTTTCCGCAAAACGTTCTTCTTCAAGCTTCAGGATGCGCTCAATATGCGCCTGGTTTTGTGCCAGTTCCGGGTAGGCAGCACCCATTTCCGCGACCAGCGGCGCCACCATTTTGTAGAAGAACAGCTGCTTCACGCCCAGCTGGTAACCATGACGTACCGCACGCCGAATGATGCGGCGCAACACGTAACCGCGGCCTTCGTTGGATGGCAGCACGCCATCGGCAATCAGGAAGGAACAGGAGCGAATATGATCCGCAAGCACCCGCAGGGAATTATTGCCGAGATCGTTTGTTGCCGTGATCGCCGCAGCAGACTTGATCAGCTGCTGGAACAGATCGATATCGTAATTGCTGTGCACGCCCTGCATGACCGCCGCCAGTCGCTCCAGCCCCATGCCGGTGTCAACCGATGGCTTGGGTAACGGGTTCAGATTGCCGTCCGCATCGCGGTCATACTGCATAAACACCAGGTTCCAGATCTCGACGTAGCGGTCACCGTCTTCATCCGGCGTACCCGGCGGACCCCCCGGAATATCAGGACCATGATCGTAAAAGATTTCCGAACACGGGCCGCAGGGACCCGTTTCACCCATGGACCAGAAGTTGTCCCTGGCGCCGATGCGACTGAAGTGCGCCGGGTTCACCTTGATTTCGTTCAGCCAGATATCGGCCGCCTCGTCGTCTTCGTCGAAGACCGTTACCCATAGCCGTTCAGGTGACAGCTTCAGCACCCCCGTGAGGAACTCCCAGGCATAGCCGATGGCCTCGCGCTTGAAGTAATCACCAAAACTGAAATTACCCAGCATTTCAAAGAAGGTGTGGTGGCGCGCGGTATAGCCGACGTTTTCGAGGTCATTGTGCTTGCCGCCGGCACGTACGCAGCGCTGGCTGCTGGTGGCCCGCGGACAGCCACGGTATTGCTTGCCAAGAAACACATCCTTGAACTGCACCATGCCCGCGTTCACGAATAACAGTGTCGGGTCATCAGCCGGCACCAGTGACGCGGATGCCACTATCTCGTGATCGTGCTCTTTGAAATAATCCAGAAAGGCCTGGCGAAGTTCTGCGCTGCTGGTCATGATGGGTTGTAATTCCGGTTTAAACGTAAGGCCTGTAGCTGGTTGATATTCACAGGCTTTTATTATTCAGGGATTGGACGTGGAATGGAACTCTTTTTATAGAGAGTGTTAGAGAACCTCTGATTAATTCATGTAGCCCGTCATTGCGAGCGAAGCGAAGCAATCTCGTAACCAGTGAATCAACGAGTTACAGATTGCTTCGTCACTTTGTTTGCAGAAAACGCATCTGACGGTTGCGCTCCCTGAAGTCCCGTGGCGGTTCGGCGCCGTACTTTTTTTCGCGGACGTCCCGCACCCGCGCCAGCCACTGTTCACTAACAGACTCAAGGCACGCGCTGATCAGGTCATCATCGATGCCCCGCTGCCGCAATTCCGCATGGATCTTTTGCGGACCTGACCCTTTCTGGAAGCGGGAATGAACAAAGGCCTCGGCAAAGCGGCTATCGTTCAGCAGGCCATCTGATACAAGGGTATTGACCGCGGCTTCGACAGGGTCTGCGTCAAAGCCGCGGGCGATCAGTTTTCGGGTAAGCTCCAGTACACCGTGCTCGCGTCGAGCAAGGTAGTCCATCGCCGTTTTGCGAATATAAACAGGGTCAGCGCACTGCTCAGGCTTCAGCTTCGAGTTCCTCGGCCACTTCCTCTTTTGCCACTACCTCTTTCGTCAACAGCTTGCCGCGCAGTTTGGCCTCGATGTCGTTTGCGATGTCCGGATTCTGCTTCAGGAATTCACGCACATTATCCTTGCCCTGTCCAATACGGTCACTGCCATAACTGTACCAGGCTCCGGATTTCTCGACAAAACCGTGTTCAACACCCAGATCGATCAACTCGGCCTCGCGGGAGATACCCTCGCCATAGAGGATCTGGAATTCCGCCTTTTTGAACGGCGGCGCCATCTTGTTCTTCACCACCTTGACACGGGTCTCGTTACCGAGGATTTCGTCGCCCTTCTTGATGGCGCCGATGCGACGGATATCCATGCGTACGGAGGAATAGAATTTCAGCGCATTGCCGCCGGTGGTCGTTTCGGGATTGCCGAACATCACGCCGATCTTCATGCGAATCTGGTTAATGAATATCACCATGGTATTGGAGCGCTGGATATTACCGGTCAGCTTGCGCAACGCCTGTGACATCAACCGTGCCTGCAGCCCCATGTGTGAATCGCCCATGTCACCTTCGATTTCAGCCTTCGGCGTCAAGGCAGCAACCGAGTCGACAACCACAATATCGATGGAAGCGGAACGCACCAGCATGTCAGTGATCTCCAGCGCCTGCTCGCCGGTATCCGGCTGCGACACCAGCAACTCGTCAACATTGACGCCGAGCTTTTCTGCATAGCCGGGATCCAGCGCATGTTCGGCATCTACAAACGCGGCGGTGCCACCGAGCTTTTGTGCCTCGGCGATCACCTGCAGTGTCAGCGTGGTCTTGCCGGATGATTCCGGACCGTATATCTCGATGACCCGGCCACGTGGCAGGCCACCGATACCCAGCGCAATATCCAGACCCAGCGAGCCGGTTGAAATCGCTTCGATATCGCGTACCGCACCGACATCACCCATGCGCATGATTGCGCCCTTGCCAAACTGCTTTTCTATCTGCCCCAGTGCGGCACTTAACGCCTTGCGTTTGTTGTCATCCATCGAGTTCCTCCAAAGATTGTTCGCGGCATGGCCTGCCGGACGGCAGGATTATCACACAGAAAGTGCTAGCCCTCTAGCGCCCATGAGACGAGTCGCTGATATCTGACGCCACGCGGGTCGGTGACTGACTCGACCAGACTGAATGATCTGATTGACCACGATACCGGCGTGATCGGTGTGTCATTTGTCAGCCTGCTAACCTTGCGAGCCAGCGTCACGTGTGGCTGATAAGGCCGCGTTTCCACGTGTAATCCACACGTCTCGAATACTGTCCGTAATGACCCGACCAGTGACCATAAACCCGGGGGGGTATGCACAGGACCCATCCAGGCGATACGCGGCCGCTGCCAGTGACCGCAATGGTCGAGGGTCAGGTCAAAAGGCGCCACCTGAATGGCGCCTGCCGCAGATTCCAGGCAATGGCGTACGCTGGCCGTGACTGACCCGGCAAACGCCAGTGTCAGGTGCAGGTTGGCAGCGGGCACCCGCTTGATGCGTTTGCCCAGCAGCGACTCGCCGGCCTCGTCCAGCGTCCTGCGCACCGCATTATCCGGCCACAGTGCAAAGAACAGCCGCTGCCGGGGTTCAGTGGTGTCCGAGGGCATGCAGCAGACGTGACAGTGCATACGCAACCGATTGCCTGCGCACCGCTTCACGATCTCCTTCAAAGTATTGTGTATCTGACTGAAATACTGTTTCTTTTGTTGCCAGCCCAAAACAGACCGTCCCCACCGGTTTGCCGGGGACCCCGCCGCCGGGACCGGCTATGCCGCTGATTGCCACGGCGACATCTGCTGCACTGTGCCTTACGGCCCCGGCAGCCATCTCGCGCACCACATCCTCACTGACCGCGCCTTCCCGTTGCAGCGTCGCCGGCAGAACCCCCAGCATCTCCTGCTTGGACGCATTGCTGTAGGTGATGAAGCCGCGCTCGAACCAGCGCGAACTCCCGGCAATATCCGTCAGGCATTTGGCCAGCCAGCCACCGGTGCAGGATTCAGCCACGGCCAACTGCTTCTGTTGTTGCAGCAGTGTGTTAGCGAGCTGTTGTGATAATTTTCTTAAGTCGGGCATAGAGAAAAACTACCTTCATAGGGTCAATACAAGTTCCAGGGGCTGTCCTTGACGGGCACGTCGCTTCGCTCCTCTGCCCATCCTACTTCCTGCAGAATGGAGAGGGAATAATCTTTTCAGGTAAACTCCCCCGCCATGTCGACCGCCGCGCCTGTCCATACCCCGATGATGCAGCAATACCTGGGCATCAAATCCGAGCATCCGGACACGCTGCTGTTCTACCGCATGGGTGACTTTTACGAGCTGTTCTTTGGCGATGCGCAGCGCGCCGCCAGGTTGCTCAACATCACCCTGACCTCACGCGGCAAATCCGCTGGTGAAGCCATCCCCATGGCCGGTATTCCGGTGCATGCCGTCGACCAGTACCTTGGCCGGCTGGTGCGCCAGGGTGAGTCGGTCGCGATCTGCGAGCAGGTCGGTGATGTTGCGGCCAGCAAGGGGCCCGTTGAACGCAAGGTGATCCGTATCGTGACCCCGGGCACACTGACAGAAGAATCGCTGCTCAGTGACCGCCAGGATAACCTGCTGGTGGCCATCAACCGGCTCGGTGACGACTGGGGGATCGCCGCACTGGATCTCGCCGGTGGACGTTTCAGCGTGCAGCAGTTTCAGGGCACCGAGGCACTGCTCGGCGAGCTGCAGCGCCTGAACCCGGCTGAACTGGTTGTCAACGAAGCCGTCAGCCTGCCCCCCGAGGCCGCACGGCACAGTGGCCTGCGCCAGCAGTCACCCTGGCTGTTTGCTACCGACACGGCACACCGGCAACTCAACGAACAATTCGCGACCCATGACCTCGGTGGATTCGGTTGCGAGACACTGGAGGCCGCCATCGGTGCCGCAGGCGGCCTGTTGCAGTATGTAAAAAATACCCAGCGCACGGCCCTGCCACACCTTAACGGCCTGTGTGTTGAAAATCGCGACGACAGCCTGGTACTGGATGCCGCCACGCGCCGCAACCTGGAACTGGAAGAAGCGACCTCCGGACACCGCGCGCACACCCTGGTCGGTGTGCTTGACCATACCGCGACCGCGATGGGTGGACGTCTGCTGCGCCGCTGGATGCATCGCCCGCTGCGCGACCATAACGCCTTGCAGCAACGGCACTGCTGCATCGCCGCATTGCTTGACGCACAACTGCATGATGACCTGCACACCCTGCTGAAGGGCATCAACGATATCGAACGCATCCTGACACGCATTGCATTGAAATCAGCACGTCCTCGCGACCTTACCGGTTTGCGCGACAGCCTCGGCGCATTGCCTGCGCTGCAGGAAAAACTGTCTGACCTGCCGGATCCGCTGTTGCAGGACCTGTGCGCACGAACCGGGCAGCATCCCGAGGTCCATGCCCTGCTGGTGCGCGCACTCAGGGACGAGCCACCGCTGCTGATTCGTGATGGCGGCGTACTGGCGGCAGGCTATGACGCGACGCTTGATGAGCTGCGCAATCTCAGCGAGAACAGTGACCAGTTGCTGGTCGACATGGAACAGCAGGAACGCAAACGCAGTGGCATTGCCACCCTGAAGATCAGTTATAACCGGGTCCACGGTTACTACATCGAGGTCAGCCGCCTGCAGGCAGACAAGGTACCGGACAACTACCAGCGCCGTCAGACACTGAAGGCCGTCGAGCGTTACATCACACCGGAACTGAAGGCGCACGAAGACAAGGTGCTGAGCGCGCGCGAACGGGCACTGGCGCTGGAGAAATCACTCTACAGTGAGCTACTGGACACACTGGGTGAACACCTTGACGCCTTAAGGCGCTGTGCGGATGCAGTGTCCGAACTGGATGTGCTGGCGAATTTTTCCGAGCGCAGCCAGACCCTGAACCTCACCTGCCCGGTACTCAGCGAGCGCAGCGGCATCGAGATCAGGCAGGGTCGTCACCTGGTGGTTGAACAGATCATGGATGAACCCTTCATACCCAATGATGCCAGTCTCAACGACAGCCAGCGCATGCTCATCATCACCGGGCCCAACATGGGCGGCAAGTCGACCTACATGCGGCAGACGGCATTGATCGTGTTACTCGCGCACATCGGTTGTTACGTGCCCGCGGGCAGCGCCACCATCGGCCCGGTCGATCGCATATTTTCCCGTATTGGCGCCGCCGATGATCTCGCCGGCGGACGCTCGACCTTCATGGTGGAAATGACCGAAACGGCGAACATCCTGCACAATGCCACCGGCAACAGCCTGGTGCTGATGGATGAAATCGGGCGCGGCACCAGCACCTATGATGGCCTGTCGCTGGCGTGGGCCTGTGCCATTGACCTGGCCGTGCGCGTCAAGGCGTTCACCCTGTTCGCCACACATTATTTTGAACTGACGCAATTGCCGGAGCAGTATGGCGACATTGCCAACGTGCACCTCGAGGCCGTCGAGCACGACGACCGCATCGTTTTCCTGCATGCCGTCAAGGCCGGCGCCGCCGACCGCAGTTATGGACTGCATGTCGCCGCGCTCGCGGGCGTCCCCAAAGGCGTCATCGAACTGGCCCGGGAACGTCTCATCGATCTGGAACAACACACTGCGCACCCCGGCGCACTGCTATCATCGCAGTTGCCCCTGTTCGAGGCGCCCGGTGAACATCCCCTGGTCGAAGCGCTCAAGGACATCGACCCGGATAACATGACGCCACAGCAGTCGCTGCAGACATTGTATGCACTGAAGGAACTGGCCCGTCAGGCGCTGCATTCATAAGCCGGGCAATCTCCGGTATACTGCGGCAATCTGCTGTCATGTGTTATTCATAGTTACTGGATAACAAAGAGTTAACCGTTTTTTTTAATATTGAACTCAGGTCTGGTTGGCTACCCTGCTGATCATCCCCGGAGTCGCTACTGGAGAATTTCATGACATTTGTTGTGACCGAAAACTGCATCAAGTGCAAATACACGGACTGTGTCGAGGTCTGCCCGGTCGACTGCTTCCACGAGGGGCCCAACTTCCTGGTCATCGACCCGGACGAATGCATCGACTGCACCCTGTGTGAGCCGGAATGCCCGATTAACGCCATCTTTGATGAAAGCGACCTGCCGCCGGGACAGGAACAGTTCCTGGTGCTGAATGCCGAGTTATCGCAAAGCTGGCCGGTCATCACGGAAATGAAGGCCGCCCCGGCTGACGCGGACGACTGGAAGGACAAGCCGGATAAATTGAAACTCCTGGAACGTTGAACGCATAACTGCAGATCCCTCCCCAACCCTCTCACGCAGTAAAGGGAGCCAACCGAGACAGCAATGACTGCATACCAGACGGTTACTCTGGTTCCCTACAGCGATGACATACTGGCGGTCGCTGCCCGCCGGATCATCGAACGTGCTGCCACGCTGCCCGAGCTGACAAACTGCGTCGTATTGCTTCCCGATCTGCAGTTCGCACCGCGCCTGCGCGGGCATTTGCTGGACGCTGCTAAAGCGCACGGGCACGCTGCCCTGCTCGGCCCGGACATCAACACAATCGATCAGTGGCTGCGCGATCACATCCCCCTCGACCAGACCATTCCCGGGCGCGCGCGCCGTGAACTCATGCTGGTTGAGGTGCTCAGGCAACACCCGGCCGTGTTTAATGGCGCGGATCCCTGGCAAATCAGCAGTTGCCTGATTTCACTGTTTGATGAACTGACGCTCAACCGTGTCAGCATCCCCGATGACCTGGACGTGTTTATCGCACGGCTGCAAGCGGCGTACGGTATTGATGACCGACTGCCGGAACCACTCGGCGTGGAAGCCAACATGGTACACCGGCTGTGGCAGGCATGGCATGGTCAGCTTAACGACGAGCACATGCTGGATCCCGGCATTGCCTGCCTGCAGCGACTGGCCATGTCGCAGACGGCAACACCCGAGAAGGATTTCTTCCTGGTTGGCTTTGACCAGCTGCATGCGGCGCAACTGGAATGGATTGACTCACTGCTGCAGTCAGGCCGCGCAACATGCATCCTCTATCAGCATTCGCACTGGCTTGATGACAGCATCACTCCTCCCATTAGAACACTGCTGCAACAGGCACAACACAGCAGCACGTATAACCCCTGCAGCGCATGCCTCGATGCCGTGTTCGCAATCGGCGGGCACTCGCCCGCGGAGCGCGCCAGTGCGTTTTGCCATGACCACCCGGACTCACCCCTGCGTGGACACATCACCCTCCTGCCCGCACGTTCACCGGAACAGGAAGCACGCGCCATTGATTTACAGGTACGCCAGTGGTTGCTCGACGGTAGACAGTGCATTGCGATTGTGACTGAAGACCGGCGGCTGGCGCGACGCGTGCGCGCCTTGCTCGATCGGGCCGGCATTGGACTGGAAGACACGGGTGGCTGGGCGTTGTCGACCACCAGTGCCGCCGCCGCGCTGGAGCGCTGGATGGAAACGGTCGAGGAAGACTTTGCCCACCAACCCCTGCTGGATGTCCTGAAGTCACCGTTCATCTTCCCCGACGAGGACCGCGATCAGCTCGCAAACAGCGTCTACCGTCTTGAGCAGGACATCATCCAGCGTGAAAATATTGCCAGTGGACTGCAGCGTTATCGCAAGCAAATAAAGCTGCGCCTGCAACGTCTGAAAACCAGCTGGACCGAAGCGTCAGCCGAACAGCTACAGCAGCTGTTGAACCGTCTTGATCAGGGCGCCGAACCCTTGCGTGCGTGCCTCGGTGTAACACGATCACGGCCTGTTACCCTGCTGGAGAAGCTGCGTGAAAGTCTCGAGGCGATGGGTATCTGGGCAGCATTCGGGAGCGACCCGGCCGGGCAGCGTATACAGCAGGAGTGGCGGTTACTGTTTGATGCGGCGAAACACAGCAACATCGACATGAGCTGGGTTGAATTCCGTGCCTGGTTCGGATCGGCACTGGAGCGCACAGACTTTATCCCGCAGACATCGGACAGCCCGGTGATGTTGCTGACCCTGCAACAGTCCCAACTGGGACAGTACGATGCCGTGGTCATCGGCGCCTGCGATCGCGAATACCTGCCGGCCAGCAGCGCCAGGTCACCGTTCTTCAATGACCCGGTACGTACCGATCTCGGACTGCCGGCCTGGTCAGAGAACTATGCACAGCAGTTGCAGCGCTTCCGGCGCCTGCTCGAAAGCGCGCCACAACTGTTGCTGACCTGGTGCCAGGAGAACGCTGATGAACAGCGCATGCCGAGTCCCTGGCTGGAGGCCATACGCACCTTCCATGAACTCGCCTGGCAAGATGATCTGTCGGCCAATGAACTGAAAGCACTGCTGGAACATCCGGCGACACGGGTCATCGGAAACAACCCGCTGCCACTGCCCCAGCGGCAAGCTTACCCGCGGCCAGCACTTCCTGCTGCGCTGTTGCCCGCGGAACTGTCCGTCAGCATGCACCGGCAATTGATAGACTGCCCGTATAAATTCTTCGCCGCCTGCGGACTGAAACTCAAACCCCGGGAAGCCGTCAGGGAGGCCTTTGAAAAAGCCGAGTACGGCAGCCTGGTGCACAAGGCACTGGAAGTCTTTCACAAGGGTTGCCCCGGCTATCCCGCGGCCTTCGGTGCAGCGGTCACCGCAGCCAACCGCACGCAGGCGATCCGCGCGCTTGAGCGCATTTCGGATGCCGTTTTTGCCCGCGAACTGGAAGATAATTTCGAGCATCGTGCCTGGCTGCGACGCTGGCAGACGCTGCTGCCGGGATATATCGACTGGCAAATCACCCGGCAGCAGGGCTGGTCATTTCACGATGCCGAGCAGCAAAGCGAATGCGAGCTCATGCCCGGGCGAACACTCAAGGGGCGACTGGACCGCATCGACAGCAACGCGAGCGGACTGGCCATACTCGACTACAAGACCGGCAGCATTCCCAGACAGGAACAGGTCGACAGTGGTGAGGAAGTCCAGCTGCCCTCCTATGCCCTGCTGACAGAGTCGTTACCGCAACGGGTCGAATACCTTCAGGTTGATAACAGGATCAGCAACCGGATCTGCCTCGAGGGCGAGGCACTGGCTGAACTTGCAGGCGGTGTAAAACAGCGACTGGTCACGGTACTGGGTGAATTAGATGCCGGTGCCGCCCTGCCCGCGTGGGGCGATGTGAAGACCTGTGGTTACTGCGAGATGAGCGGGCTGTGCAGGCAACAGGCATGGCTGGATGAACCGGCATGAATGTCAACATACCTTCCGTAGGAGCATCGATTAAGATAAACGCATGGCTTTCACGAAATAATGTCCGCCACGGATAAATCATCAACCCTGCAGGCGGCCGACCCGGCCCGTAATGCCACCGTGCATGCCTCGGCCGGCACCGGCAAGACCTGGCTGCTGGTGACCCGCATCCTGCGCCTGCTGCTGGCCGGCGCCAGGCCGGACAGCATCCTGGCCGTGACGTTTACCCGCAAGGCGGCCGCGGAAATGCAACAGCGCGTCACCGAACGCCTGCGTGAACTCATGTGTGCGGACGCGAGCTCACTGGATCGCATGCTGACGCAGATCGGTATCTGTCCAGACGTGCCCAGCCGCACACGGGCGCGGCAATTGTATGAACAAAGCCTGTTTAATCCCTACTCGTTGCGCGCAACGACGTTTCATGCCTTCTGCCAGGAGCTGCTGCAGCGCTTCCCGCTGGAGGCAGGCATCGCGCCGGGTTTCGAGCTGAGCGAATCCACCGGTCTGCTGGAACAGCAGGCGTGGGACGCGCTGGTGAACGAATCAAGCAGCAAGGGCCACCCGATCAACCAGGCGCTGGACCGGCTGACCGAGGCTTGCGACGGGCTCAGTAATACCCGGTCCGCACTGCGTTCCTTTCTGGCTCATCGCAGTGACTGGTGGGCGTATATCCAGGGACAACCCGATCCGCTGTCCTGTGCCAGCACCCGACTTGAGCAACTGCTGCAGATCGATGCCGATGAGGAGCCCCTCGAGCACTTCCCGGATGACGGCCTGCGCGCAGACCTGCAGGTGTTTGGCCAGCTGCTGGAACGCAACGTCACTCCAACCAATACCGGGTATGCGCAGCTGCTTGCCGGGGCACTCGACTCCTCCCTGGCAGCGGCAGCATTTCTTGATGCCATCAAACCAGTGTTTCTCACCGGGGAGGGCAAGCCCCGCTCGAGAAAGGCCGGCAAAACGCAATGCAAGCGACTCGGCCAACAGGATGAACAGACATACATCGAGTTGCATCAGCAGCTGTGCGACATTTTGCATGCCAGCATTGATCGCCTGGCACGCTATAACACGCTGCATACCTCCCTTGCATGGATAACGGCCGGCGTGCAGTTGCTGACCCACTATCAACGCATCAAGCAGGAACAGCGCCTGCTGGACTTCTCCGACCTCGAATGGAAGGCCTGCGAATTACTGAACCGCAGCAGTCATGCCAGCTGGATTCAGTACAAGCTGGACACGCGCATCGATCATTTGCTGGTCGATGAATTTCAGGATACCAACCCGACCCAGTGGCGCTTGCTGCAACCGTTACTGGAAGAACTCGCGGCCGGTAACGATGACCGTGCCCGATCCGTATTCCTGGTCGGTGATAAAAAACAGTCTATCTACAGTTTTCGCCGTGCCAACCCGGCGCTGCTCGGTGAGGCCTCTGACTGGCTGCATGATAACCTCCAGGCGCACAGCTACCCGCTGGATGCATCGCGGCGCTCTGCACAGGCGATTATTGATTGCGTGAACACGGTTTTTGCTAGCGAAGCGCTCACACAGCGACTGGATGACTTCAACACGCACACGACGTATTTGCCGGATATGTACGGCTATGTAGAATTGTTGCCACTGATGACCTCGGCGCCCGAGGCAACAGCAGATGAAACAGCAACACTGTTGCGTAATCCGCTGCATGCGCCGCGTATCGTCCGTGAAGACCAGCGTTATGCCAATGAGGCCAGGCAAATCGCCTCCCGTATACAGGCACTCATGCACGACCATGCAGCGGTGACGAAAGACGGCGTGACCCGCGCCCTGCAGTATGGGGACATCATTATCCTGTTACGGCAACGCACCCACGCCAGTGCCTATGAACAGGCACTGCGTGAACTGCAAATACCCTATCTCAGCGACAGCAGGGGGGCACTGCTCGACAACCTGGAAGTGCACGACCTGGAATGCCTGCTGAACACCCTGATCTCGCCCTACGACAACCTGGCACTGGCGCAGGTACTGCGTTCGCCCATCATTGGCCTGTCCAGTGAACAGCTGATCCCGCTGGCCGCTGCCGCCAGCGGCACCTGGTATGAGCGTCTGGCCGGACTGGCCACGGAGCAACAGCAACCCTTTGCAGACATCCACGCGCAACTGCAGCAGTGGCGCGCACTCACCGGACACATCCCGGTGCACGACCTGCTGGACCGAATCTTCCACGAGGCCGAGGTCTTCCAGCGCTACGAGGCCGCCTTCCCCGCCGCCCTGAAACCACGGGTCCATGCCAGTCTGACGCGTTTTATCGAACTGGCACTTGAGGTCGACAACGGACGCTACCCCAGCCTGCCGCGCTTCCTCGACCAGTTGAACCGGCTGCGCCAGTCAGACAATGATCAGCCGGACGAAGGCACACCGGAGGAAACAGACACGCAGCGGGTGCGCATCATGACCATCCATGGCGCCAAAGGTCTCGAGGCTCCCGTCATCTTTCTGGCTGATACGGCCACCCAGCCGCGAGCGCACAACGCGCATGCTGCACTGGTTGACTGGCCCGAAAACCGCGAAAAACCGGCGCATTTTCTGCTGACGGGCAAGAAGGCCAGCCACGACAGCATCACTTGCCGGCTGCTTGATGAGCAGGCGCACAATGATCAGCGCGAAGAGGCCAACCTGCTTTACGTCGCCATCACACGCGCACGGCAATATCTGTTCATCTCGGGCAATCAAAAAGACGCGGCTGCCGGGGACAGCTGGTATGGCCTGATCCAGCAGGCACTGGCCGGCTGGGACACCACGGCTGAGGGCCATCCCTTCCGTGAAACCGGCCGCAGCGAGGCACTCAATGCAGTGCCGCAAACAGCCGCCACTGCGGTTACGCCGGACCCGCGCCTGTCCGGCCCGCTAGCTGTCGAAAAGCGGCAGCGGCTGATCGCACCCAGTCGCGCACTGCATGCCACAAGCAGTGACCATGGCGATGAGGATGGCCGCGAACGCGGCACGGCCATTCACCTGATGCTGCAGCAGTTGGGCGGCATCGAAGCCTGTTGCCCGGATGTCATTCCGGTATCGATCGCCAATGCACTGCAACGCGATGCAACAGACCCGGAATGTCAGCGCTGGTGGCAGGAAGCCATTGCAACCGTTCAAGCCCCGCAACTGGCATGGCTGTTCGATCACACACGCTACCAGCAGGCCTTTAATGAGGTTCCGATACAATACAGGGACGGAGATCACCTGGTGTACGGCATCATTGACCGCCTGATCATCAATGATGACAGCGCCTGTGTAATTGACTACAAGACGCATCACTGGGCCACGCGCGATGTCCTGCCGCGACTGACAGACACCTACCGGGAGCAAATGCGTTTATATGCCAGTGGCGTGCAGAAACTATGGCCCGGGAAAACCGTCAAGGCCTGCCTGCTGTTCACCGCCTGTGGTGAACTGGTTGTGATGCATGATCACGGTTCGGCAGATTACCTGCCGTAGGAGCGCCGTCCCCGGCGCGATTCGGATTAGAACAAAAAACAATCGCGCCGGGGACGGCGCTCCTACGGCTGCATTAACCCGGGAGGTAACGCTTAACAGCGCACGACTGGATTCGATTCGATATACTTTGTAACCATGAATAATGCACAGCATATCACTGACGTCACTAACGAGACCTTTGAAGAGCTGGTCATCGAGCGCTCCAGCCAGGTACCGGTGCTGGTGGACTACTGGGCAGACTGGTGCGGCCCCTGCCAGATGCAGATGCCGGTGTTGAAAAAACTGGTTGAGGACTATGACGGCAAGTTCGTGCTCGCCAAGGTCAATACCGATGAACAGCGCGATCTCGCCAGGGCACACGGCATACGCAGCCTGCCGACCATGCGGGTGTACAAACACGGCGAGATGGTCGAGGAGATCCTTGCCGCACAATCAGAAGCAACACTGCGCATTCTGCTGGACCGTCACATAGAGCGCGAGTCCGATGCCATCCGCGAACGCGCAATGGCCGCCTGGCAACAGGGCAAGCACAGCGAGGCAGTGGGCCTGCTGCATGATGCGCACCTTGCCGAGCCGGACAATCACCAGCTGACACTTGCCTGTGCAGAGCTCAAAATGAGGCAGGGCTTGCTGGACGATGCCACTGAACTGATCGCCTCATTGCCGCGTGACGTACGTGACGAAAAGGAGGCCTCGCGTCTGAGCGCCCTGCTTGAATTTGCCGTGACGACCAGGGATGCAGCCCCCGTGGCCGAACTTGAAAGCGCCGTCGAGGACAACCCCGGCGACCTGGAGGCGCGCTACCAGCTGGCCGCCTGGTATGTGCTGAACAACCAGATGGAGCCGGCACTGGAGGCCTTCATGCAACTGTTGCAGCGCGACCGTGAGTTCCGCGATGATGCCGGCCGCAAGGGCCTGCTGGCGGTATTTGAGTTACTCGAAAATGAGGGCGAACTGGTCAACAGTTACCGTCGCAGGCTGTTTACCCTGCTGCATTAGACCGACAGCCGATCGCGGATACACTCCGCTCCTGCATCAAACAAATCATTTGTAGGAGCGGCGTCCTCGCCGCGATTGACCACGCGTCGACAGGCAGGCTGGAATCGCGCCGGGGACGGCGCTCCTACGGTAATCGTTATACCTGCAGGAGCGGCCTGAATACGCGAATGCTGTCCTCAGGAACCCGCTTGCAGTGCCTTGGCCAACCGGGCAGCAGGGACATAACCCGGCAACATGGAGCCGTCTTCAGTGACAATGGCGGGCGTACCGCGCACGCCGATCAGCTGGCCAAGTTCATACTCTTCCTTGACAGGATTGTCACAGCTGGCCTTCGGCAGGGTCTCACCCTGCTTGGAGCGCGTCATGGCGTCCTGCTGGTCCTTGTTGCACCACACCGAAACAGCCTTTTCATAGGAAGGCGAGTCGACACCGGCGCGCGGAAACATCAGGTAACGCACCGTAATACCCGCTTCATTGTACTTGTCCATCTCGGCGTGCAGCTTGCGACAGTAACCACAATCGATATCGGTAAACACCGTGATGGTGTGCTTCTCGTCCTTGGCCGGAAAGATAATCATGTTTTCCTCACCCAGGTCGTTGAGGGCATCAAGACGAATCTCGTTACGCCGCGCTTCGCTGACATCGACACGGGTGTCCATGTCGATAAGGCTGCCCTGCAGCAGATATTTGCCATCATTACTGATGTACATCAGACGCGGCCCGATCAGGACCTCGGAGACGCCATCCATGGGTGAGGGAGCGATGCTGTCCGGTGTAACGCCGGGAAAAATCTTGTTGAGTGATTTGGTGATGTCTTCCTTTGCATTCGTCTCGGCGGCAGAGAGGCCCACCATGCTCACACCCAGTAACAACAGACATATGCCTGATAATCGCTTGTTCATATTAAATCCTGTGTTGGTGAAATCGAGTCAGTTATCGTCAGCAGCGTTGGACACTTCAGGTGCGAATTAAGTTTCACGCCATACTGGAGACGTTTACCGAAATATGCAGGCCTAACCACGCGGGTGGTGTTTTGAGTGCAGGTCCTTTAATCGCTCACGTGCTACATGAGTATATATCTGTGTTGTTGACAGGTCACTATGCCCCAGCAACATTTGCACGACACGCAGGTCCGCGCCGTGATTCAGCAAGTGGGTGGCGAACGCGTGTCTCAGGGTATGCGGCGATAAGGGCTTGTTTATGCCTGACTTTACCGCGTAATGGCGAATCCGGTACCAGAAGGCCTGGCGTGTCATGCCCTTGCCGCGACGTGTAATAAAAAGCTGCTTCGAGGTGGCACCGGCAGCCAGGTCAGGTCGGCTTTCATCCAGATAGTACTGCAGCCAGTCGATGGCCTCCTCGCCCAGCGGCACCAGGCGCTCCTTGTTACCCTTGCCGATCAGCCGAACCACACCCTGTGTGAGGTTGGCCTGGTCGGTTGTCATACTGACCAGCTCGGAGACACGCAAGCCGCAGGCATAGAGCAGTTCCAGCATGGCGCGGTCACGAATCCCCAGCGTATCGCTTTCATCCGGGGCATGCAGCAAGGTCTCCACCTCGGCTTCGCTGAGAGAATCCGGTAATGGCCGGCCGATACGCGGGGTATCAATACGCACGCTGGGATCTTCCTGCAGCTGCCCTTCACGTATGAGGTAACGGTAGAAGCGCCGCATGGAGGACACCATACGCGCCGTGGTCCTGGGTTTTGCGCCGTCAGTGACACGGTCCGAGAGATAGGCGAGCAAATCCTGCCGCTGCGCGGCGATCAGCGTTTTTCCCTGTTTCTGCAACCAGCTGGCCAGGCCGGACAGATCGTTTCGATAGGCCGTCAGGGTATTTCTGCTCAAGCCGCGCTCCATCCACAAGGCATCGGTAAACTGCTCGATCACCTGCAAGGTTTCCTCGGGCAATGTCTCGCGATCAGCGCTGGAAGTCATCTACACGATACCCTTGCTGGTATACTGGTGGCCATGGATCATGGGCATTTTACATTAGCATAAGCGTACCTATGAGCGAAGCCGTCGACACCCCGGACATCCGCACACTGCTGTCGGCGATACGCGCCCTGGTAGGTGAAGTACACCCGCGCTGGAAAAATCTGCACTTCACGCCCGACACGCATCTGGAAAAAGAACTGGGACTGGACAGCATGGCGCGCGTGGAACTCTGCACGAGGCTCGAGTCTTCATTCAACATGAAGCTGGATGAAACGGCGGTTGCAAGCGCGACCACACCCAACAATCTACTCAGGGTGATCCTTGAGCGTCACGCCCTTGAAACGGGTCGCACGCCCGATGTCCCCGGCACAGCCCGGAACGGCATAGATGACAGCCAATTGCTAATGGGGTCGTTTGGAGAACCCGGGCAAACAGAAAATGACGCGTCAAACCACAGTCCGGGTGAGTGGCTCTATGCCCTCTATGGCTGGTTCATTCTTGTCCTGGTTAGCCTGCCCACCTGGATACTGGTGGTGCTGGCACCGTTTGAAAGCTGGCGGCGCAAACTGGCGCATATCGGTGCACGCGGCTTATTTGCACTGACCTTCACGCCGTTTCGGGTCACAGGCCAGGAATACCTGGACCCTGATGAGCCGCACATTATTGTCGCCAACCACGCCAGCTACCTGGACGGATTCATCGTCACGGCCGCACTGGATATACCGATTCATTTTATCGTCAAGGGCGAACTGGCCCGGATAGCTCCTCTACGTATCTTGCTGCAGCGCTTCGGGGTTGAGTTTGTTGACCGCTTTAACGGCCAAAAAGGAGCCAGTGACGTGCGCCGGATCACACTGAAGTCGCAGAATGGTCAGACAATCGTGTTTTTTCCGGAAGGGACGTTTACAACATTCGAGGGGCTGCAACCGTTTCGCATGGGTGCCTTTGTTACCGCGGCGCGCGCCAGGGTGCCGGTGACACCCGTTGCCATCCGTGGCGCACGCAGTATCGTGCGCGGCTCGAACTGGTTTCCCTCCCGGGGACAGATCGAGGTCACCATACGACCCCCCATCGTCCCCTCAGGTGAAGGCTGGCAGGTTGCGCTGGACTTGCGCGATGCCGCCCGCGCCGAAATCGCCCGCTATTGCGGCGAGCCGGACCTGGTTGAAGGCGAGGCTGACGAAACGGGAAAGCAGTCTTGATGTTCTGCATGCATTTTCGATTGTTAGCGGACATGCCTTGTGTACTGAACGGTGCTATCCTTGCTGGCGAACGCGTGTTAATAGCATGCACTCACGCGTAACCAGGACAACCATGACAACCAAAGCGAGGACACATGACCGAATCTTCAAATGACGCGGCACTTATTCAGGTGCTGGTAGAGCGCCTCGAAAAAATAAGGCTGCCGATTGCACTGGAACTGAAGGAAAAGGTTGATCGGGGCGAGGTGCTCAACGACCGGGAAATCGAATACCTTGAGGAAGTGCTCGGCGATGTTAACCAGGTAAAGCCCCTGCTTGACAGGCACCCGGAATGGCAGGAACTTGCTGCACGCATGACAACACTCTATAGCGAGATCACGACAAAGGCCCTGGAGAACGAACGCAAATAACAGCAGCGTATGCCACCGTCTGACCGCGTCCGCAACACCTCAGGGGATCTGCAGTTCTATGCTGCCGCTGACCGTCACCTGCACATCGCTTTCACCGCCCTCGACGGCAACAGACTCAGCGGCCTCCATGGACATGGAGGACACTCTTGCCTGGTACATGACCGGTGGACGCTGCGCCGATGTACCGACATTGAGTTCGACGAAGCGATAACCCTTGGCATTCAGATTATCGACCACGATCCGGGCGCGCACCTTGAAGGCATTCAGGGCGGCATCGATCAGGCGATTTTCAACGGCGATACGTTTTTCATCTGACACTGAAAAATTCATGGATTTGATCTTCAGTTTCTCCTGCAGCTGGCCGGTCAATTGGCTGAGCATTTCCGTGTTGCGGCTCTCCAGGATCAGGTCCTGCTGGCCTCGCCAGGCGGTTGTGACCTCCTTGCGGGTCACCGGCCAGGTCTGGTAACCACCCGTGCTGACCTTGACTTCACTGAATTGCCTTGCCTTTGTCAGCGCCCAGTCCATATCCTGGTTGATGCGCGCGGCCAGCCTCGATGAATCCTGCATTTCCGCATAGCTATTGAGGGTCACATGCATGGTGTCGTTACTGACCGACTCGCTCTGTTGTGCCTGCAATCGAACCTGGTTATAGCGCGGTGGCGTGTCGTCTGCATGTACCGCTGTCGAAGCAGACAGCATGCACACCAGCAGCAGTGCAAGCCGCCTCATGCCGACCCCTCCTCTTTCCCGGAGTGTTCGGCAATCTGCCGGCGCACATCGTCCATGTCCAGCGCGGCAACTTTCTCGATAACCGATTGCAGGCCGGCAGGCGGCAGCGCTCCGGGTTGCGAAAACACGATGATCTGCTCCCTGAAAACCATCAGAGTAGGGATTGAACGAATCTGGAACTGGGCTGCGAGCTGTTGCTGGTCTTCCGTGTTTACCTTGGCAAAGACCACATCGGGATGTGATTCCGACATGGATTCATAGACCGGCGCAAATTGCCGGCACGGTCCGCACCAGGTTGCCCAGAAATCAACCAGCACAATATCATTGTCGTTAATCGTGTTTATAAAGCTTTCGTGGGTAAGATCAACAGTAGCCATAGCGGGTGTACCCTTGCAAGGATGTAGGTCGTAATTATACAGGCAATGAAAAGGGAGTGAAGCGTATTACCCGGCAAAGCGCGCGCGCCAGACCGCATACTGCACAAGTATCAGGTATCAGGTGTCTGTACTGCGGCGGCGCGGGACGCCGCCCTCGCCATCACTCTGGTAAGTGATATCGAGTTCTATGCGGTTGCGGCCAAGGTGCTTGGCGCGGTAGAGCGCCTTGTCGGCACGTTCTATGAAAGCACTGGCGGATTCGCCCGGCTTGTAGAGTGACACACCCGCTGAGAAGGTCGGCACCTTTGAGACCGCGCCATTGACCTGCCAGCGCGTTTCGTTGGCACGGCGTCTGACCTTGTTGAGTGCACGCACGGCACCATCGGAGTCGGTATTTGGCAGCAGTACCGCGAACTCTTCGCCACCGTAGCGCGCGACCATGTCGTGGTGACGGAAGATGGACAGGATGTTCTTGGAATAGACCCGTAACACCTCGTCGCCGGCCGCATGACCGAGCTCGTCATTGACGGCCTTGAAGTGGTCGAGATCCATGAGTATGAAGGACAGCGGGAAGCCGTAACGCTGTACACGTGCCACTTCGTCTTCCAGTCGCCGCATAAAGGCACGGCGGTTTGGCAAACTGGTCAGCTCATCAGTCAGGCTGAGCAGGCGAACGCGTGTCAGTTCGTCGGTCAATTCGCGGCTGTCCGATTCGATCAGCTGCAGGTAATGGTGGGTACTGTCGAGTTTATCCGCCAGTTCATTGTGCCCTTTCATCAGCTTTTCGACTTCGCGTATCAGTGTCCAGCGCATGTTTTCCAGTTCGGCGAGGTCTTCTGCCTGTCGTAATTCGGCAAGCGCGCTCTCAAGGATGACGCCGAATTCCTCATTCTGGGTAATGGTCTCGAGGACCTGCTGACCGAGGGTGGCCTGTAATTTCTGGATGTCCTCGCGACGCGCTTCCAGTTCACTGCGATTGATGGCATTCAGGTCCTGACCGGCCGGAATGTCTTCGCTGATGTAATCCTCATCCTCCTCATCTTCTTCAAGCTCGCCTTCATCATCCGGCTCTGCGCCATAGTCGACATCGGTCCTGTCGAGACTGTCCGCCACACTGAGTGCCGCCTCAGCGCCTTTATCTTCCGCAAATGATTCAACTACATCCGGGCGCTGCAACGGCTCTGCCGGTGCATCGATGCCAAAGGCCGCCAGTAGCGGATTGATGGCCTCGACCAGCATCTCGGGTTCGAGGTCCCTTGAAGCACGAATCTGTTCACCGCACTGCTCGATGAAACTGCTGAGCGTGTCCAGTTCGGTGGCTGTCAGCGGTGGCTGCAGTCGAGCCTGCAATAACTTGATTTGAACGTAGGCAGATGAACCCGGGGGCTGGTGGGCATTGAATGCCTCGAGTAGCACGTTCACGAAACCCGAATAGGCCAGTTCGGCACGCAGGTGGTTGGCGGCAACATCACCGAGCATGCCTTCGGCCTGCCGGTAAA
>CAMYIO010000029.1 GCA_947258515.1 uncultured Ectothiorhodospiraceae bacterium
CTAGCATGCTGTTTTTATTGAGATGGCGCGCCCGGAGAGATTACTCGGGGCTACGCCCCTCGCCCCTTCGGGGCCGCCGTCGCTGCGCGACGACGTTGTCTCGCGCCTACGGCGCTCGGCTCGAACTCCCGACCGCCTGGTTCGTAGCCCGAAAACGAGGGTTATATTTATTTATTAGACAGTCACTTGCGGCGCTTGCCCATTCGATACCGCAGTTGACTTATCAATCACTTACGGTCGAGCGTATTTTCAAGTTAGCACAAATCCAGCACACTCCACGCGTCAGAATTCCGGTTATTCTCTTCAGAATATGTATAGATGATCGATATACAATAATGTATATTGATCATCTATACAACTGGAGACTATTCCGATGGCTGAAACACAGAACCGTGCGGCACCGATTAATATCCGTGCCCGCTCAACGCAGCGCAACCTGATCGACAAGGCAGCAGCAATGCTTAACAAGAATCGCTCGGACTTCATGTTGGAGGCCGCCTGCCGCGAGGCTGAAAACGTATTACTCGATCAACGGCTCTTTTTGGTAGACGACAATGCCTGGCAGGCATTCGAGACACTCATCGACGCACCGGTCAAAGACAACCACGCGCTGCGCAAACTGTTACATGACAAGGCCCCATGGGAGAAGTAACGGCGCCGGAGCCAATTTCCGAGGCTCACCTCATTGAGGCGTTCTCATGCGGTATCCCGGTGCTTTATGAATGGCTTAAACGCCGTGCGCTCAAGAATGAAGTTTCCGGCGCATCCCGCACCTTCGTCATTTGTCAGGATAAGCAGGTCGTCGGTTATTACACGCTGGCCACTGGCAGCGTCGAACATCACAACGCCCCAGGAAATATACGCCGTAACATGCCGAACCCGATACCAGTGATAGTGCTCGGAAGGCTTGCCGTCGACCAACAGTGGCAACACGCGGGCATGGGTCGTGGCCTGTTGAAGGATGCACTGTTGCGTTCCCTGTCAGTATCAAAACAAGCAGGCATCAGGGCGTTACTTGTCCATACGCTCTCAGAAGATGCAAAGCGCTTCTATACCCGTAACGGGATTCACGAATCGCCGCTTGACCCAATGACCTTAATGATTGCGTTGCAGGATGCAGCACATTACCTATAAGAACATACCCGGATAAAACAGTGGACACAGATCAGACAAATTGGAACGCAGTGCTGCGACAGGCTGTGATACGGGTAAAGCCGGACTATTTCGCATTATCCAATGCCGAGCGTGAACATTATCGGCTTCGATTAGATACGAAAGATGATTTCCGTATCCGACAAGCTGTCCTCAAGGACGTATTTGGCATTGTGGCCAACACGACAGATGAACTGGATGCCACGCTGGACACGTTTGATGATAGCCAGTATCTGTTGTTGAATAGCACCCTGTTGCCGCTTCAAGGCATTGGCGAGGATAATTTCTTCCTGAATGAATATCTTCCAACGGATGTCACGCTGCTCGATTTCAGTACGGTAGGTGATTACGCGCGTGATGATCACCGCTTCCAGGAACAGGCACGCACACAGGAGGATCCGGATTATAAAATACGCGCCTGCCGTGGTGATATTCACCGCTGCTGGGCCAGATTAATGATTGACGGCGCTTTCCATTATGCCGACATCAGTTCCCTGGCGGGATATCTGACCGATATGCTGGACGAGGCTGGATTCGAGCGGATTGACGAACTCATTCCCTGCCAATATGACGTTGGACCAAACCATGGCAACCGGGAAGGCAACGGATATGTTTATGATAAACGACTCAATGCCGGTGGACTGGAAGGCCAGTTGCAGGCACTTAGAGACCGTTACTACACCTATATGAAAGAAAGATACGAAGCACTGCTTGAGCGATTCAATACATCACCAGCAACATGCGTGTACATGCGGGATCGAACACGGGATAACGAACCCCAAAAGGACTTCGTGTTTTCCGATGCGACCGCTCTGGACGCCGTACGATTCCGGCATTTCGTCAGTGATGGTATCGTCGCATCCTTTTTTATGTCTCTCGCATGTCATTCCAGCCTTGAATAGCGGCGTAATTAAGAATTCGCCACGCACAGAATCAGTGCCATCAACAAACACGAACTGGCATGGCATAGTGCTGCTCTGGCCCTTGCCCTAGTTCCCCTTTGCTACCGGAGTAATAGGCAATGCGAAACCGGTCAATAACTGCATCGTTCTCGACGTCATCTCCCTTGCGTAGCCGGTTTTGATTGAACAAGCTCGCCAAAAGTCTGTGCCTGAGCCATGAGCTGTTCTACCGTAATACTGAAAGATGGCGTGATGGGCACGCTGGCGGCACGTAGCGCCCGGGCCGTCCAGACATTGCAGGTGTTGAACAAGTGATAAGACTCGCGGGACTGATAAAACAGGCTGTTACCGTAAAGACCATGCCCAAGGGGCAGTGCTTGTCCGCTTTCATTACGTGCGAAGCTCTCGGCAATATAGCGCGACAGAAGTTCAAAACCCGGCTCACTAAGTTTGATCTCGATGATCTCGCTGCTGGAATAATACGCCGTCACTGCACCGTTAAACCCGACGATGTGCAGCACACTTGGGGTCGGCCATAATGCCGCCCGCAGAGTAACACCGAAATGCGCGTCGGGAGTCTGATAATACTGCTTGTCACCCCAGCCTACTTCAAGGAACTCAGCATAAGGAAAGTTGACGTTTTCCGGCCAGAGGTTACCCGGAATGTCTGCGCGCCTGAAGACAATCCCGGCATGCCAGCCGTGACTTACCAGGTAGATCGCTTTGGTAGACGCATTGTCACCGGGTGGATACAGATCCTTGACCGGCGCAGCGCACGCGCAGCAGGCGACCGCCACGGATAAGTACATCAGGATACGCACTATGCCCATCGTGATCGTCCGATCATTGCTGCCGGTGCACTGCCAGCTGTGCTTCCTGAAAACATATATCGTACAATATCAAGATGCCACCCGTTCAAAATGGTGATGTAAACTGGCAAGCCCAGATTGTGTATTACGTTTCCAACGTGCTGGCAGCTGCACCGATCGCGATTCAGGACTATTCATCCCTGGCAACAGATGCGGGCGACAGCGAAGATTACCTCTCACTTGATCTGGCACTGGAATACTGCGCCTGAATTTCTGGTATAAAGTTAATTTAGCCAAGGCAACCTCGCGTTCAGGTTGCTCAGGCAAAGCCAGGTATCGGGCATTAGTGCATGAACCCTGTTAAGACCGAAAGCCCCCCGGACCAGACAGCAGAAAACCTGTTACTGGTAATACAGGAGCTTGTTACCGAAGTCCATCCACAGCGACCGTCTATGGAACTCATCGGTCTGGACAGCCGGTTTGAAAAGGATCTTGGTCTTGACAGCCTGACCCGCGTCGAACTGATCGCAAGGGTTGAAAGAGTTTTTGAACTGGCCCTGCCGGAGCGCAGCTTCGCCGAAGTTGAAACCGCCCGCGACCTGTTACGCGCCATCCAGGGAGCCGTAACACCCCGTGCAACATGGACTGATTCAGCAATAAAGGCGGTGTCGCTGGGGCGGGCGGAGGCTGCACCGGCAGAAGCAAAAACACTGCTGGAAGTTTTGGACTGGCATGTCGAACAGCACTCTGACCGGCCACATATACAGCTCTACGAGGATGAGGGTGAGGGTCAACGCCTCAACTATCGGCAGTTGAAAACAGGCGCCGCAAAAGTTGCCGCGGGCCTGCAACAGGCAGGACTCCAGCCCGCCGAGCCGGTCGCCATCATGTTGCCCAGCGGTGCAGATTACTTTTACAGTTTTTTCGGCATCCTGATGGCCGGCGGCATCCCGGTCCCGGTTTACCCGCCCGCACGACCCTCACAGCTGGAAGACCATATGCTCAGGCATGCACGCATATTGGCCAACTGCCTCGCCATTACGCTAATAACCGTTCCCGAAGCCAGGAAAGTGGCGCGCCTCCTCAAGTCACATGTGCCGGGTTTGAAACACATCGTGACGGTTTCCGAACTCATGACATCCAGTGCAGGTGTGACACCCCCCACCCTGAACAGCAGCGATATCGCCTTTATTCAATACACCTCAGGCAGTACCGGAAATCCCAAGGGTGTAGTCCTGACACATGCCAACCTGCTCGCCAATATCCGCGCCATGGGCCAAACCGTCAAAGCGAGTCCGGAAGATGTCTTTGTTAGCTGGCTGCCGCTTTATCACGATATGGGCCTGATCGGCGCATGGTTGGGAAGTCTCTATTATGCGATGTTACTGGTAGTCATGCCGCCTCTGAGCTTTTTGGCCAGGCCGGAACGCTGGCTGTGGACCATTCACCGTTATCGCGGCACCCTGTCAGCGTCTCCGAACTTTGGCTATGAGTATTGCCTGAAGCACCTTAAGGATGAAGACCTGCAAGGTCTGGACCTGAGTAGCTGGCGTGCCGCCTTTAACGGTGCCGAGGCTATCAGTCCGGATACCCTGCAACAATTCGAATCACGCTTTGCAGACTACGGATTTCATGCTGTTGCCATGATGCCGGTTTACGGACTGGCCGAGTCTTCCGTCGGCCTGGCGTTTCCACCTTTGAACAGGGGGCCAGTGATTGATCAAATTGAACGCTCCACTTTCATGCGTTCCGGGGAAGCAATCCCGGAGCCGGAGCCGGAAACAGGGCAGCCTGCCCTGCGCTTCGTTTCCAGCGGCTCGCCCTTACCCGGTCACCAGATAAGAATAGTTGATACGGCCGGCCACGAATTGCCCGAACGTCAGGAAGGACGGCTGGAATTCAGCGGCCCCTCTACCACCAGTGGTTATTACCGCGACGCAGAAAAAACCCGAAAGCTTTTTCATCAGGACTGGCTCGACTCCGGAGACCTGGCCTACATAGCCAATGGTGAGATCTATATCACCGGGCGTATAAAGGACATCATCATTCGTGCGGGACGCAACATCTACCCCCACGAACTGGAAGAAGCCATCGGCAATATCTCCGGCATCCGCACGGGCCGCGTTGCCGTGTTTGGCAGTGTGGGTAGCAGGACCGCGACAGAAAGGCTCATTGTGCTGTCGGAAACCCGTAGCAAGGATGCCGTCGAACGGGAGAAGCTACGCACCGAGATCAACACGCTTGCCACCGACCTGGTCGGTGCGCCACCGGACGAAATCGTGCTGGCGCCACCCGGCACCGTGCTGAAGACCTCGAGCGGTAAGATCCGCCGCGCGGCCAGCCGTGAACTTTTTGAAAAAGGCGAAATCGGCAAGCGCCAGCGCAGTCTGCCCTGGCAAGTTACACGTCTGGCGCTGGCCAGTGCGCTACCACTAATCCGGCGCGCGTTGAATGTCCTGTCAGCGACGGCATACGCTGCTTACTGCTGGCTGGTATTTGCTGTACTGGCCCCGATCGTCTGGCTTTCCGTTACCTTGCTTCCCGAGCACTCTCTGCGCTGGTCTGTCATGCGCAGCTGCACCCGATTGCTGGCAAAAGCCACCGCAACCCCTGTCAGGGTCAATGGCCTTGAAAACCTGCCTGCAGAGGGAAGTGCCTGTGTACTGGTCGCCAATCACGCCAGCTATCTCGATAGTTATGCCCTGGTCGCCATCTTGCCCGGGACGTTCCGATTTATCGGAAAAACAGAACTGGCAAAAACCTTTATCGTTCGTAAGCCACTGGAAAACATTCACACCGAATTTGTTGAGCGTTTCGACATCAGCAAAAGTGTCAGCGGCAGCCGGCATCTTTCAGACGTGTTACAGGCGGGACATGCATTGATGTTTTTTGCCGAAGGCACCTTTACCCGCATACCGGGCCTGATGCCCTTTCACCTCGGCGCTTTCACGGTAGCTGCAGAAGCTGGAGTACCGGTCATTCCCGTCGCCATCCGGGGTACACGTTCAATATTGCGAGCTGACAACTGGTGGCCCCGGCACGGATCGGTACACATTGACATCGGACAAGCCATACGACCCCAGGACATCGAGAAACAGGCCGGCAAAGATGCCTGGAAAGTCGCCATTGCCTTGCGAGAACGCTGCCGCAAATTCATTCTGCGACACTGCGGAGAGCCCGATCTTGCATAACACACTCATGCGATTCTTCGCGTACCGCGCGCAGGTATTATTCAGCCGGCGCTGGCTTGTACACTGGAGGCACACCACGCCCTTGTCCCTGCTGCGCTACATGGCAGCCTTAATGCTGCTGACCGTGCATGGTACCGCGTGTTATGCAGCGCAACAGTCGTCCAGCCTGGAGCAATCGATCTGCGGACTCAAGGAGCCGTTCGTCTTCTGGCTGTGGAGTTCTGCCGCGGGAGAGGCCAGTGCCGCAGGACTGGCGCATGTCGCTAATATCGAGGACGTTGCCATCACCAGTAGCGATGGCCGAATCCTGCGCGGCTACAAGCTCAAGGCCTCCCATGCCCAGGCCGGTAAGGAACTGCCCAGAGGCTACCTGCTGGTAGCCCAGGGAAATGCAATGCTGGCGGACCAAATCATCACACATTTTGACCCGTTTGCCCGGTCTGGCTATGACGTCTATATTTTCGATTATCGTGGCTATGGCAGATCAGAGGGCAAGCGCCGGCTGAAGGCAATACTTAATGACTATCGCCAGATCATCCAACAGCTGGGCACTCAGCCGTATCAGAGGCGGGCCTTCTACGGCATGTCGTTTGGGGGCGTAGTGCTGCTGGACGCATTGCGACAGCAAACGGGCGAAATAACGGTGGTCATCGATTCGACGCCGAGCCGCTTGTCCGACTACGGCTGTCCCGCCACACACGATCCTGTCAACAACCTGCCTCAGGATGCCGGCAACCTGCTGCTCATTGCCGGCACCAGAGACCAGATCGTCAAACCGGAAGCAGCCAGGGAACTGCTGGAACTGGCAGAAGGCCGCGGTGCAACGGTGCTCCGGGACCCTGCTTGGGGCCATCCCTTCATGGATAGCCATACTCTGCGTCGACTGGAAGCCGTACGCCGGTTCATGTTACAGGAGTAACTGTGCAGGTACACTCCATATACAGTCACAGTGCAGCCCTATCTGGCTCTTGCCAGGGGCCTGTCGTACTCAGGTGATTGTTGCAAGCATTGTGGAAGAACACCGCAGGGAACAGTGAATTGATAGTCCGCTATGAACAAGCGTGCTGGTAGCGTAGCCTCATTTCAGTAAAGGTGGAGACCATGCGACCAGTATGGGCTCAATTATCCGCTTCAGGGGCGGCGCCGATGCCTGATTTTCAGCGACAGTAATTCCACGCGTCTCCAGAACCATTCAAGTGCACGTGGATACCAGCCGCGCTGTTTCCATTCCCCGGCGGTAACTTCGAGACTGTTGGAGAAATCGTCCGTGAACATGTCAGCTATGGTTCCTGCCATGTTCTCATCGTTAATCTCCTGGTTTGCTTCCAGGTTCCATTGCTGGTTCCAGCGATCATGATTGCAGGAGCCTATGGTTACCCAATTATCACATAGCACCGTCTTTGCGTGAAAAAAACGCGGTGCGTATTCGTAAATCCGTATTCTGTTTTTCAACAGCCTGCCGTAGTAGCGGCGACTGGCATATCGCGCCCCTGGATGATCGGTAACGGGTCCAGGCAGCAGCAGGCGTACATCAATCCCTGAACGGGCAGCACATTTCAGTCTTTTTCGAATACTCCAGGAAGGTATAAAATAAGCCGTAGCGAACCAGACTCGATGTTTGGCTGCCTTTATATGCTTGAGTAATGACCGTTGTACGCCCGCTCTGCGACGGGCCTCGTTAACAGTGACCCGGCCTTGCTGACCGTTCGCAAAGGTAGCCGTCGAAACAGGTGATAATGTCAGCGTCTGTTTGGCATATTTGTTCCAGCTTTCTGTGAAAAGTTGCTGCCAGTCACCAAGTATCGGCCCCTGGATTTCAAGCATAGTTTCGCGCCACCGCATCCCGGGTGCCCGGGGTGAATCAACCTCGTCGGTTATCCCGGTGCCCCCTGCAAAGGCAATCCTGCCATCGACCAGTAACAATTTACGATGATTGCGATACAGGTCGTGATTAATGCGTTGCCAGACTATCCTGTACAGGTTGTACAAGGTGCTGGTTGTGTAAAGCGGGTTGTAATAAACGGTTTTAATATTCCGGTGTACCAGTCGCTCGCGATCGCACAATGCCAGTTCCAGGGCGCCATAATCGTCGAACAGCAAAAAAATACGTACGTCTCATTCGGCTGCCGCAAGCAAGGCATTGATAAATCGATCAGCGACTGCGCCGGATGCGACAAGATACATTTCCAGCAACAGGTACTCCCGGGCAGAATCGATGGCCGCAAGCATGCGTGGAAAAAACTCTGCGCTATCGACGAGGTTTGCAAAGTAATTACCTTGCCGCCACGGAAATTTATAGTTTTTGAACGGTGGCATATTTAGTCGATATAATCATGATGAAAACACGTCTGCCAAACATGAAGATCTCCTACCGCTGCCTAACGTCGGCCGTGCCTCACGGTCGATGAAAGAGGCCGTCGACACTCGACGAGAATTCTTAGGCTGTTTTCTTTCTGGAAATATCGATCAACCCAATCAAGCCAGAGCCAAATAGCCAGGCAGCGGCCGGTGCTGGAAGGCGAATTGCTGGGTACCAGGAACGATCCGAACTGCGTCGAAGCGAACCCTGATTAGCATTACCAGGGAATCGACTGCCCATCACGAAAGAAACCGCCGCTCTGACCATCTTCAGGCAAGCACGCCGCCCATACAATACCCGCTGCACCTTCCACCACCGAGCGTTCGGCATTGGGTCCTCCCATATCGGTGCGCACCCAGCCCGGACACACGGAGTTGATTTTGATTCTCGTGTCCTTGAGCTCATCGGCGAAAATGCGGGTTATCGCATTCAGTGCTGTCTTTGACAAACGGTAAGCAGGACAACAACCGTTCATATCCGACAGCTGACCCATTCCGGATGAAACATTCACGACGTTACCCCGCCCATTCATCAAAGGAATAAGTAACTGGGCAACACGCAGGGCACCGTAAGCGTTGGTCTCCAGCGATGCCCGGATAATCTTAATGTCCGCCTGAAAGATACTGGCAGGATCCGGGTTGGCCGGGTCATAGGGATCGCTGAAGATCCCGGCACAGTTAACCAGTATATCCAGCTGCCCGAATTCATGTCCTATAAAATCGGCAAGTGCCTTTACCGAGGATGCATTGGTCACATCAAGCACATGGAAGTGCACATCCAATCCTGCTTTCTGCAATTGCTCGGCTGCCGGCCGGCCCTTCTCTTCCGTTCGGCTGGTTAATACAACCTTAATACCTTGTTGGGCGAGCTGGCGGCAGGTCTCTAACCCCAAGCCGCGGCTGGCGCCAGTGACCACAGCAATTCGATCTGTTATTGATTCCGTCATGATTCCTTAGGAAAGCTCTGATTATTTTTTATTTCCACCGAAGGGTTAAATGACAGACAAGAATAAGTCAGGGTTCCCCTGGGCCAATATGGGTATTTAGCGCGTTTAAGTCGACAAAGATATCATTGATCGGTTGAACTGGCACTGTCTTCCAGACATTCAATCCAAGACGTACAATTTTCAGATTGGATCGTCTCCCGTCCTTTAGCCAATTATTACTTGGAATCAGTCAACTATGTCCGGGTTTGAGTATTAACTTGCCGTTCACTGCCAGGACATGGCTACACCCAGGTGCTGACGTGTACGGTGAAGTCCGGCCACAACTTGCCCTTCCCGAACGACTGGCGAACGCCAGGAAAGCCGCAAATGTGGCCAGTTACGTCATGCAATCCATGGTATCGGGAATGCTATAAGATGCGATTCATGAGCAATCACTGTTAACGGAAACGCCGGATTTCAGTTAATCCGTTTTCTATGACCCATTGCCAATATTTGGTAGTAATGGTTCTCTGCCCCCGATCTGTTTTATTCCTCGTGTGCTGCGTGATGGATGGGGCCACCGTATTCATGACCCAGCAAGCCGGCGTGCTGAAACTCACGGTTCAGGCGCGCGATAAGGGACACTGGTATCGATTTCGGACAGGCCTTGGCACATTCATAATGGTTGCTGCAGTTCCCGAATCCTTCACGGTCCATCGCTACCACCATCGCTCGCACACGGTGGCTGCGTTCAGGCTCGCCCTGGGGCAACAGGCTCAAGTGCGTCACCTTGGCGGCGACGAATAACATCGCGGAGGCATTCGGACAGGCGGCAATACAGGCGCCGCAGCCTATACAGGAGGCGGCGACGAAGGCCTTATCGGCACGCGACTTTGATACCGGTATGGTATTGGCATCCGGCGCCTCTCCGGTATGTACCGAAATATAGCCGGCGGACTGCATGATGCGGTCCAACGCGGAACGGTCGACAACCAGGTCCTTGATCACCGGCGTGGCCCTTGATAGCCAGGGCTCTACAGTGATGGTTTGGCCATCGTGGAAATGACGCATGTATAGCTGGCAGGTGGTGGTGGCCGGCCGCGGGCCGTGCGGTGTGCCGTTGATCATCAGGGAACACGAGCCGCAGATACCCTCGCGGCAGTCCATCTCATAGGCAACCGGTTCCTGGTTTTGCGATACCAGGTCCTCGTTGATGCGGTCCAGCACTTCTAGGAATGAATAGTCGGTGCTTATGCCCGACACAGGGTAATCTTCGAACCGGCCCTCGACTTCAGCGCTGGCCTGGCGCCAGATGCGTAACACGAGATTCATCGGTAATCACGCTCCATCAGGCGGGCACACTCGAACGCAAGCTTTTCCTCGAACCGCTCGGGAAGGGCCTCACCACGATACGCCCAGGCTGCGACATGACTGAACCGTTCATCGTCACGCCTGGCTTCGGCCTTGTTCTGGTATTCCTCGCGGAAATGCGCGCCACAGGATTCCTCGCGCGCCAGCGCGTCGCGGCACATCAGTTCGGCAAACTCCATGAAATCAGCCACGCGTCCGGCATATTCCAGCGTCTGGTTCAGGTCCCGAGATGTGCCGGTCACGTTGACCGATTTCCAGAACTCGTCCCTTAGTTCCTGAATCTGGTCGATCGCCGAGCACAGGTCCTGTTCGCTGCGCGACATGCCACAATGGTGCCACATGATATCCCCCAGTTGCCGGTGCAATGACGCAACCGTCTGTCCCCCCGCGACCGCGAGCAAGCGGTTAATGCGCCGGGTCGCATCCTGTTCGGCAGCATCGAATACCTCGTCGTCCAGTGCCAGTGGCTGTGCATCAGCCTCGGCGAAATAATGCCCGATGGTCTGCGGCAGGATAAAGTAACCGTCGGCGAGGCCCTGCATCAATGCGCTCGCCCCGAGGCGGTTTGCGCCGTGGTCGGAAAAATTGGCCTCGCCGATGACGAACAGGCCCGGGATATTCGACATCAGGTGGTAATCCACCCACAGACCGCCCATTGTGTAATGCGCGGCCGGGTAGATCTTCATCGGTCTCAGGTACGGGTCTTCGTTGCAGATGTGCCGGTACATGTCGAACAGGTTGCCATAGCGTTGTTCAATAAAGTCCAGGCCATGTTCCTCGATGGCGCTTTGAAAATCCAGATAGACACTGTGTTTCATCGCGCCGACGCCTCGCCCTTCGTCGCAGACCTCCTTGACCGTACGTGAGGAGATATCCCGTGGAGACAGGTTGCCATAGGCGGGGTACTTGCGCTCCAGGAAATAATCGCGTTCCACCTCCGGTATGTTGCGCGGCTCACGCGGGTCATCGACCTGCTTTGGCACCCACAATCGTCCGTGATTGCGCAGAGATTCCGACATCAGCGTCAGCTTGGACTGGTGCTCGTGCAGGACCGGGATACAGGTCGGGTGGATCTGCGTAAAACAGGGGTTGGCAAACAGCGCACCGCGCTTGTAGGCGCGGTATATGGCGGTGACATTACAACCGAAGGCATTGGTTGAACGATGGAATATATTGCTGTAACCACCGGTGGCCAGCACCACGGCATCGGCCATGTGACGCCGGATCCGGCCGGTGACCAGGTTGCGCGTGATGATGCCGCATGCCCGGCCTTCTTTCAGGACCAGTTCCAGCATTTCACTGCGCGTATGCAGCCTGACCCCACCCTGGTGGATCTGCCGGTTCATCGCGCCATAGGCACCGAGCAGCAATTGCTGCCCGGTCTGCCCCTTGGCGTAAAAGGTACGCGAGACCAGTGCGCCACCGAAGGAACGGTTATCCAGATAACCGCCGTACTCGCGAGCGAACGGCACACCCTGTGCCACGCACTGGTCTATGATGTTGCCGCTGATCTGCGCGAGACGGTACACATTGGCCTCGCGTGAACGAAAATCCCCACCCTTGATTGTATCGATGAACAGGCGGTAATGGCTGTCGCCATCGTTAGGGTAGTTCTTTGACGCATTGATGCCGCCCTGTGCGGCGATGGAATGCGCGCGACGCGGCGAGTCATGAAAGGTAAAGGCGTCCACACGATAACCGAGTTCCGACATCGTGGCCGCCGCAGAGGCACCTGCCAGGCCGGTTCCCACCACGATGACGCTTCTGTTGCGCTTGTTGGCCGGACTGAGCAGGTGCAGGCTATCCAGGCAATTGTCCCACTTGTCGCCCAAATCGCCCCGGGGGATGTGCGCGTCGGGAATCATAGCAACGCCAGCCAACCCAGTTGTACCGACAGCGGAATCGAAATGAATCCGCCCACCACCGCCAGAGTCACCATCCAGGAGAGGAACTCGAGGAATTCAAAATAGCTTTCGCGGGAAAAACCCAGAGTCTGAAACACCGCGCGCACGGTGTGCTTTAGGTGTATTGCCAGAAACATCATCGCTGCGATATAGGCCCAGGCAATCCAGGCATTTTGAAAAGTCGTCACAACTCGTGAATAGACATCTACATGACCGCTGGCATCCTTCAACCGGAACACCTCGCCGATGCCGGCGCCCAGGGTCAGGTGCGCGACATGAACGGCAATGAAAGCCAGCAGCACCAGGCCACTGATGATCATGCGGCGCTGGTAGACGTGCAGATACCATGATTGACCGGCATGACAGGATTCCGGCCTCGCCAGGCTGTTTTCCTGCGTCACTGCAACGCCCAGTGCGACATGCAGCATGACAATCGCCAGCATGGACAACCTCATCACCCAGAGCATCGGGCTGGTCTGCAGGAAGTGCGCATAGTTGTTGAGCGCCGACTGGCCTATGTAGATCGTCAGGTTGCCGCTGATATGCCCGACGACAAACAGGATCAATACAATACCTGTCAATGCCACGATCAGTTTGCGGCCTATGGTGGTACTGAGAAGATACAAGAGACGCTTCATTCGGCCATGATATTCGATCGGCACGATAAATTGACGCAAAGCACAGTAATTAGTTACGGGTTGACCTTTCGGAGCGCGGTAGGGTCAAGAGCTGGCGGCATGAATAGTAATGCGTTCTGCACTCCAGCAAAAAGATCATTCCCGATCGTTATCCCAATAGATCAAACCCCGGCAGGCTTGCTGCTTTCTTATCAAAGGTAACAGTGTACTCACAGCCACGGTGAATATTTACCTGAGCGATTAACGCATCACAAAAGTCGGCACTATTTGCATCAAATGCACGCAACGCTTTCCAGGTGACTTCAACGTTTTCTACATTAAACTGCTTGGTCGTGAGCAATCCCTCGATAATCTCTCGCACCTGCGGCTTTGCAACACCATAGCAACGCTGCAGCACCCATACGATCTCGCACAAGCAAATATGGTTGATATAACCGGGAGCATCCGTGGATAACGATTTCTCGATAAAGCGAGTCGCGGCAGTGGATTGCTTTTTATCATCTTGAACCAGGTAACGGATCACGACATTGGTATCGAGCCCAATCAATCAGCACCTCCTATTTCAGCAATAGCCTGATTCATTTCCTCTATCGTGACAGGCTTTTCAGGTTTGGGCACGATGCCTTTAAGTGCCTGGACATCCTGAGTTGCAGCAACGATCTGAAAAACCCCATCCTGAATTTCGACGAATTCCACCCGGTCACCGGTACCGATACCGAGGCGGCGCCTCACGTCCTTCGGAATGGTGACCTGACCCTTGCTTGTAATGGTTGCAGTTGTCATGAAATGCAATCCTCTGCACTACTGTATGGAGTATTCCTTACTATATAGTAAGGCATTTCAGGATTCAAGAAAATTGTCGTGTGGTGTGTATGGCGAATTAGCTATAACCACCTGAAAGCGACAGCTTTGACAGACTTGCCACTGATGGCTACTACCCCGCTCTGCTATGAAGGATCTGCTGATACTCCTCGCCCATCTATTGACTACAGCTAAACTTCGAATTCGAGACCACACATCATATATTGATCGCTAGAGGTGATATGTGCCATATCTCTTTGCAGTACTCCAGGACTGCACGGTCAGAGGAAAATCTGCCCATTCTCGCCACATTGAGGATCGACATACATGACCATAGATCGGTATCACGCCAGGTGTGTTCCACCTCATCCTGGGCATGGATATATGACTGGTAATCGGCAAACAGCATGTACTCGTCATTGCTTAACAGCGAATCGAGCAACGGACGGAACAACTCCCGATCGCCCCGAGAGAAATGTCCGGAAGCTATCAGATCAATGGCAGCGCGCAGTGAATCGTTGCCTTGATAATAGGTCCGGGGCCGATAGCCCATTGCCTTGTTGTGTGCAACCTCAGACGCAGTGAGTCCAAACAGAAAGAAATTCTCCGCCCCGACTTCCTCGCGTATCTCGATGTTGGCCCCGTCCAGGGTGCCGATAGTCAGTGCTCCGTTCATTGAAAACTTCATATTGCCTGTTCCGGATGCTTCCTTACCAGCCAGTGATAACTGTTCCGAGAGATCAGCTGCCGGATAAACCAGGCACGAGTTCTTGACATTATAGTCCGGCACGAAGACCACCATGAGTCGCCCCCTGACATCCGGGTCGCTATTGATAACCTCTGCTACCGAATTGATCAGCTTGATGATGAGCTTGGCCATGTAATAACCAGGTGCCGCCTTTCCTCCGAAGATAAATGTGCGTGGCACCATATCCAGCTCCGGATTCTGCTTCAGCCTGTTATAGAGCGTAATGATGTGAAGCACATTCAGATGCTGGCGCTTGTACTCGTGGATGCGCTTTACCTGGACATCGAAGAGTGTCTGCGGGTCCACGACCACACCGATCTGCCGCTGTATGAATCCGGCCAGCGCCTGCTTGTTGCCCTGCTTGACTGCCCTCCACCGCTCGCAGAAACCCGCGTCGTCAACGAACATCTCGAGACGGCGCAGTTCGCCGAGATTCCTGGTCCAGTGATCTCCGCCAAGTGCATCACAGATAAGGCGGCACAATCCGGTGTTATTCAGCATAAGAAAACGGCGGGGGCTTATGCCATTGGTCTTGTTGCTGAACTTATCCGGCATGAGACGGTAGAAATCCTGCAGCAGGCTTTCCTCGAGTAACTGTGTATGGAGTGCGGCAACACCGTTGATAGAAAAACTGCCCACGCAGGCAAGATTGGCCATGCGCACATAGCGTTCACCACCCTCGTCTATGAGCGATAACCGAGAGACAAGTCCTTCGTCACCCGGAAACTGTTCGCTGACTTCTTCCAGAAACCGCCGGTTTATTTCGTAGATGATCTCCAGATGCCGCGGCAGGATTTTTTCAAACAGGGACACAGGCCACTTCTCCAGTGACTCGGGCAACAGGGTGTGATTGGTATAGGCAAAGCTTCTGTGTGTTACTTTCCAGGCCGTATCCCAGTCCATGGCATGTTCATCGATCAGCAGACGCATCAATTCGACTATCGCGATCGACGGATGTGTGTCGTTGAGCTGAACCACGTATTTTTCGTCGAACCGGTCAAGGCATTCATCCATCTGTCTGAAGATACGGATCATATCCTGCAGAGAGCAGGAGGCAAGGAAGTACTGTTGCTCCAGACGCAACTCCCGCCCACCTGCCGATTCATCGTTCGGATACAGGACCTTGGTCAGGTTTTCCGAGATCACCTTCTCGTCAACGGCACGGTAATAGTCACCTGCATTGAAGGCCTGAAAATCGAAAGATTTCGTTGCCTCTGCGGACCACAATCGCAACAGGTTCGCATTGTTGACGCGATAGCCAATTACCGGGGTATCGTGCGCCACGCCCTTCACCTGGCGCGCAGGTATCCACGCAACGTGGTAGTGACCATTATCGTCAGTGATGTGCTCGGTATGACCACCCAGTTTTATCTGGAAGGTGATCTCGGGCCGTTTGATTTCCCACGGATTACCTTTTCGCAGCCACTTGTCCGTGATCTCTACCTGCCAGCCATCCTTGATTTGCTGATCGAACATACCGAACTCATAGCGGATTCCATAGCCAATCGCGGGTATCTGGAGGGCGGCCATAGAGTCCATGTAACAGGCGGCGAGGCGCCCGAGCCCGCCGTTTCCGAGGCCGGGCTCTTCCTCCTGCTCGAGTAACTCATCCAGGTCCAGGCCGATTTCCTGCATGGCCTGACGAGTGTTATCCGTGATACCCAGGTTCATGAGATTGTTCCCCAGGTGCGGTCCGAGCAAATACTCGGCAGACAGGTAGCAAATAGTGCGTGCACGCGTGTCTTTGTAGGTTTTCGCCGTCGTGATCCACAGGTGCAGCAGTCGGTCACGGACTGTATAAGCCAATGCCTGGTAGTTATCGTTTGCTGTTGCCACCTCCGGGAAACGACCCTGGATGTAATACAGGTTGTCGAAAAATGCCTTTTTCAGCACCGTTATTCCTGTGCCTGTGCGTACCGGTTCGTCCGGAGAATCATCAACATTGTCGAGTTTCGTTTGCATACAGTACTCCCATAGCCATGACATTCTCTCTTTGCTGCCCGGCATCCCGGGTGGCAGAATACACAGATCCATCCGCACTGACATGAACCGTGAATGCCACCGGAATTGTACCGGGAGATGGACAGCAATCTGATTGACCTGCATCAAAATTCAGCTGGATATCGACACAGAACCGGGAGCTAATCGATGACACAGGGTGGACGAGTATTTGGCTCTGTCAGAATGAAGACCGAAGAGACCACTCCACCTGCGGCCCCCTGCATTATGGTAGTGTTTGGTGCAACAGGAGACCTGTGCAGGCGACTCTTGATGCCGGCACTGTATAACCTGGCCTGCGATGGATTGTTATTGGAACGATTTGCTGTCCTGGGTACCGCCAGACGCTCTATCGGCTCAGAAGAATACCGCGTACTAATCGGCAGCAAAGACCAGGGCATCCAGCGTTTTCACACGCGCAGGGAATTCGACCAGGACCGCTGGGCCAGACTCACAGACCACATCCACTACCTCTCGGGTAACCTGGAAGACAGCAATCACTACAGAAAACTCGCTGAGGTGCTCTCCCGACTTGATGCGGATTACCAAACCGACGGCAATATCCTGTTTTACCTTGCGACATCACCGGACTATTTCCGAACGATATCTGACAACCTTTCCCAGGCCGGTTTCCAGGATCGTCCCGGATGGACACGGATTATCGTGGAAAAACCCTTCGGTTCTGATTTCGCATCGGCGCAGGCTCTCAACAGGCAACTGCTCGACAATTGGGACGAGAGTCAGATATACCGCATTGATCACTACCTCGGAAAGGAGACTGTCCAGAATCTGCTGGCATTTCGATTCTCGAATGGCATGTTCGAACCACTGTGGAACAATAACCACATCGACAATATCCAGTTCAGCGTTTGTGAGTCGATCGATGTCGAAGGTCGTGGCGGATACTATGACTCCACAGGTGTACTGCGGGACATGGTGCAGAACCACATGTTACAGATGCTTGCCTATGTCTGCATGGAAACACCCCGATCATTCAGCCCGGAGGCAATCAGGGATGAAAAGGCCAAACTGCTGGAATCTATCCATATCTGCAGCGCCAGTGAGGTACCAGAGCATTTCGTCCGCGGCCAATATGGGCCCTCATGCGACAGTCAGGGAAGGCAGCTGAAGCCGGGTTACCGTCAGGAAAAAGACGTTGCACCACAGTCCATAACTGAAACATACGCGGCGGGCAGATTATCGATCGACAACTGGCGTTGGTCAGGTGTCCCTATATACGTACGCTCGGGAAAGGGACTTTGCAAGCGCAGCACTGAAATCGTCGTGCAATTCAAACGCCCTCCCCAATCTCTCTTCCAGGATACGCCCGTCGACCACCTCTCTGCCAACAGACTGGTTTTCCACATACAGCCCTACCAAGGCATCGAGTTACTGTTCCAGGCCAAGATTCCCGGTCAGAAAATGCAACTGCAAACCGTGGACATGCGTTTCAGTTATGGAGACATCTTCAAGGCTACGCGTTCTACAGGATATGAAATCCTGATCCACGCCTGTACGCATGGGGATACAACGCTGTTTTCGCGCGGTGATCTCGTGGAATCTGCATGGAAGATCGTGCAACCCGTACTGGACTACTGGAAAACGGCACCTGCACCGGATTTCCCCAATTACAACCGCTCCACCTGGGGTCCGAAGGTTTCAAGTGATCTGATCGAGCGTGACGGCAGACACTGGTTCGAAGTCGTAACACCGGACATACTGGAACAATCACCGCTGTTCAAAAACGCGGATCCGCTGTTGCTGAACACCGCCATAATGGCACTTCATCCCAGGGCCGTAGGTCCGGGTATTACCATCGTTAAAAAAGGTGATTTGGCAGATGAAATGTACTTAATCTGTCGCGGCAAGGTCGAGGTAATTGATGATGAGGGTAATGTCATTAACACATTGGAAGATGGTGAGTTTTTTGGCGAAATCGGATTGCTTATGTCAATCCCCCGGACGGCGACAGTCAAAGCAAAAACCCTTTGCGATCTCTTTATCCTGCATCGGAACGATTTTCTCCATATCCTGAATGATCATCCACAGTTTGCGGAAACCATCACGAAGGTAGCCAGGGAAAGGTATGAAGTGGTTATCATGAAAGAAAACCTGCTGACCCCGACATAGGCAGCAAAATTGAGGCAGAGAGACATTGCCAACAGCCCCCCCTGAGGTATGTAATGACAGCACCTGTCC